>NZ_FWZV01000007.1:110207-409906 GCF_900177315.1 Pseudomonas sp. LAMO17WK12:I1 | reverse complement strand
AAAGACCTCAAATCGCCGTCGTGCCGGGCAATCCACTTATCGACGGTAGGTCGGCTAACGTCAAAGCGGCGTGCCAACTGACTTTTAGTGAAGTTGCCAGAAAGCCAATCAGCTACCAGCTTGATTCTTTGATTCATGGGGGACTCTTGGTTCCAGGGCATGATCAGTTACCTCCTGATCATGCGTATTAGCCTGTAAACCATGTCCCCGGTTAGAAATGTAAACGATGTCCCCGGTTTGTACCGGGGCAAGCCCCCTCCCACATGTTGATCCCACTCCCTCAGCCGATTGAGGGCGCCGAGCCGATCCCTGTCGTCGTCCTGACCCGGCCTTCGAGCCTGCGCTTCAACCCACGCGCCTCGATCACCAGCCTCGAGCCCTTGGCCGCATTCGCCCGGCCCCACTCCTCCAGCAACTCCAGGCAGGAATGGTCGATATAACTCAGGTTACTCAGCGGTACGTGCACAGTCGTGCCCGGAGGCACCGTCGCCAGCACCTGGGTCAACGCCGGCACTTTCAGGAAAGTCGCCGCACCGGTCAAACGCAGCTCCATTTCCCCCTCCAGGGGCAGGTCGATCAGACTGACTTTCAGGCGCGAGGCCTTGAGCGCCAGCTTGACCAGTGTGAGCCCGAAGCCCACCAGCACACCGGTCAGCAGGTCGGTGAAAATGATCGCCAACGCCGTGGCCGCGTAGGTAAACATCGGCATACGCCCATAACGACCGAGGGCCTTGAAGGCCTTGATGTCCACCAGCTTGATCCCGGTGTACACCAACACACCCGCCAGGCTTGCCACAGGAATGCTTTGCAGCACGCTCGACAGCAACAGTACGAACCCCAACAGCCATACGCCATGGAACATCGCTGACAACCGCGTGGTGGCACCGGCCTGCACGTTGGCCGAGCTGCGCACGATCACACCGGTCATCGGCAGGGCACCCACCAGGCCGCACAGCATGTTGCCCACACCTTGGGCGGATAATTCCTTATCGAAATCAGAACGCTGGCCGCTGTGCATGCGGTCGACCGCTGCCGCAGAGAGCAGGGTTTCGGCACTGGCGATAAACGCCACCGCAAACGCAGCGATCAACAACTGAGGGTCAGCCAGGCTCAACAGGTCGCTGGGACGCAGCCAATCGATGGCGTCGGCGAGATTCTCCGGGACTTCCACACGCTTGACCTGCAACGCCAGCACCAGGCTGGCCACCGTTGCCAGGCCCACGCCCAACAGGGCTCCCGGCACGAAACGCAGGGTTTGCGGACGGAATTTATCCCACAGGTACATCACCAGCATCGTCGACAACCCGAGCAATCCGGCCTGCCAACCCAGGCCGCCACCCAAGGTAGGAATCGCCTCCGCCAGCGCGGCGGGGAAGCCCGCCAGGTTATCCAGCCCTGAGGGCTTGGGCGCACCGTCGAGCATCACATGGATCTGCGATAGCACAATCAATACGCCGATCCCCGCCAGCATCCCGTACACCACCGCCGGCGCCGTGACGCGGAACCAGCAACCCAGGCGCAGGCGCCCGGCCACCAGTTGCAGGAAGCCGGCCAGCAGCAGGATCGGCCCGAGCATCAGCATCCCGTGCTGGCGCACCAGCTCGAACACCAAGACCGCCAGCCCCGCTGCCGGGCCGCTGACCTGCAGCGGCGAACCCGCCAGCCAGCCCACCACCAGGCCACCGATAATCCCGGTGATCAGGCCCTTGGCCGGCGGCATGCCGGACGCGATGGCGATCCCCATGCACAGGGGCAGGGCGACCAGAAACACAACCACGGAGGCGAGCAGCTCCCGTGGCAATACAGCTTTCAATTGAGCAGCACGCATGATGGCTCTCCCGAGGTATTCGCCGGGCGCGGCAAAGCCTGGCTGCATCCATGGCAGCCACCGCTTTACCCGGCAGGGAAGTGTTTAGAAGCGCGCTTTAGGCGTCGCGGAAGGAATCGGCCCTTCGCCGCTCAACGGTCGGAACGCCGACTGATCAGCATCGTAGGCTCGAATTTCACTGGTCTCGATGTTGTAGATCCAGCCGTGAATAAACAGCTGACCGTTGGCCATGCGCGACGCCACCGAAGGATGGGTACGCAAATGCTGCAGTTGGGCGATGACGTTTTCTTCGGTGAGCACTTTCATGCTCTCGCCTTCGTTGGCACAGTCGCAGTTGTCCTCGACCATGGACTTGGCGACTTCGGCGTGCCGCAGCCAGGCCCTTACCGTTGGCATCTTCTCCAGGCTGGCGGGGTTGAGGACCGCGCGCATGGCGCCACAATCGGAGTGCCCGCACACGATGATGTGCTGCACACCCAGGGCCAGTACCGCGTACTCGATGGCAGTGGAGACACCGCCGTTCATCTGCCCATAAGGCGGCACGACGTTACCGACGTTGCGGGTCACGAACAGGTCGCCGGGAGAGCTTTGGGTAATCAGCTCAGGCACGATGCGCGAGTCGGCGCAGGTAATGAACATCGCCCGTGGGCTCTGGGCCGTGGCGAGTTTCTTGAAGAGTTCTTCCTGCTGAGGGAAGACGTCGTGATGGAAATGCAAAAAGCCGTCAACGATATGTTTTAGCGCTGCATCGGCAGACTCTGCCACCTGAGGGGCTGAAGCCGACGCAGCCAACGGCTGTTTATCCTTGTCACTCATGATTCATCCTCTTGATTAATGCAGGGGAGTTTTCAGGTCAGTTCGACGCCAGGCCAGTGAAATAGTTGTAAAAGCCACAAACCAGGCTGCCGACTCATCAGTCACTCGCTGAACAAGGTAACCACCGAAACTTAACTCAAACTGAATGAACCGCTCTAGATCGCGGGTTTCAGTGATATCAAAACGCGACTATTCCTACAGGAACGGTGCATTCTGCCTTTTCAGTCTACAACAATGCCATCTGTCTGCCCGGTGGACAGAACGCCGTGCAATCCAGATTGAAGCCTTCTCTGCGATCGAGCCCCAGGCGTTTGATCGCCTTGCTGAAGCGCTGGGCCAGCAGGTCGGCGAACGGCCCCTCGCCCCGCATGCGGACGCCGAACCGACTGTCGTAGACCTCACCACCGCGCACCTGGCGCACCAGGCTCATGACATGGGCCGCACGCTGCGGGTAATGCGCCGCCAGCCACTCCTCGAACAGCGGCGCCACCTCCAGCGGCAGGCGCAACATCATGTACGCCGCACTCTGCGCACCGGCGGCATGGGCTTCGGTGAGCAGGCTTTCCAACTCGCTGTCGTTGATCATCGGGATCATCGGCGAGCACAGCACGCCCACCGGGATGCCCGCCCCGCGCATCACCCGTATGGCCCGCAACCGCGCCTTGGGCGCGGCGGTGCGCGGCTCCAGGATGCGCTTGAGCTCATCATCCAGGCTGGTGAGGCTGATCATCACCGCCACAAGGCGTTGCCTGGCCAGCTCCGCCAGCAGGTCCAGGTCGCGCAGGATCAACGAGCCCTTGGTAATGATGGTGACCGGGTGCCGATAACGCAGCAGCACCTCGAGGGTTTGCCGGGTGATCCTGTACTCGCGCTCGATAGGCTGGTACGGGTCGGTGTTGGAACCCAGGTTGATCGGCGCACACACATAGCCCGGCTTCGACAACTGCTGCTCCAGCACGTCGGCCGCGTTGCTCTTGGCGATCAGCCTGGTTTCGAAATCCAGCCCCGGCGACATGTCCCAATAGGCATGGCTGGGCCGTGCATAGCAGTAAATGCAGCCATGTTCGCAGCCACGGTAAGGATTGATGGAGCGGTCGAACGGCAGGTCCGGCGAGTTGTTGCGGGTGATGATGGTCTTGGCCGTTTCGATGCGCACTTCGGTGCCCTGGGTCGGCGGCACTTCCTGGTACCAGCCGTCGTCCTCGGCCACGCTGACGGTGGGCGCAAAGCGGTTGTGCAGGTTGGTGGCCGTGCCCCGACCACGGGGCGGCAGCGGAGTAGACATGAAAGCGCCTCGACACTGTTTTTATATACAGTACCGAGGCGCGAGGTTCCTGACCAGTGCCGTCTGGCGGTCAGTGCTTTTGGGTGACCTGCCCCAGGTCATCGCCCGAGGTGGTGCGCATGTCGTTCTTGCGCAGGTCGGCCACGTCACTGGCTTTCACCGCGGCCCCCTGGTTACCCCAACTGCCACGGATGAAGCTGACCACATCCGCCACTTCCTGGTCCGACAGACGCCAGGCGAACGCCGGCATGGTAAAGGTCGACGGTGCCGTGTGAGTGGCCGGCAATGTGCCGCCGTTCAACACGATGTTGATCAACGACGTGGCGTCCGCAGTCTGCACCACCGGGTTGCCCGCCAACGCCGGGAACACCCGCGTGTAACCATGGCCGTCGGTACGGTGGCAGGCCGCGCAGTTGTCGATGTACACCGAGGCGCCGGGCTTGCTGTCATCGCCCTTCCACAGCGCCTCGGCCACCTGCTTGTCATACTGGTGCGGCTGGTCCTGCGGGTCCACCGCCGGCAGGCTCTTGAGGTAACGGGCGATAGCGGTCAGGTCGTCCTGGGACATGTACTGCATGCTATGCACGACCACGTCGCTCATACCGCCAAACACCGCACTGCGATCACTGCGACCGGTCTTGAGGAATTGCACCAGCTGCGCCTCGCTCCAACTGCCGAGGCCGTCCTTGTGGTCACCGCGCAGGCTCTTGGCGATCCAGCCTTCCAGTGGCGCGCTGCCGGACAGGAAGGCCTTGCCGTCAGTCGCGCTCAGGGCTTTTTCCTGCATGGTCAGGGCGCGTGGTGTATGGCACGCGCCACAGTGGCCAAGGCCTTCCACCAGGTAGGCGCCACGGCTGATCACCGGGTCTGCGTCGGCCACGACAGGCTTATCCACCACCTCAGGGGCAAACATCCAGCGCCACGCCGCCAGCGGCCAACGCATGCTCAACGGCCACGGAATGTCGCTGTCCTTGTTCACCTGGGCGACCGGTTCCACGCCCTTCATGAAGTACGCATACAACGCCTGCATATCGCTTTCGCTGACACGCGCATAGGACGGGTAGGGCATCGCCGGGTAAAGCGTACTACCACTCTTGGCGACACCGTGACGCACGGCCTTGTCGAAGTCCTCGAAGCTGTAGTCGCCCAGGCCGGTCTTGTCCGGGGTGATGTTGGTGGAATAGATCACACCGATGGGGGTTTCCATCGGCAGGCCACCGGCGAACGGTTTGCCGCCCTTGGCGGTGTGGCAGGCCACGCAGTCGCCGGCGCGGGCCAGGTATTCGCCCTGCTTGATCAGGTCGGTTTCGGCGGCACTGATCGAGCAGCTGCTGAGCAGGGCAAACGTCGCGATAACAAATGCTTTCATGGTCATCGCTCCTTATGCCTGAACCAGCGGGCCGGGGTTTTTCAGGTACTGCTCGCGGATCGCCCGGGCCGACCAGTAGGTCAATGCCGCCACCAGGCCTGTAGGGTTGTAGCCCAAGCCCTGTGGGAAAGCAGATGCGCCGGGGACAAACACGTTGTGTACATCCCAGCACTGCAAGTAGCGGTTCAGCGCACTGGTCTTCGGGTCGGTCCCCATGATCGCGCCACCGTTGAGGTGGGTGGTCTGGTACGACGCGGTGTTGAAGTGCTCACCGACTTTTTTGCCCAGCACCGCAATCGCCTTGGGGTTCATCGCTTCGGCGACCTTGCCCATTTTCTCGACCATGAAGCGGTTCATCTTGATGTCGTTTTCCTGCCAGTCGAACGTCATGCGCAGCAGCGGCAGGCCGTAGGCATCGCGGTAGACCGGATCCAGATCCAGGTAGTTACCCCGGTAGGATTGATGGGCACCGTGAGCATCCATCGACACCTGGTGGGTGTAGTAATCGGCGGTGGCGCGCTTCCAGGCACTGCCCCAGGCCGGTGTGCCGGGCGGGTTGGACGTACCGGCAATCGGCCGGCTGCCGGCCTGGTTGACCCACATCGGCGAACCGCCCACAAAGCCATGGGGCCCGTGATCGAAGTTGTCGGCGTTGAAGTCATCGATGGCCACGCCATTGCCGCCGGCACCGATAAAGTTGTTGGTATGGGTGTCCTTGTCGAAGAACGCCTTGATGGTGGCCATGTTCTGGTAGGCAAAGTTCCTGCCCACCACACCCTCATTGGTCATCGGGTCGTAAGGCTTGCCGATGCCCGACAGCAGCATCAACCGCACGTTGTGGAACTGGAACGCGCCGAGGATCACCAGGTCTGCCGGTTGTTCGCACTCTCGGCCCTGGGCGTCGATGTAGGTCACGCCGGTGGCCTTGCTCTTGGTGCTGTCCAGATTGACCTTGAGCACGTGGGAGTTGGGCCGCAGCTCGAAATTCGGCACCTGGCGCAGCGCCGGCAGGATGTTCACGTTCGGCGAGGCCTTGGAGTACATGTAGCACACGTAGCCGCTGCAAAAACCGCAGAAGTTGCACGGGCCCATCTGCGCGCCGTAGGGGTTGGTGTAAGGCCCCGAGGTATTGGCTGACGGCAGGTTGTAGGGCTTGTACCCGACGCTGGCGGCGGCTTTCTGAAACAGCTGTGCGGAGACTGTGTTCTTTTGCGCTTCCAACGGAAACGGGTTGGAACGGTCCGGCGCATAGGGGTTGCCGCCACGCCCTTCGCCCACCACCTGGCCTTTCACGGTCCAGGCCTGGCCTGAGGTACCGAAGACTTTTTCTGCATAGTCGAAAAACGGCTCCAGCTCTTCGTAGCTCACGCCGAAGTCCTGGATGGTCATGTCCTTGGGAATGAAATGCTTGCCGTAGCGCTCTTCGTAATGGCTGCGCATGCGCAGTTCAATCGGATCGACACGGAAATGCACGCCCGACCAGTGCAAGCCCGCACCGCCCACGCCGTTACCCGGCAAAAACGCGCCGAGCTGACGGTTAGGCAAGGCAACGTCATTCACGCTATGGCGAATCGTCACTGTCTCCTTGGAGATGTCCTGGAAGAGTTTTTTACGCACGCTGTAGGTCAGTTCGTCGATGACCTGGGGATAGTTGCCGTCCGGGTAAGTGTCCTGCATCGGGCCGCGCTCCAGCGCCAGCACGTTCAGTCCGGCTTCCGTCAGCTCCTTGGCCATGATCGCGCCGGTCCAGCCGAAGCCGACAATCACCGCATCCACTTTCTTCATGATGGTCGCCACGTTTATGCCCTCTCGCCGCGAATGGATACTGCCGGGAAGGGGTACTGCTCGTTGCGTTCCACCCAGTCCATGAAATCGGCGCGGGCGCCGGGGAAGCCGATCATGGTCCAGCCGACCATGCCTTTGTTGCCACCATGGATCGGGTCGCAGAAGAAGCCTTCCTTGGTGTTTTGCAGCAGCAGGTTGAAGAACATCTTCGGCGGCACCGCGTCAAAATGTGCCGTAACCTCACTGCCGCCCGCCTCCAGGCGCCGCAACATATCGTCTCGGGTAGCGCTGTCTTGCGCAGCAAAAACTTTGCCGTTGAACGCCTTCGACCAGGCATCCGTCGCGGCAATACCCAGGCGATAGATGTCCTTGGGCACCAATTTGCTCTGCCAGCCCATCTCCGGCGGCGCATCGGCATTAAACGGGCCTTGCATGAACCACAGGGCACCGCTGGCGTAAGGCGTGTTCATCTGCCGGTCGATGTACTCCGGCGCGCCAGCTTCCAGGGCGCCGGGGCCTTGGGCATCGGCCGGGATCAAACGCTCGACGGCAGCGTTGATAAACGCCCATTCCTCGGCAGTGAAATAGCTTGGCTCGTAGGCTTTTTCGCTGGCCGCAGGCTTGGCTGGCGCAGCCTCGACCGGCGCAGGCGTCGCCATCAGCATCGAACCGCCAAGGCCGGTGCTGGCAACCGTGACCACCGGGATCAAGGTCAAGGATTTGCGTAGAAAGTCACGCCGGGGGTTGTCTTGATCTTGATCAGACATGGTGGCACCTCATCATGTGGTCACGGGTTATCAGCCGCTTCTAGGGAGTGGCTTGGCGTTGTCGGGCGGCGAACTGGATCCAGGCGATCCAGGGAGATAGAGCGCAGCGCGCAAACAATAGTTACAAATGATAGCAGCCTAAGCATCGAGAGAATCGCTTCAGCGACTAAAGATTGAGGATTCACGATTCTTTGACGCACACCTCACACCTCCTTGACCCGCCGTGACCGACTCTGGGCGCCATCAACCACTCCCTATAGGGTGACGTCGCCCATGTACAAGCATCATTGGTTGCCGGCCCTGGGCCTGGCGTTCATGGCACTGTTCACCACAGCTTTTGCGCGGGCCGATGACGCTACGTCCCTTCGTTCTCCAGAATGGGCGCAGCCAGTGGGCGACCGCTACAACCTGCATCAAATGACGCCCACGCTCTATCGCAGCGCATTGCCGGATAGCAAGGCAGCGCCGTTGCTGGAACAGCTCAAGATCGGCACCGTGATCAACTTCCTGCCCGAGTCCGATAGCAACTGGCTGAAGGCGCCAGGCATCCGTCAGGTTCAGTTGAGTTATCGCACCAACCATGTGGATGACTCTGACGTGCTGGCGGCACTCAGGGCGATCAAGGAAGCGGAAGCTGACGGCCCGGTGCTGATGCATTGCAAGCACGGCTCTGACCGCACTGGCCTGATGGCGGCGATGTATCGCGTGGTGATCCAGGGATGGAGCAAGGAGGATGCGTTGAACGAGATGACCCTGGGCGGTTTCGGCACCAGTAACGGCTTCAAGGACGGCGTTCGCTACATGATGAGGGCCGATATCGACAAGTTGCGCACAGCCTTGGCGAATGGCGATTGCAGCACCAGCGCCTTTGCCCTGTGCTCGATGAACAGCTGGCTGAACCCGGCGAGCAAGGATCACGAGCTCGCCGAGGAAAAAACCGCACTGCTGGTTACCCCCTGAGACGCACTCCCAGGGGGTAGACGAGTCAGTCTTTCTTCAGCTTCGGGTTAGGGAAAAACTGCACCGCCTGAACCTTCGGGTCCGGCGCTTTCAACGCCGATGTATTGACCCGCGTGCCCAATTCCTTGGGCACCGACAGACCTTGATCATTCAGCGTATCGGTATACCCGCAGGCCACGCACTCACGATGCGGCACGCTGTCCTCGGTCCACATCTTCAACTTGTCCGGTTCGCTGCACGCCGGGCAGACCGCCCCGGCGATAAATTGCTTTTTGGTAATCACAGGCCCTTCACTCATGCTGCTGCGTCCTCACTCAGGCCGCTGTGGCGCAAGAGTGCGTCAATCGACGGGGCACGTCCGCGGAAGTCGACGAACAGCACCATCGGCGCCTGGGAACCGCCGCGCGCCAGGATCGCCTCGCGGAAGGCACGGCCGGTCTCGGCATTGAGCACACCATCTTCTTCGAATTTGGAGAAGGCGTCCGCCGACAGCACTTCGGCCCATTTGTAGCTGTAGTAGCCCGCGGCATAACCGCCAGCGAAGATGTGCGCAAAGCTGTTGGGAAAACGATTGTAGGCCGGCGGACGCATCACCGACACCTCATCGCGCACGCCTTCGAGCACCTGCGCCACGCTGCGGCCATCACCATGGGTGGCATGCAACTCGAAGTCGAACAGCGAGAACTCCAACTGGCGCACCATCATCAGGCCGGACTGGAAGTTCTTCGCCGCGAGCATTTTTTCCAGAAGGTCCTGGGGCAGTGGCTCGCCGCTTTCATAATGGCCGGAGATCAGCGCCAGGCCTTCCGGCTCCCAGCACCAGTTCTCCATGAACTGGCTTGGCAATTCCACCGCATCCCACGCCACGCCATTGATACCGGACACGCCGGCATGCTCGACGCGGGTCAGCAGGTGATGCAGGCCATGGCCGAATTCGTGGAACAGGGTGGTCACTTCATCGTGGGTCAGCAGGGCAGGTTTGCCGCTGTCGGCCGGAGTGAAGTTGCACACCAGGTTCGCCACCGGGCTTTGCAGCGCACCGTCGATGGTACGACGACGGTCGCGCGCGCCGTCCATCCAGGCACCGCCACGCTTGTTGGCGCGGGCGTAGAGGTCGAAGAAGAAGCGCCCGACGTGCTGGCCGTTTTCCTTGATTTCAAACAGGCGAACATCCGGGTGCCAGGTGTCGAAGCCTTTTTGCTCGGCAATCTCGATGCCGTACAAACGCTGCACGATGGCGAACAGGCCGCCCAGCACCTTGTCGATCGGGAAGTAGGCGCGCAGGGCTTCCTGGGACACACTGTAGCGCTGCTCACGCAGCTTTTCGCCGTAGAAACCGCTGTCCCAGCTTTGCAGGTCGGCGCAGCCTTGTTCGGCGGCGTAGGCCTTGAGCTGTTGCAGGTCCTGGGCAGCGAACGGCTTGCTGCGCTTGGCCAGGTCGCGCAGGAAGCTCAACACCTGGTCGCTGGACTCGGCCATCTTGGTGGCCAGGCTCAGCTCGGAGAACGAGGCGTAACCCAAGAGCTTGGCCAGTTCCTGACGCAGGTCGAGGATCTGTTCCATCACCGGGCCGTTATCGTTCTGACCGGCATTCGGGCCCTGGTCTGACGCACGGGTGCAGTAGGCCGCGTAGATTTCTTCACGCAGGGCGCGGTCCTGGGCGTAGGTCATGACCGCGTAGTAGCTTGGAAACTCAAGGGTGATCAGCCAACCGTCGAGGCCTTTGGCCTGCGCGGCAGCGGCCATCTGCGCCTTGGCCGAATCGGTCAGGCCGGCGAGGGTGGCTTCCTCGGTGACGTGCTTGGTCCACGCCTGGGTGGCGTCCAGCAGCTGGTTGGAGAATTTGCTGCCCAGCTCGGAAAGCTTGCTCTGCACTTCGGCGTAACGTTTTTGCTGCTCAGGCGGCAAGTCGATACCCGAGAGGCGGAAGTCGCGCAGGGAGTGTTCGAGGATGGTTTTTTGCGCCACGTCGAAACCGGCGGCTTCCGGGCTGTTGGCCAGGGCTTCGAAGGCCTGGAACAGCGCGCGGTTCTGGCCCATCTCGGTGGAGTAGGCGCTCAACGCCGGCAGGCACGCCTCGTAGGCTTCGCGCAGCTCGGCGCTGTTGCACACGGCGTTGAGGTGGCTGACCGGGCTCCAGGCGGCGCCCAGGCGATCATTCAATTCGTCCATGGCCAGCACCAGGCCGGCCCATGTCGGATTTTTACCCTGGCTTTGCAGGATGCCTTCGATGGCAACACGGTTATCGGCGAGGATCTGTTCGATGGCCGGCTGCACGTGCTCGGCACGGATCGCCGAGAACGGCGGCAGGTCGTAGGACTGCAGAAGAGGGTTGTTCGCGCTCACGGTTGGCACCTTGGCTGAAGAAACATGTAAGAACAAAGATGGGGCCATCTTAATTACAATCAACGCCCACCGCAGCTATCAGCACATAAGAGAGAGGCTATCGTGACCCTTCGCACCTATCAGAACCACACGCCAACCCTGGGCGCCGGGGCTTTTGTCGATATTTCGGCGGTGGTGATCGGCGATGTCGAAATCGGCACCGACAGCTCGGTCTGGCCGCTGACCGTGATTCGCGGCGACATGCACCGCATCCGTATCGGCGCGCGCACCAGCGTGCAGGACGGCTGCGTGCTGCACATTACCCATGCCGGACCGTTCAATCCTGACGGTTTCCCGCTGCTGATCGGCGATGACGTGACCATCGCCCACAAGGTCATGCTGCATGGCTGCACGGTGGGCAATCGGATTTTGATCGGCATGGGCAGCATCGTGATGGACGGCGCCGTGGTGGAAGACGACGTCATCATCGGCGCCGGCAGCCTGGTGCCACCGGGCAAGAAACTCGACAGCGGTTTTTTGTATGTGGGCAGCCCGGTTAAACAAATCCGCCCGCTGACTGACAAGGAACGCGCCTTTTTCACCTACAGCGCCGCCAACTACGTGAAGCTCAAAGACCTGCACCTGGCTGAAGGATTCGACCAATGACCCTCCCTTACCAAACCGTGCTGTTCGACCTGGATGGCACCCTCACCGACCCACGCGAGGGCATCACCCGCTCGATCCAGTACGCCCTAGGCAAACTGGGCATTGACGAACCCGACCTGAGCAAACTCGAACACTTCATCGGTCCGCCGTTGCTGCAAGCCTTCATGCAGTTCTACGACTTCGATGAGGCCAAGGCCTGGGAGGCGGTGAATTTCTACCGCGAGCGCTTCAAGGTCACCGGGCTGTATGAAAACCGCGTATTCGACGGCGTGATGCCGCTGCTCGAAGACCTGGGCAAGCAGGGCCGCCAGTTGTACGTCGCCACGTCCAAGCCCTGGGTGTTTGCCCGCGAGATCGCGCGGCATTTCGATTTTGCCAGGCACTTCAAGGTGATCTACGGCAGCGAACTGGACGGGACACGCACCAACAAGGTCGAGTTGATTGCGCATTTGATCAGCGAAGAAGGCCTGGACCCGGCGACCACCTTGATGATCGGTGATCGTAAGCACGACCTGATCGGGGCGCGCAGCAATGGCGTGGATTCGGCGGCCGTCGGTTATGGGTTTGGTAGTTTCGAAGAGTTGAACGCCGAAGCGCCGACCTGGCATTTCGAGACGTTGGCGCAGATGCATCAGGCGTTTTTGCAACGGCCCTGAGGCCGCCATCGGGGGCAAGCCTCCTCCCACATTGGGAGCGGCTTGCCCCCGATGAGGCTCTACCGATCAGTACCTTCCAACCGCCTCAACGCAGCCTTGCGCTGCCCCACCGGCAACTCGCCCATCTTCTCTACTGCGGCGTAAAACTTCAGCCAATCCCCGCCTTCCTGCCTGAACAACGCCGCAAACGCCGGCACCCACCGGTCATACAGCCCGAACGGCAACAACCGCGCATTGTTCATCGGCAGGTTCATCCAGGCGTCATAACGCTTGTCCCCGCCCCATTGGCTATCGCGCATCTGCCGGTACTCACGGCGCAACGCCTCGAATTCGGCCGCCTTGGCCTGGCGCATCGCCTCGACGGACAGCGGTTGCACGTAGAGTTTTTCCAGGCGCTTACGGGTATCGAGGATCAACTGGGTAAATTGGTCCCGCTGCTGCCGCGTCGAGCTGCCAAGCGGCGCCAGGCCCTGGGCCGCGCGCCACTGGCGGGTGCCTTCCTGCTCGACGAAGCTGGCAAACGACTCGTTGAATTCGGTGTCGTCCTGCACGTAGAACCGCTGGTGCGCCAGCTCATGGAAGATCAGCGTGGCCAGGCGTTCGTCGCCCCAGTTCATCATCGAATTCATGATCGGGTCGTTGAACCAACCCAGGGTGGAATAGGCTTCGACGCCACCCATCGATACGTCCATGCCTTGCTGGCGCAACAACGCCGCCTCACCCCGTGCCGCGCCCTGGCGGTAATAGCCGCGATAGGCCACGCAACCGGCAATGGGGAAGCAATGGGTTTGAGGCGCCAGGGAAAATTCCTGCGTGGCGAAGACATTCCAGACCACATAAGGTCGGCCAATATCGGCATACAGCCGGTAACTTTGGTTGTCAGGCAGATGCAGGTGTTCGCTGGCGAAGGTTCGGGCTTTCTGTGCTTGAGCCAGATGATCACGCAGCCCCTGTGGCCGCGACGGATCGGCGATGACCTCGGCAACCGGTTCCCGGGCTCGCAACAGCTGCCACTGGCCGCCCGCCAATTGGCTGTAGTAACTGACGCTGGAACAGCCACTGAGCAGCACGACTATCAACCCTGGAAGAAAACGCCTGACCATGCCCCGACCGCTCCTGGGTGATGTGTTCGCCAGACTATCGCGCCTGAAGGGGATTTTTCCACGGCGTGGCGTGTTTATACTCAAACCTCTCCTTGCGTTGAGTACCTGCCATGCGCCAGCTCCTGCTTCCCATCGTCGCCCTGTTGCTCAGCGCCTGCGCTTCGACCCCCCTGCCGCCGGTCGACCCGCATCAGGCCTGGGTCGATTTCGCTACGCCAACGCCGGGAGCCAAGCTGGTGATGGCGCAGCGCCTGGATGGTAAGAACCTGCCGGACGGACGCTACTTCCAGGTTTCACCGGGCAGTCACGAGTTGATGGTGCGCTTTGATTTCGAGGTGCCGACCGGCGGCAGCCTCAATGGCTTTGGGCAAACGGCCGACCGCACCTGTTTCATCACGCTGCAGTACGACCATTTCGAGGCTGGCCAACGCTATCGCCTGGAAGGGCGCTCATTGGCCTTCACGCCGAATATCCGGTTGTATAACGCCGCTCGCCAATTGCTGGCGGAAGAACGCAGCGTCAACTGTCTCTGATCAGTCGTTGTTCTTCTGATAGATGATGGCTTTGGTACCGTTCTCACAGCTGCCGACGACCATGGCGACGTCGTGCTTGTCAGCCTCTTCCTTGCTGACAATTTCCAAGGTGTAGGACGGAACCGCGTTCGCCTGGATCTTGACCTCAATCTCTTTCCTGAGCTCTTCGCAGTCTTTTGGTGCGGCCACAGCCGATGTGGCCAACACACCGCAAATGATCGCCAAAGCAAAACGTTTCATGTGTGAAGCTCCCTGAATGCATGCGCACGGGTGTGCGCCTAAGGCTGCATAGGCTATAGGACCACATTCGGGAAACACGAGTTCTGATTTAACGCAGAACAAAATGTGGGAGGGGGCTGGCCCCCTCCCACAGTGGACCTGCGGTGTCAGCTGACCAGCGTGGCATCCAGGCTGATCTTCGCATTCAGCACCTTGGACACCGGGCACCCTTCCTTAGCCTTCTTGCTCAATTCATCGAACTGCGCCTGGCTGGCACCCGGGATCTTGGCCTTGAGCACCAAGTGCACGGCGGTGATTGCGAAGCCGCCATCGACCTGGTCCAAGGTCACTTCGGCCTGGGTGTCGATGCTGTCAGCCTTGAGCCCGGCGTCGCCGAGAATCATGGAAAAGGCCATGGAGAAACAGCCGGCGTGGGCCGCGCCAATCAGTTCTTCAGGATTGGTACCCTTGCCGCCTTCGAAACGGGCCTTGAAGCCGTAGGGCGCTTCGCGCAGCACGCCGGTTTCGGTGGAAATGGAGCCCAGGCCAGTCTTCAGATCACCTTCCCAATGCGCGGATGCCTTTTTAACGATACTCATAGCTTTCTCCTCGAACGGTGGTTTTGCGTCGGTAAGGTTCTGAGGATAGACGCGCCGGCAAAGTTCAGTTGTAAGAGAAACCTAGCGATTAAGTAGGAAATTTCATTGCCGCTATTGAATCTCGGGTATATGCCCTCATTGCATAGAGCATGCACATGAAGCGGCAGGTTTTGGTTCGTCTAGGAAGCCTGCGCCCCCATTGGAGAAGCAGGCTTATGAAATCGCTGTCCGACGTAAAGTTTTCGACCCTCGACCTGGTGCCGGTGCGCGCCAACGGCAGCCCGGCGCAGTCGCTGCGCAATTCCCTGGATTTGGCCCAGCATGTGGAAAAGTTCGGCTACAACCGTTTCTGGGTGGCGGAACACCACAATATGGATGGCATCGCCAGCTCGGCCACCTCGGTATTGCTGGGCTACCTGGCCGGCGGTACCTCGACGATTCGCGTCGGCTCCGGCGGCGTGATGCTGCCCAACCATGCACCGCTGGTGATCGCAGAGCAGTTCGGCACCCTGGAAAGCCTCTACCCAGGGCGTATCGACCTGGGCCTGGGCCGCGCGCCCGGCTCCGACCAGATGACCGCCCGCGCCCTGCGCCGTGAACGCTCCGGCAGTGCGGATGACTTCCCGGAAGACGTGGCCGAACTGATGGCCTACCTCGGCCCACGCACACCGGACCAACGGGTGATTGCGGTGCCCGGCACCGGCACCAACGTACCGGTATGGCTGCTGGGTTCCAGCCTGTTCAGCGCGCAACTGGCGGGCGAACGCGGTTTGCCCTACGCCTTCGCCTCCCATTTCGCACCGCGTTTGATGCACGAGGCGATTCGCGTGTACCGCAACCACTTCAAGCCCTCGGCCGTGCTGGACAAGCCTTACGTGATGCTCGGCATTCCCTTGGTTGCCGCCGACACCGATGAACAGGCCGACTACCTGGCCACCTCGGTGTACCAGCGCATCCTTGCCTTGATGCGCGGGCAAAGCCTGGTGCAGCGCCCACCCGTGAAAACCATGGACGGCCTGTGGCTGCCCCATGAAAAAGACGCCGTCGGCAGTTTCCTCGGACTGGCAATGGTGGGCAGCCCGGCTAAGATCCGCGCCAAGCTGGAAGTGCTGATCGAACAGACCGGCGCCGATGAATTGATCTTCACCTGCGACCTGTACGAGCACGCTGATCGGATTCATTCCTACGAGCTGCTGGCGCAGTTGATGAAGGGCTAACCCCCCAGGCGAAAAAAAAACCGACGCACCTGTGGCTAGGGAGCTTGCTCCCTAGCCACAGGTGCGTCGGCTTCAAGCCTGCCACACGGGATTAACCGCGCTTGTAGACGATTTCCTTGGTACCACCTTCACAGGTGCCAACCACTTTAGCGTCGGTCGAGGCGCCTTTATCCACGACTTCCAGCGAATAACCCGAAGCGCCCTTGGCGTCGATTTTCGCTGCAATTTCACTTTTCAGCTCTTCACAAGGCTTGCCCGCCGCCAGGGCCGTGCCCGCAATGCTCAACAAACCTACCGCTAACAGGAACTTCTTCATCCGTCACTTTCCTTGCGCTGATTGAAACGAGCGTGCCGACGCTGCAGGCATCGGCACCCATTGTTTGTAGCGCAGGTTATGGCAATCGGCCAGCCGGCAAGTTCAACCGACGCGATCAACTACTGGCAATTCGGAACCCCACCTTGAGCGTGACCTGGTAGTGGGCAACCTTGCCATCCTTGATATGACCACGGGTCTCCGTCACCTCAAACCACTCCAAATGCTTGATGCTCTTGTTGGCTTCGGCCAGGGCATTGTTGATTGCGTCTTCGATGCTGGTGGTGGATGAACCTACCAATTCGACTTTCTTGTAGGTGTGATGATCAGACATGGTGTTTCTCCTGAGGGTCGTCAATAAAGCCTAGCAGTCATTGTTCATACTGCTTCTGGCGACCGTTCCTACCCGAAAGTTCAGATTTACTGCACTTTCTGAAACCGCTGGAGTCGGTATCTACACACGCCACTCAATCACTTCAGGAGAATCCACATGGCCAACACTTCTTTACGCAAAGCGTCGCTGGAAAGCATGGAAGCCGAGATTTCGAGCCTGCTCAAGTCCCTTGAGAGCCTCAAGGACGATGCGTCGGATGAGTCGCGCAAAACCCTGAAGGCCCTGAAAAGCAATGCCGAGAATGCCCTCAAGCACTCCCGTCACCTGATCAGCGATGCCTACGAAGAAAGCAAAGTCAAAATCCGCGAAACCGGTGTTGCTACCCGGGATTACGCACAAGAGCACCCATGGACCACCGCCGGCGTCGCCGTTGGCGCACTGGGCCTGCTGGCCGCTTACCTGCTGTGCAAACGCGGTGACTGATTGACCGGCTACACAGGCTGGCGCGCCAGCTCAGCCTTGAGCCAGTGCGCCAACTGACCCGCGCGCCCGTCTGCGGCGCGCTTGGGTAGCCACAACGCCAGGTGCGCCGGGGTTTCACTGAAACCCCACGGCGCCACCAGGCGACCTGCGCGCAGGTCCTCTGCTACCAGCGGTTCTGGCGCAATCGCCACACCCAACCCTGCAACCGCCGCCTCCAGCAAATAATACAAATGCTCAAAACCCTGGCCGTGTTTCAACGCGCCGGGCTCGATGCCGTGCCGTTGCGCCCAACTGGGCCAGGCTTGCGGACGGGACGTGGTGTGCAATAAAGCTTCGCCACACAAGGCGTGCGGCGGCGCCTGGCGCAGGCGCTCATAGCCGGCAAAACGCGGGCTCATCACCGGGCCGATACGCTCGCTCGCCAGCTCATACACCTGCATATCCGCCGGCCACGGCGGTTCGGCGAAGACCAGCAGGGCGTCGAGGCCGGGGCGTCGAGGGTCGAGGTCGCCGTCGCCTGCCGACAGGTGCAGGCGCAGGTCCGGCAGGTCGGCATTCAAGCGGCCCAGGCGCGGGATCAACCAGCGCGCCAGCAGACTGCCTGAGCAGCCGAGCACGAAAGGTGCGTCGGCGCTGGCCTGGGTGAGTTCGGCGCACACGTCCCGCAAGCGCTCGAACGCCTCGGCGCTGGCATCTCGCAACCGCACACCTGCATCTGTGAGTTTAAGGCCGCGCCCGTCCTTGATGAACAGGCTGACACCCAAATGCTCCTCCAGCACTTTCAACTGACGGCTGACCGCACCGTGGGTCACGTGTAATTGCTCGGCAGCCTGGCTGACGCTGTTGAGGCGGGCAGTGGCTTCAAATGCGCGCAGGGCATTGAGGGGCGGGAGGTCGCGGCTCATCTGTGAGTTTTCCTGACAGGTTGCAGCGATCTTATCGGTTTTCAGCGCCGGATGTGAGGGGTAGAGTGGCCGTCATTGCTTCCCATACAGAATTCCTACCTGGAGCGTCCCATGACTCAGTCCCAGACCGATCTGCGCAACGGCCCTGACGCCAACGGCCTGTTTGGCGCGTTCGGCGGCCGCTACGTCGCCGAAACCCTGATGCCGTTGATCCTCGACCTGGCCCGCGAATACGAAGCGGCCAAGATCGATCCGGCGTTCAACGAAGAATTGGCCTACTTCCAGCGCGACTACGTCGGCCGCCCCAGCCCGCTGTATTTCGCCGAGCGCCTGACCGAGTTCTGCGGCGGCGCCAAGATCTACCTCAAGCGCGAAGAGCTGAACCACACCGGCGCGCACAAGATCAACAACTGCATCGGCCAGATCCTGCTGGCGCGGCGCATGGGCAAGAAACGCATCATCGCCGAGACCGGCGCCGGTATGCACGGCGTAGCCACGGCCACCGTGGCCGCGCGTTTCGGCCTGCAGTGCGTGATCTACATGGGCACCACCGACATCGAGCGCCAACAGGCCAACGTGTTCCGCATGAAGCTTTTGGGTGCTGAAGTGATCCCGGTGGTCGCCGGCACCGGCACCCTCAAGGACGCCATGAACGAAGCCCTGCGCGACTGGGTGACCAACGTCGACGACACCTTCTACCTGATCGGCACCGTGGCCGGCCCGCACCCGTACCCGGCGATGGTGCGCGACTTCCAGGCCGTGATCGGCAAGGAAACCCGCACCCAGCTGCAAGCCCAGGAAGGCCGCCTGCCGGACAGCCTGGTGGCATGCATCGGCGGCGGCTCCAACGCCATGGGCCTGTTCCACCCATTCCTGGACGACACCAGCGTCGAGATCATCGGCGTTGAAGCGGCCGGCCACGGCATCGAGACCGGCAAGCACGCCGCCAGCCTCAACGGCGGCGTACCGGGCGTGCTGCACGGCAACCGTACCTTCCTGCTGCAGGACGACGACGGCCAGATCATCGACGCCCACTCGATTTCCGCCGGCCTCGACTACCCAGGCATCGGCCCGGAACACGCCTGGTTGCACGATATCGGCCGTGTCCAGTACACCTCGGTGACTGACGATGAAGCCCTGGATGCCTTCCACAAATGCTGCCGCCTGGAAGGGATCATTCCTGCCCTGGAAAGCGCCCATGCCCTGGCCGAAGTGTTCAAGCGCGCACCGACCCTGCCGAAGGATCACCTGATGGTGGTCAACCTGTCCGGCCGGGGCGACAAAGACATGCAGACCGTGATGCACCACATGGAACAGTCTCAGCAGGAGAAACACTAAATGAGCCGCCTGCAAACCCGCTTTGCGCAACTCAAGGAACAAAACCACGCCGCCCTGGTGACCTTCGTCACGGCCGGTGACCCGGGTTATGACACCTCGCTGGCGATCCTCAAGGGCTTGCCCGCTGCGGGCGCCGATGTGATCGAGTTGGGCATGCCCTTCACCGACCCGATGGCCGACGGCCCGGCCATCCAACTGGCCAACATCCGCGCGCTGGAAGCCAAGCAGAACCTGCTGAAAACCCTGCAGATGGTGCGTGAGTTCCGCAAGGACAACAACGATACCCCGCTGGTGTTGATGGGCTACTTCAACCCGATCCACAAATACGGTGTGCCTAAGTTCATCGCTGACGCCAAAGAGGCCGGCGTCGACGGCCTGATCGTGGTCGACATGCCGCCAGAACATAACAGCGAGCTGTGCGACCCGGCCCAGGCTGCAGGTATCGACTTTATCCGCCTGACCACGCCGACCACCGATGACGTGCGCCTGCCGACCGTGCTCAACGGCAGTTCCGGGTTTGTGTACTACGTATCCGTGGCCGGTGTGACCGGCGCCGGCGCTGCGACCCTGGAACACGTCGAGGAAGCCGTGACCCGCCTGCGTCGGCATACCGACCTGCCGATCAGCATCGGTTTTGGTATCCGCACACCGGAACAGGCGGCCGCCATCGCGCGCCTGGCCGATGGTGTGGTGGTGGGCTCGGCCCTGATCGATCACATCGCCAATGCCAGTAACGATCAACAAGCAATCGATGGCGTATTGAGCCTGTGCGCGGCACTGTCGGAAGGTGTGCGCAACGCCCGTAAGTAAGCGCCATGTAGCCAGAGGTAAAGTTCCTGATACAGAGGAATCAACGCGCGCAATCACGGCCTAAACAGCAAGACCAAGGGATTTCGAACCGCGTTCGAGATCCCTTTTTTGTATGTGTGCCCTGAGGAATACCCGATGAAAATGCCTAAATCCGTGATTGCAGGTCTTGGTGTGCTGGTGCTTGGCGCCAGCGCCCTGGTGCAAGCCGCGCCGCCTGACCAGCGGGGTGACGACCGTGGCGGCCCGCAAGGCCAGCACGAGCAACGTGGCGACGACCATCGCGGCCCGCAGGACAACCGTCGCGGAGGCCCGCCCCAGGACTTCGGCCCGGTACGCCAGATCATTCACGACAACCACGGCCAGTTCTCCCGTGGCGCACCGCCACCGCCGAATGTGCGCCTGGTGCGCGGCCAACCCCTGCCGCGCGGCTACTACGGCGAGCGCCTGGACAACCGTGCGCTGGCGCGCCTGCCGGTGTACCCGGGTTATGAGTGGCGCCGTTCGGGGCCGGATGTGGTGTTGATCGCGGTGGGTACCGGTATCGTCTATGAAATTCTGGACGGCGTGCTGAACTGATCCGGGCTTTTTCCATATAGGCTAGGCTTGAGGGGGAATACCCCCCTCAACACACTTCGTGCCTATTGCCGTCTAACCACCTCTGCAAGTCACGCCTTCTTGCGTTGCCGGTCGTTAAGTTAGCTGCATCAGAAGTCATTATCGTCTCCCAGGAGTCCATCATGGCATTTGATCTCATCACCCCCTCGGACCGTCGTCATTCCACGTTGCAAAAGGGTTTCAACCTGCGCTGGCCATTGGGCAACGTCCAGGGCGAGTCTTCACCCAACGGCGCCAGCCAGATCTACCTCTGCCACAACCCACAAGACATCATCGACGCAGCCGCCCAGGCCCTGGCTGTGCCCAATGGCCGTATCACGGTGCGCAGCGGCGGGCATTGCTATGAAGGATTTGTCTCTAACAAGATGCCGGATGCGCCAGGCGAGGTGTTGTCGATCCTGGACATCGGCCAGATGAACCAATTGGCCTACGACCCCAACGGCCTGATCAGCTCAGTGCTGGTACCCGCTTCGCCCCATCGCTATGCATTCCGCCTGGAGCCCGGCTGCCAGAACTGGGACACCAGCGTCGCGCTGTACAAATTGGCAGGTAAGGCGCTGCCCAGTGGATCCTGCTATTCGGTGGGACTGGGCGGGCATATCTGCGGCGGCGGCTATGGGTTGTTGTCGCGTAAATACGGGCTGGTCTGCGACTGGCTGGACGGCGTCGACCTGCTGGTCGCCAATGGACCCGGCCCGGGCCTTGAACCTGTCCATGTGTCCCGTAACAGCCTCGACACCGATGAGCTGGACCTGTTCGCCGCCTGTTGCGGCGCCGGTGGTGGGCAGTTCGGCATCATCACCAGTTACTATTTCAAGACGCTGCCGCCAGCCCCGGAGGAAGTGCTCTGGCTGCCATTGGAATGGGACTGGTCAGACCTCTCACGCGCCGCCCTCGAACGTTTGCTGCACGCCTATCAAAACTGGTTCGTGGATCATCAGGCCGACCCGGCAACCTGGGGCCTGGCCACCAAACTGGAGATGCGCCACCTCAATACCGGCAACGTGACCCTGGGCATCCACTACGTCGACAAGGACGGGAAGCTCGATGACCTGGCGCCTTTCGACGACTTTGTCAGCAGCATGCAGGCCGCGGTGGGTGTCGGTGCGACGGAGTCGCTCCTGCCGTTCCACGTCGTGCATCAGCCACGTGGCGGGCAAAAGGGCCGCTGGGTCGACTCCCTGCAGAGTGCCCATGAGGCCGCCAGGCGTTTGGACTGGTTGTACGCCACCCAATCGCTCAACGGTTCCGGCGACAATCAGCGCGGGCGGTATAAATCGGCGTATCAGAAAGGCGGGTTTACACAGCGCGTGCTGGACGCGATCTGGACGACGCTGACCTTGCCGGACGCCGAGCAATACCTGACCCAAAGCCTGATCCAGATCCAGTCGTTCGGCGGGCGCATCAACCAGATGGACGGCCCGATCCTGGCGCAGACGTCAGCCGCGCAACGCTCCTCGTACCTCAAATGGCAACCGCAGTGTTACTGGCACGCCGACGATGACGCCATCGACCGCGCCCATGCCGACTGGATCCGCGGCCTCTATTACGCTGCATTCACCAACGGTGCTCCCAATGACCCGGAGTTCGAGGGCTGCTACATCAACTACCCCGACCTGGACATGACCCACCTCGGTGGCAATCCCGCGAACCCCAGGAACCCTCTGTGGTATGGAATTTTCTTCCCCAACACGATCATCGAGAACCGCCTGCGCCGAACCAAGCAACGCTGGGATCCTTCGAATGTGTTCCGTAACGAAATGTCGGTGCCCTGAGCCCGGCCAACGGGCGGCCCGCAGGCCGCCCACGGCTTACAGCTCGATCCGCTCGACCTTGCCCACCAGCAGCACATAGGAGAGTGCGCCCAACAGCGCCAGCACGGCGATGTAGGTGATCGCCGGCGCAAACGAATCGCCACTGGCCAGGAAACCGATGACGATCGGCGTGGCAATCGCCGCCAGGTTGCCGATGAAGTTGAACACCCCGCCGGTCAGTCCCAGCAGACGTGCCGGGGCAAGGGTCGAGACCAGCGACCAGGTGATCGAGGCCAGGCCATTACCGAAGAACGCCAGGGCGAGGAAGGCGATGACCAACGGTGTCGATTCGACGAAGTTGGCGCCAATGATCGCCGTCGAGATCAACAGGCCGCTGATGATCGGCAACTTGCGGGCAAACCCCACCGAAGCGCCACGGCGGATCAGCCAGTCGGAAAACAACCCCGAACACAACACGCCGACGAAAGCCGCGAGGAAGGGCAGTGACGCGAGCATGCCGGACTTGATGAAGTCCATGCCGCGGTATTTCACCAGGTAGGTCGGGAACCAGGTCAGGAAGAACCACAACGTGGAGTTCAGGCAGAACTGCCCCAGGTAGATACCCCACAACTTGCGCTTGCTCAGGACAATGCCCAGGTCGACCCAACTGAAGGGCGCCTTGCTCTTGCTCGCTTGTGCGCTCAAGTCCACCAGCCCGCCACCTTCGCGGATCAACTCGATTTCAGCGGCGTTGACGCCTTTGAAGTCCCGAGGCTCGCGATACAGGGCATACCAGATCGCCGCCCACAGAATGCCCACGCCACCGGTCACGACAAATACCATGTGCCAGCCGTAATGGTGCTGCAACCAGGCCAGGACCGGCGTCAGGAACGCCAGCCCGACAAACTGCCCGGAGGTGTAGAAGCCAATGGCCGTGGCGCGCTCACGCTCGGGGAACCAGCTGGTGACCACGCGACTGTTGATGGGGTAAGCCGGTGCTTCCAGGGCACCCACCGCCATGCGTAGCACAAACAGCGCAATGAAGCTGGCGGCAAAACCGAGCATCACGGTGGCGATGGACCACAGCAACAGGGCGGCGGTGTAGAGGATACGCGGCGGCACCCGGTCCACCAGCCAGCCGCCGGGGATCTGCATGGCGGCGTACGTCCAGCCGAACGCGGAGAAAATCAGCCCGACATGTACCGGGTCGATACCCAGTTCGCTGGTCAGCGCCGGGGCGGCAATCGACAGGTTGCTGCGGTCGAGGTAGTTGATCACCACGGTGATAAACAGCAGCACCATGATGAAGTAGCGCTTTCGGGTAGGCGTGACTAAAGAAGCCTGCCCGCTCAAGGATTCAGGTTGCATGGTAGGTGCCTCTTCTTATATTTGTTGAGGAAGGGACTTCTGCAGAAACCGGATCAACATGTGGGAGGGGGCAAGCCCTCTCCCACATGTTTGACCGTGTTCTTTCAGGCAGACATCACCACTCGGCAAAGCTGCCGTCGGCGTGGCGCCAGATCGGGTTGCGCCAGCGGTGGCCGATGGCTGCGCGTTCGATCACGTATTCCTCATTAATCTCGATCCCCAGGCCCGGCCCGTTGGGGATCTTCACAAAGCCCTGGTCATAGTCGAATACGCCCGGGTCGCGCACGTAGTCGAGCAGGTCGTTGCTCTCGTTGTAGTGAATGCCCAGGCTTTGCTCCTGGATAAACGCGTTGTAGCAAACCGCATCCAGTTGCAGGCACGCCGCCAACGCAATCGGGCCCAGCGGGCAGTGCAGGGCCAGGGCCACGTCGTAGGCTTCGGCCATGTTGGCGATCTTGCGGGTTTCGGTGATACCGCCCGCATGGGAAGCGTCCGGCTGGATGATGTCGACGTAGCCTTCGCTGAGCACGCGCTTGAAGTCCCAGCGCGAGAACAGGCGCTCGCCCAGGGCAATCGGGGTGCTGGTCAGGGGCGCCAGTTCCTTGAGGGCTTCGTAGTTTTCGCTGAGCACCGGCTCTTCGATAAACATCAGTTTGTACGGGTCGAGTTCTTTCATCAGCACCTTGGCCATGGGCTTGTGCACACGGCCATGGAAGTCGACGCCGATGCCGACGTTAGGGCCGACCGCATCGCGCACGGCCGCGACGTTGGCCAGGGCCAGGTCGACTTTTTCGAAGCTGTCGACGAACTGCAACTCTTCGGTGCCGTTCATTTTCACCGCGGTAAAGCCACGGGCTACGGCCTCTTTGGCGGCGCGGGCGGTGTCGGCCGGGCGGTCGCCACCGATCCAGGAGTACACGCGGATCTTGTCGCGTACCTGGCCACCCAACAGATCGCTGACCGATACGCCCAGGGCCTTGCCCTTGATGTCCCACAGCGCCTGGTCGATGCCGGCGAGGGCGCTCATGTGCACGGCGCCGCCACGGTAGAAGCCGCCGCGGTAGAGCACGGTCCAGATATCTTCGATATTGCGTGGGTCCTTGCCGATCAGGTAGTCGGACAGTTCCTCGACCGCCGCAGCCACGGTGTGAGCGCGGCCTTCGACTACGGGCTCACCCCAGCCGGTCACGCCCTGGTCGGTCTCGACCTTGAGGAAGCACCAGCGCGGCGGGACGATAAAGGTCGTCAGTTTGGTGATTTTCATCTGTTATCTCTCTTATAGATGCAGCGCCAGGGGCGCGGAACTTGATCTCAGCTCAGGGCTTTCCAGGCGGCGACATAAGCCTGGGCGCGGCTCGCTACCTGATCCACTGTCATACCCGGTTTGAACAACCCGGAACCCAGCCCGAACCCCTTGGCGCCGGCGTCGATAAACACCTGCATGTTGTCCGGGGTAATGCCGCCCACCGGCAGCAGCAACGTGCCTGCCGGCAATACCGCCAGCCACGCCTTGATCACAGAGGGGCCCATTTGCTCGGCCGGGAACAGCTTCAACACGTCGGCGCCTTCGTCCAGCGCGGCGAACGCTTCGGTGGGCGTGGCCACACCCGGCGACAGGTACAGGCCAGCGGCCTTGGCAGCGCGCAGGACCTTGGCATCGCTGTGGGGCATGACGATCACTTGGCCACCGGCAGCTTTCACCTGCTCGACCTGCGCAGGCGTCAACACCGTACCGGCGCCGATCAGGCAATCGGCGGGCAGGCTGTCGCGCAGGATGCGGATGCTGGTGTAAGGGTCCGGCGAGTTGAGCGGGACTTCGATCACGCGAAAGCCGGCGTCATACAGCACCTGGCCGACCGCCTGGGCTTCGTCCGGGCGCACACCGCGCAGGATTGCGATCAAACCGTTTTGTGCCAGTGCTTGCTTGAGCATGTCAGGCCTCCGTTGCAGGTTGAGTGAGCCCGGCGGCCACTGCCAGTTGCCACAGGCCGCGCTCGGTCGCTTCCTGCGCCAGGCTGACGTGGGCGAAACCGCAGAGGGCGAGGGCGCGTTGGTAGCGCACGCAAAGCGGGCCGGCGCCCACCAGGATGATGGGGACGAGCCGCGCACTGGCTGGCAGACCGGCCAGTTCATGGCCGATCAGCAGGCCGGACAGGTAATCGGGCTGCTGCTCAGGGGTAAGTTCGGCAGTCAGCCCAAGGGTGCGCGCACTGAACAGGGTCGACAGCACGCCGCGCTGACCCTCTTTCGACAGCGCCACTTGAACGCCGCGGTCGAAAGCCTCGGCCTGGAACTGCGCGGATACCTTTTGCGTACGTCCCAGCAGGCTGTGCTTGCTCAGCACCGCGAACAGTTCACCGGTCATGAAGGTATCGAAGTGGGTGATGCAACCTTCCACCACCTCGACCCATTTGGAATGGCTGCCGGGCAGGCCGATCAACATTTCACCGTTGGCCGAGAGGCTTTGCAGCACACCCAGCACCTGGGTTTCTTCACCGCGCATCACATTGGGCAAACCGACCTGCTCGATCACGCCGGGCACGATATGCACATCGACGCCGCGCAGGCTGCGCACCGTGTGCAACGCCTGGCCCAGGCTGGCGACGTCGACCGGCGTATTGCGATATGCGGCCTCGCTCCAGCCCTGGGCGCTGCCGACCATGCCGCAGGCGATCACTGGAAGATGGGGTTGGGCCTCGAGCCAGTCGCCGCATGCCGCATCGAACGCCAACTCGAAGCCATCGCTGCAGTGCACACCGCCGATGACCCGGGGCTCACTGGGCAAATGCATGATGCCCGACGCCAGCGAGCGCTGTTCCAGCACGACGCCTGCGGGCCCGAGTTTATAAGCACGAAGGGAGCTGGTCCCCCAATCGAGCGCGATCAATTGCGCCTGCATCGCTTCACCTGAAATGAGTGGGTGCTGAAAAAAGCAGATGGGCGAATATAAACCTATGGCCGGCAATATCTCAATATATAAATAACAGTCCCATATAGTGAGACGAAACAAGATAAATCCTACAACTTCCTCGCCTTTTACTGCGGGAAGAAGCGGGTTTTATCTGATAAAGAGAGGTTAAAAAACCGACAGATCCAGCTCGCGCATCGCACCCATCCAGATCGCGTGATCGGTGTGATCCTTCAGCTCATCGCCGGTTTCGGGGTGCAGGAACACCACCAGCCCATTGCGATGCAGCGCCAGCCACGGCAGCACCACGCCAATGTATTCGGCATCGAACGCCAGCTGGCAGCTCCAGTCCGGGTGCGGGCCTACGGGCCGTTCATGCACACGGCCCATGCGCAGCGGGAACAGTTTCGCGCCGTCTTCACATAGGGTGCGCGCCTGGTCGATGGTGCTGGCGTCAAAGTAGATATGGGCGTGGTAGCCCTTGATACGTTGCATGACGGACTCCGGATCCAATGTGCGGCAAATCCTAGACCGCAATCGACGGCAGGGCCAGTCCGGTCAGGGACTGCGCGCTGCTGGCCTGTTCTGCCTGCAACCAGTCGACGAAACGTTCGACCAACTGCCCACGCCGCTTGCGCTGGGGCTGCACCACGTAATAGCCAAAGCGCGAAACCACCGTGTTGCCGATCGGTCGGCACAACCAGTTCTGTTCCAGCAGGTTATCCACCAAATGGCGCCAGCCGATCGCCACCCCTTGGCCGGCAATCGCTGCCTGGATCAATAAAGTGTAGTTGTCGAATCGCAGCTGGCCGGGCGTGGGCGCGGCGGTGATACCCAGCTCGCGAAATACGCCACTCCAGTCGAACCACTGACTGTTGTTTTCCTGGCGCAGGTGCAGCAACGGGTAGTCGGGCAAGGTATGCACAGTCAAAGGACTGGCCTGCTCCTTGAGCCATTGCGGGCTGCACACCGGGAATACCTCCTCGTTGAACAACCACAGGCTGTCGCCCTGCTTGAAACGGCCATCGCCAAACAGCACCGCCACGTCGATGTCGCTGCGCAGTGTCGCGTGGTTGCGCTCGCTGGTTACCAGGCTCACGTCTACCTGGGGGTTGGCGGCGTGGAAGCGATGCAGGCGCGGCATCAGCCAGTAGGCGGCGAACGCAAAGTCTGTGGCCACTTGCAGCACTTCGTGCTGGTCCTGCTGGGTGATCACACTGAGGCCCTGGTTGATGCTCTGCAAACCGCCTTGCACATGCTCGAACAGCAGGGCGCCGGCGTCGGTCAGTTCGATGCCCCGATAGATGCGATCAAACAGGCGGATCGTCAGTTGTTCTTCAAGGCGCTTGATCTGCTGGCTGATCGCCGGCTGAGTGGTGCCCAGCTCCATCGCCGCGGCGGTAAAGCTGCGATGGCGCGCGGCCGCCTCGAATGCGCGTAGCAGGTCGAGGGACAGGTCTCCAAGGGCTTCATACATAAGCTGTGCTTATCCTAGACATTGCTCGTCATGGGCTTTACCCCATTTTCCATGGGCTGCATGCTCATTCGCATAAACACTGCCTATGGAATGCCGAAGCCCCATGAAGCGCAAGAACATTCTTTTCATCATGGCCGATCAAATGGCCGCGCCGCTGCTTCCGTTCTACGGACCTTCTCCGATCAAGTTGCCGAATTTGAGCCGCCTCGCCGCACAGGGCGTGGTGTTCGACGCGGCCTATTGCAACAGCCCGCTGTGTGCCCCCTCACGCTTCACCCTGGTCAGCGGCCAATTGCCGAGCAAGATCGGCGCCTACGACAACGCGGCGGATTTTCCCGCCGATGTGCCGACCTATGCCCACTACCTGCGGCGCCTCGGTTATCGCACCGCGCTGTCAGGCAAGATGCACTTCTGCGGCCCCGACCAACTGCACGGCTATGAAGAACGCCTGACCAGCGACATCTACCCCGCCGACTATGGCTGGGCAGTGAACTGGGATGAGCCGGACGTACGCCCCACCTGGTACCACAACATGTCCTCGGTGCTGCAAGCCGGCCCGTGCGTGCGTACCAACCAGCTGGATTTCGACGAAGAGGTGGTGTTCAAGGCCCAGCAGTACCTGTTCGACCACATCCGCGAAGACGGCGACCAGCCGTTCTGCCTGACCGTGTCGATGACCCATCCCCACGACCCGTACACCATTCCCAAGCCGTTCTGGGATCTGTACGACGACAACGACATCCCGTTGCCCGCAACGCCGAGCCAGGAAGATCTCGACCCGCATTCCCAGCGTCTGCTCAAGGTCTATGACCTGTGGGACAAACCGTTGCCTGTGGATAAGATTCGCGATGCTCGCCGTGCCTACTTCGGCGCGTGCAGCTACATCGACAGCAATGTCGGCAAGCTGCTGCAGACCCTGGAAGACACCGGCCTGGCCGACGACACGATCATCGTTTTCTCCGGCGACCACGGCGACATGCTCGGTGAGCGCGGCCTCTGGTACAAAATGCACTGGTTTGAAATGGCCGCCCGCGTGCCGCTGCTGGTCAGTGCGCCGGGGCAATTTGCACCGGGCCGGGTGACCCAGGCCGTGTCCACCGCCGACCTGCTGCCCACCCTGGTGGAACTGGCCGGCGGCGAGCTGGACCCGCGCCTGCCACTGGACGGTCGCTCGCTGGTCCCGCACTTGCAGGGGCAGGGCGGGCATGACGAAGTCTTTGGCGAATACATGGCCGAAGGCACCATCAGCCCATTGATGATGATTCGCCGTGGCGCCTACAAATTCATCTACAGCGAAGACGACCCTTGTCTACTGTTCGATGTGCACAACGACCCGCACGAGCGGGAAGACCTCAGCCAGTCACCGGAACACCGGCCACTGTTAGAGGCGTTTTTGAATGAGGCGCGGGCCAAGTGGGACATCCCGGCGATCCACCAGCAGGTGCTCGCCAGCCAACGCCGTCGTCGCCTGGTGTTCGAGGCGCTGACCGAAGGCAAGCTGAAGAGCTGGGATCACCAGCCACTGGTGGACGCCAGTCAGCAATACATGCGCAACCATATCGACCTCGACGACCTGGAGCGCAAGGCACGTTATCCACAACCCTGCCAAAACCAATAAGTACAGAGGGAAGGCCATGCAAAAGTTAACTGCAGTAGTGGGCATGTTGGTGCTGAGTAGCGCCAATGCGTATGCGGACACCCGCTGTGAGACCGTGAAGATGGCCGATCCAGGCTGGAGCGACATTGCCGCCACCAACGCCATTACCGGTTTCCTGCTGAACGGCATGGGCTACAAGGCCAAGGTCGACACCCTGGCGGTGCCGATCACCTTCGGCGGGCTCAAGGACGGTCAGGTGGATGTATTCCTGGGCAACTGGATGCCGGCGCAGCAGGGCTTCTACGACAAATTCGTGGCCAACGGCGATGTGGTGCAGTTGGCGAAGAACCTCGACGGCACCGAGTTCACCCTCGCCGTGCCGGATTATGTGTGGGATGCCGGGGTGCATGACTTTGCCGACTTGAACAAATTCGCCGACAAGTTCGACAAGAAGATCTATGGCATCGGTTCCGGCGCGCCGGCAAATATCTCGCTGCAGGAGATCATCAAGAAGAATGACTTCGACCTGGGCCAGTGGAAGCTGATCGAGTCCAGTGAACAGGCGATGCTCGCCGAGGTCTCACGGGCGGTGAAGAAACAGCGTTTCGTCACCTTCCTCGGCTGGACGCCACACCCAATGAACGTGCAACTGAAAATGCACTATCTCAAAGGCGGCGAGAAATACTTCGGTGACACCGGCAGTGTGTATACCTTGACCCGCAAAGGGTATGCGCAGGCCTGCCCTAACGTCGGCAAACTGCTGACCAACCTGAGCTTCACCCAGGAAATGGAGAACAGCATCATGGCTGAGGTGGCCAACAACAAGGTCAGCAATGCCGACGCGGCGAAGGCGTGGATCAAGGCGAACCCGGCGGTGCTGGATAAATGGTTGGACGGTGTGAAAACCGTGGATGGCAAGGACGCGTTGCCGGCAGTAAAGGCCAAACTCTAGGGCCTTGCGCTATTCCAATTGTGGGAGGGGGCTTGCTCCCGATAGCGGAGTGCCAGTCAGAGAGATTTCGACGGGTCCACCTATATCGGGAGCAAGCCCCCTCCCACAAGGACCAGTGTGTACTGATACCCTGAGTCAAACCTTTTCAGCCGAGTTATAAATGCCCCGGCCCAACCGCCATACACTCTTCCCGTTCCTCAGCTGGCTGCCGCGCCAGACCCGCGCCAGCGTCGGCCGGGACGCGCTGGTCGGCCTCAGCGGCGCCGTGCTCGCGCTGCCCCAGTCGATTGCCTACGCGCTGATCGCCGGTCTCCCACCGGAGTACGGTCTGTATGCCGCCATCATCCCGGTGCTGATCGCCTGCCTGTGGGGTTCATCCTGGCACCTGATCTGTGGCCCCACGGCAGCGATTTCCATCGTGCTGTACGCCAGCGTCAGCCCGTTGGCCGTGCCGGGGTCTCAGGACTACATCACCCTGATCCTGTTGCTGACATTCCTCGCCGGGGTATTCCAGTGGCTGCTGGGCATGCTGCGCTTTGGCGCGCTGGTGAACTTCGTCTCGCATTCGGTGGTGCTGGGTTTCACCCTCGGTGCCGCCGTGGTGATTGCCCTCGGGCAGCTGCCCAATCTGCTTGGCCTGGATTTACCGAGCCAGGCCACAGCGATCAATAGCCTGCTGGCGCTGATCGACCACGCTGGCGAGTGGGACCATGCATCCCTTGCCCTTGGGCTCGGTACTTTGCTGGTGGGCGTGTTGCTCAAATACCTTGTGCCTCGCTGGCCAACGCTGCTGATCGCACTGACCCTGGGTAGCCTGGCAACGTGGCTATGGCCGACGATGTTCGGGCATGTGGTGCTGGTCAGTTCGTTTATCGGCAAGCTGCCACCGTTCAGCCCGTTGCCGCTGGATCCGGACATGATCCTGCGCCTGCTGCCCAGCGCCGTTGCGGTGGGCATGCTGGGGCTGGTGACCAGCCTGTCGATTGCCCGTTCGCTGTCGGCCCGTTCGCAACAATTGCTCGATGCCAACCAGGAAGTTCGCGCCCAGGGTTTATCCAATATCGTTGGCGGATTTTTCTCCGGGTATCTGTCGGCAGGGTCGTTCACCCGCTCCGGCCTCAGCTATGAGGCGGGTGCCTGTTCGCCGTTGGCCGGGGTGTTTTCCGCAGTATGGGTGGCCTTGTTTGCGCTGTTTGGCGCGGCATTGATCGCACATATTCCGATCCCGAGCATGGCCGCCAGCATCTTGCTGATTTCCTGGGGCCTGGTGGATCGTCGGGGTATTCGTGCGTTGTTCCGCGTGAGCCACGCAGAGTTCGTAGTGATGAGTCTGACCTGTGTCGCCACCTTGTTGCTGGAGTTGCAAACGGCGATTTATGCGGGGGTGTTGGCGTCGTTGTTTTTCTACCTTAAGCGCACGTCGCAGCCACGGGTACAGCAATGGCGTGATGGGGAAGAGGATGTGTTGCGCGTCGGTGGGTCGATCTTCTTTGGCGCCAGCCATTACCTGCAAGTACGCCTGCAAAGCTTGCAGGGTGAGCGGGTGGTGATCGAGGCGCAGCAGATCAACTTTATCGACTATTCCGGGGTGGAGATGCTGCACCAGGAGGCGCGTCGTTTAAACGGGCTGGGCCGTAGCCTGACATTGCGCCGCGCCAGGCCACAGGTGGTGGAAGAGTTGAAAAAACTGGAGGGGGCCGATAAATGCCCCATCCAGTTTGAAGATTGATTACTGCGCCAACTGTCGGCGCAGTTCAGCCAACACCGGCGCCGAATCCGGACGCACACCACGCCACAGGAAGAACGCTTCAGCCGCTTGCTCCACCAGCATGCCCAGGCCATCCATCGCCACGGCTGCGCCTTGCTCACTGGCCCAGCGGCAGAACGCGGTGGGTTGCTTGGCGTACATCATGTCGTAGCAAAATGTCTTGCCCGGTGCGATCAGGCTGCCGGCAATCGGCGGTACATCGCCTGACAGGCTGGCGGACGTGGCATTGATGATCACGTCCACCGGCTCACGCAGCCAGTCGAATCCACTGGCGGACACCGGGCCCAGGTCGTCGAACAGCTCGGCGAGCAATTCGGCTTTTTCCACGGTGCGGTTGGCGATGATCAACGAAGCGGGCCGTTCAGCCAGCAACGGCTCCAACGCGCCCCTTACCGCGCCACCCGCGCCCAGCAACAGGATGCGTCTGCCTTGCAGATTCAAGCCGGCGTTTACCGTCAGGTCGCGCACCAGGCCGGCGCCGTCGGTGTTGTCGCCGAGCAACGTACCGTCGGCCAGTTTGCTCAAGGTGTTCACCGCCCCGGCGCGTTGTGCCCGTTCGGTGAGGCTGTTGGCCAGACGGTAGGCGTCTTCCTTGAACGGCACGGTGACGTTGGCACCTCGGCCCTGTTGGAAAAACTCACGGGCACAGCCGGTGAAATCCTCCAGCGGCGCGAGCAAGGTGCTGTAGTCCAGTTGCTCGCCGGTCTGCTCGGCGAACATACGGTGAATCAGCGGCGACTTGCTGTGGCCGATGGGGTTGCCGAACACCACATAACGATCCATCAGACAGCCGCCTTGGGCGCGGCGATGCCCAGCCAATCGCGGTCTTGCAGGAAGTAGTCGGTGAGGCGTGCTTCTTCGCTGCCGGCCTCGGCTTTCCAGTCGTAGCTCCAGCGCACCTGAGGTGGCAGCGACATCAGGATCGACTCTGTGCGCCCGCCCGACTGCAGGCCGAACAGGGTGCCACGGTCATACACCAGGTTGAATTCAACGTAGCGGCCGCGACGGAATTCCTGGAACTGGCGTTGCTGTTCGGTATACGCGGCGGCTTTGCGGCGCTGCACAATCGGCAGGTAGGCGTCGATGTAGGCATCGCCGATGGCGCGGATAAACGCGAAGCAGGTGTCGAAGTCCCACTCGTTCAAGTCATCGAAAAACAGGCCGCCAATACCACGGGGCTCGTTGCGGTGCTTGATGTGGAAGTAGGTATCGCACCAGGCCTTGTAGCGCGAGTAAACGTCCGGGCCAAACGGCGCGCAGGCCTGCTCGGCCACGCGGTGCCAGTGAATGCAGTCTTCTTCGTTGCCATAGTAGGGCGTGAGGTCGAAGCCGCCACCGAACCACCACACCGGCTCTTCGCCTTCTTTTTCGGCGATGAAAAAACGCACGTTGGCGTGGGACGTTGGCACGTGTGGGTTGTGCGGATGAATCACCAGCGACACGCCCAGGGCTTCAAACCCGCGACCGGCCAGCTCGGGGCGATGCGCACTGGCTGACGGTGGGAGGCCGCTGCCGAACACGTGGGAAAAGTTAACGCCGCCCTTTTCGATGACCGAGCCGTTCTCGATCACACGGGTGCGACCGCCGCCGCCGGCAGGCCGGGTCCAGGCGTCTTCGATAAAGCGAGTGTCCGTCTCGAAGGTTTCCAGGGCGCTGCAAATGCGGTCTTGCAGGTCGAGCAGGTAGGCTTTGACAGCCTCGGTGCGAGTAGTCATGACATCACCTTGAATCGGGCAAAGCTACGCGAAGCCGTGGGGCGTCGGCGGCAAATGGGCACACAGGATACCACTGCACTTGGACAGCACTGCACTTAGGAGCGCCGCAGTTGACGAAGATCAAGCTTAGGAGTCCGATAGGGGGCTACGCGAATTCGACCTCAGGAGAAGTGCAGATGGCCAAACGTATCCAGTTCAGCGCCCATGGCGGCCCCGACGTACTTGAATATGTGGACTACACACCGGCAGAGCCCGGCCCGCAGCAGGTTCGAGTGCGTAACGAGGCGATTGGCCTGAATTTCATCGATACCTATTTCCGCAGTGGCCTTTACGCGCCGCCGGCCCTGCCATCGGGGCTTGGCGCAGAAGGCGCCGGTGTGGTTGATGCGGTGGGCAGCGAAGTCACGCAATTTAAAGTCGGCGACCGCGTGGCCTACGGCAGCGGCCCACTTGGGGCCTACAGCGAGTTGCACGTGCTGCCCGCCGCCAACCTGGTGCACCTGCCGGACGACATCAGCTTCGAACAAGCCGCCGGCGCGATGCTCAAGGGCCTGACCGTTCAATACCTGCTGCGCCAGACCTATGAGCTCAAAGGTGGCGAGACCATCCTGTTCCACGCCGCCGCCGGTGGCGTGGGCTCCCTGGCCTGCCAATGGGCCAAGGCACTGGGCGTGAAGCTGATCGGTACCGTGAGCTCGCCAGAAAAAGCCGCCCTGGCCAGATCCCTCGGCGCATGGGAAACCATCGACTACAGCAAGGAAAATGTCGCACAGCGCGTGCTGGAGTTGACTGACGGCAAAAAGGTGCCCGTGGTCTACGACGGTGTCGGCAAGGACACCTGGCTGACCTCATTGGACAGCGTGGCGCCACGTGGCCTGGTGGTGAGCTTTGGCAACGCGTCGGGCGCGGTGGATGGGGTGAACCTGGGGATACTCGCGGCCAAAGGCTCGCTATACGTGACACGGCCGACCCTGGCGACCTACGCCAACAATCCGGCGAACCTGCAGGTGATGGCGGATGATCTGTTTTCGATGATCAAGAGCGGCAAGGTGCGCATTGATATCAACCAGCGGTATTCGCTGGCAGACGCGGCGAAGGCACAGACGGAGTTGTCGGGGCGGCGTACCACTGGGTCGACCATTCTGTTGCCTTGAGGGCTTCTTCGGGGGCAAGCCCCCTCCCACATTTGACCGTGTTGTCATGACGGACACGGTTCAAATGTGAGAGGGCGCTTGCCCGCGATGGGTGCGATGCGGTCTCAGGAAGGCCGCACCACCTCACCCGTTGCCAAATCGCGAATCAGGCTCGGGTTCTTGCGCCCACCCAGGGCACCACCCAGCACCAGATCCACCTGCCCGCGGAAGTACTGCTCCACACGAATCCGCGTGCGCGCCGCCGGGCGGCCCTGGGGGTTGGCTGAGGTGGAAATCAACGGCCCCACCAGCGCGCACAAGTCCCGTACCAGCGGATGATCGCTCACCCGCAGCGCCACCGTGTCGTGCACACCGGTGACCCACTCCGGCAACAAATCCTGATGCGGCACCAACCACGTATTCGGTCCGGGCCAGGTGCTGGCCATGCGTTCGATCCAGGTATCCGGGAAGTCTTCGAACAGAAAGTCGAACTGGCGAATATTGTCTGCCACCAGGATCAGGCCCTTGTCCACCGAACGGTTCTTGATCGCCAGCAGCCGATCCACCGCCTCTTCGTTCCAGGGATCGCAACCCAGGCCCCAGACCGCTTCGGTTGGATAGGCAATCACCGCGCCTGCGCGAATTTCTCGTGCGGCTTCCAGCACACGCCACCTGTTGACCATTGTTTACTCTCCGGACTAAAGCTCTGGGAAGTTTACCGATCTTCTTTACAAAACCTAGTTCCAAAAAACTGGCCGCTACAAAAGCTGGCCACGCGCAAGCCAGCGCCCGCTTTCGCAGATCACCAGGCCTTCAAGTTCCAACTCCGTGAGGGTCGCCAACACCTGGGCCAACGGCCGCCCACTGGCCAGCGCGAGGGCTTCGCTGGTATGGGGCGCCGCGTGCAACAGCGCCACCAACGGATGTATCACAGGCATCGGCGCCGGGCGTGACAATGCCTGCCAGCCACGCAAGCCTTCGAGGATGTGTTCAATGGTTTCCACCAGCATCGCCCCCTCACGGATCAACTGGTGACACCCTTTGGCCCCCGGATGATGGATGGAGCCCGGGATTGCATACACCTCGCGCCCTTGCTCGGCCGCGAGCTTGGCGGTGATCAGCGAGCCGCTGGCCATGCTGGCCTCCACCACCAGCACGCCCAGGGACAGGCCGCTGATGATGCGGTTGCGCCGGGGGAAGTTACCGGCCTGGGGCGCGGCGTCCAGCGGAAACTCGGAAACCACGGCGCTGCCTTGGGCAATCATCGCCGCCGCAAGCCGTCGATGGCGCTGTGGATAAAGATTTTCCAGGCCCGTGCCGAGTACGCCGATTGTATGACCCCCCACATCCAAAGCGGCTTGATGGGCCGCACCGTCGATTCCCAGCGCAAGGCCACTGGTGATGACAAAACCGGCGCTCGCCAGGCTGCGGGAAAATGCGGCGGCCGTGTCCATGCCGGGGCGGGATGCACGGCGGCTGCCGACCATCGCCAGTTGCGGTTTTTCCAGGATCCCCGGGTCGCCGGCGACAAATAAAAGCGGCGGGGCATCATCTATCTGGGCGAGCAGTGCCGGGTACTCAGGTTGGTCCCACATCAGCAAATGCTGGTCCGGACGTTCCAACCAGGCCAACGCCTCACTGGCGCCGTCGCGGATCTCATGGCTACGGCGGGCATCGGCGCTGATGGGTGACAACCCCAAGGAGCGCCACGCGCTGGCCGGGGCACCGATGGCCTTTGAAGCGCTGCCGAACGCTTCGATCAACAACCTAAAACGCTTCGGGCCTACCTCCGGCAGCCTGTGCAGGCGTAGGCGGGCTTCCAGTTCTGAAGGGGAAATTTCATTGCAGTTTTTCGAAAGCATCTGATCATCCTTGACCGGAACAAGCTGTGGATAACTCTGTTGGTAACTTATTTAGCAGGCTATTTATTACGGTCGAGGGGCAGTCTCGAAATGGGGGGATAAGTAGCGATTTCCTCATGGGGTGAATCTCCTTTATTATGTGCGTTCGCGTGAAATGCCAGGGCCTTCGCGGCTTTCGGGCGTTTCACACCGGCCGTATGGGTCCATTCCCACTGCCGATTTGCCTTTACCTCACATGTGCAGCAATTACGCTTATGGCTATTTTGAACATCCTCGAATTCCCCGACTCGCGCCTGCGCACAATCGCCAAGCCGGTGGCCGTAGTGGACGACAAGGTTCGTCAGCTGGTCGATGACATGTTTGAAACAATGTATGAAGCGCCTGGTATCGGCCTCGCCGCCACCCAGGTCAACGTGCATCTGCGCGTCGTGGTCATGGACCTGTCGGAAGATCGCAGCGAACCGCGGGTGTATATCAACCCCGAATTCGAACCGTTGACCGACGAGATGGGCGAATACCAGGAAGGCTGCCTCTCGGTACCGGAGTTCTACGAGAACGTCGAGCGCCCGCTGCGCGTGAAGATCAAGGCCCTCGACCGCGACGGCAAACCGTTCGAACTGATTGCCGAAGGCCTGCTGGCCGTGTGCATCCAGCACGAATGCGACCACCTCAATGGCAAGCTGTTTGTCGATTACCTGTCCACGCTCAAACGCGACCGGATCAAGAAGAAGCTGGAAAAAAAGCATCGCCAGCAAGCTTGATGCCCTCCTTCCAAAGGCTTGCTGCGGCAAGCCTTTTTCTTTTGTGACTGCTTTTAACCGAGACCTCCCATGACCGAGCCATTGCGCATTGTTTTTGCCGGCACGCCTGAATTTGCCGCCGAACACCTCAAGGCCCTGCTTGCCAGCCCTTATGACATCGTCGCGGTGTACACCCAGCCGGATCGCCCGGCCGGTCGCGGGCAAAAACTGATGCCGAGCCCGGTCAAGCAGTTGGCGCTTGAGCACAACATCCCCGTGCTGCAACCGCCGACCCTGCGCAACGCCGAGGCCCAGGCTGAACTGGCGGCGCTGCAACCGGACTTGCTGGTGGTGGTGGCCTACGGTTTGATCCTGCCCCAGGTCGTGCTGGATATTCCACGCCTGGGCTGTATCAACAGCCACGCCTCACTGCTGCCACGCTGGCGCGGTGCGGCGCCGATCCAGCGTGCCGTGGAGGCAGGCGACAGCGAAAGCGGCGTGACGGTGATGCGCATGGAGGCGGGTTTGGACACCGGCCCGATGCTGCTCAAGGTCACCACTCCGATCACGGCCCAAGACACCGGTGGCAGCCTGCACGACCGCCTCGCCGAGATGGGCCCGCCCGCCGTGATCCAGGCCATTGCCGGTCTCGCCGCTGGCACACTGCAAGGTGAGGTGCAGGACGACAGCCTGGCCACCTACGCCCACAAGCTGAACAAGGACGAAGCCCGCATCGACTGGAGCCGCCCGGCTGTGGAGCTGGAACGCCTGGTGCGTGCCTTCAACCCGTGGCCGATCTGCCACAGCACCCTCAATGGCGAAGCCTTGAAAGTGTTGGCCGCGACCTTGGCCGACGGCAAAGGCGCACCCGGTGAAATCATCGGTGCCAGCAAGGAGGGGCTGCTGGTCGCTTGCGGCGAACAGGCGCTGTGCCTGACCCGTCTGCAATTGCCCGGTGGCAAGGCGCTTAATTTCAGCGATTTGTACAACAGTCGCCGTGAGAAATTTTCCCTGGGCACGATCCTCGGGGTGGCAGCCCAATGAACCCGCGTCTGGCCGCCGCCAAGGCCCTGGCCGCCGTACTCAACGGCAAGGCTTCGCTGAACAGTTCGCTGCCCACGCAGTTGGACAAGGTCGAAGACCGCGATCGCGGTTTCACCCAGGACCTGGCCTTCGGCACCGCTCGCTGGCAACCACGGTTGTCGGCGCTGGCAGCCAAGCTGCTGCAAAAGCCTTTCAAGGCGGCCGATGCTGATGTCGAGGCGCTGCTGCTGGTCGGTCTCTATCAATTGCTCTACACCCGCGTGCCGGCCCACGCCGCCATCGGTGAAACCGTCGGTTGCGCCGACAAGCTGAAAAAGCCCTGGGCCAAGGCCCTGCTCAACGCGGTACTGCGCCGCGCCCAGCGCGAAAGCGAAGGACTGCTGGCCGAGTTGGAACATGACCCGGTGGTGCGCACCGCTCACCCGCGCTGGCTGCAAAAATCCCTGAAGGCCTTCTGGCCCGAGCAATGGGAAGCCATTTGCGCGGCCAACAACGCGCACCCGCCGATGATCCTGCGGGTCAATCGTCGTCATCACCGCCGTGATGCGTACCTGCACTTGCTGACGAACGCAGGGATCAACGCCACGCCATGCGTGTACAGCAGCGACGGCATCGTGCTGGAAGCGGCCACCGACGTGCGCAGCCTGCCGGGCTTCGCCGAAGGCTGGATCAGTGTGCAGGACGAGGCCGCGCAACTGGCCGCCGACCTGCTCGACCTGGCTCCCGGTCAGCGTGTACTGGACGCCTGCTGTGCTCCGGGCGGTAAGACCTGTCACATCCTCGAAGTCGAAAAGGACCTGGCCGGTGTAGTGGCGGTCGATCTGGAAGCCAAGCGCCTGGTGCGTGTACGGGAGAACCTCGCGCGCCTGGGCCTCAGCGCCGAGCTGATCGCTGCCGACGGCCGCGACACCGCCACCTGGTGGGACGGCAAACCGTTCCAACGCATCCTGCTTGACGCGCCGTGTTCCGCCACCGGTGTGATCCGCCGTCACCCGGACATCAAGCTCACCCGCCAACCCGACGACATCACCGCCCTTGCGGTGCTGCAAGGCGAACTGCTCGACGCACTGTGGCCGACCCTCGAAGTCGGCGGCATCCTGCTCTACGCCACCTGCTCCACCTTGCCCACCGAAAACACCGAGGTGATCGAAGCCTTTCTCGCCCGCACCAGCGGCGCGCGGGAACTGGACCTCGCCACGGCCGCCGGTATCAAGCAGCCCCATGGCCGCCAGTTACTCGCGCAGGAAGGCGGGCATGATGGTTTCTACTACGCCAAACTGATCAAGATCGCCGCCGCGCGCGGCTGAACGGGTTTAAGGGAGTGACCGGATGAAAATCATCATCCTTGGAGCAGGGCAGGTTGGCGGCACACTGGCCGAACATTTGGCCAGTGAAGCCAATGACATCACCGTGGTCGACACCGATGCCGAGCGCCTGCGCAACCTGGGCGACCGCCTGGATATCCGCACCGTACAAGGCCGGGCGTCGTTTCCTACCGTGCTGCGTCAGGCGGGTGCCGACGATGCCGACATGCTGGTCGCGGTCACCAACAGCGACGAGACCAATATGGTCGCCTGCCAGGTCGCCCACACCCTGTTCCACACCCCGACCAAGATCGCCCGGGTGCGTGAAGCCGCCTACCTGACCCGCGCCGGCCTGTTCGACAACGACGCTATCCCCGTGGACGTGCTGATCAGCCCGGAACAGGTCGTCACCCACTACATCAAGCGCCTGATCGAAATCCCCGGCGCCTTGCAGGTGATCGACTTCGCCGGCGGCAAGGCGCAATTGGTGGCGGTGAAGGCCTACTACGGTGGGCCGCTGGTGGGTCAGCAGTTGCGTCAACTGCGTGAACACATGCCGAATGTGGAAACCCGCGTAGCCGCGATTTTCCGACGTGACCGGCCGATCCTGCCCCAGGGCGATACGGTGATCGAGGCCGATGACGAAGTATTCTTCATCGCTGCCAAAGCGAATATTCGTGCCGTCATGAGTGAAATGCGTCGGCTCGATGAGAGCTACAAACGCATCGTCATCGCCGGCGGCGGGCAGATTGGCGAGCGCCTGGCCGAAGCGATCGAGAGTCGCTACCAGGTGAAAATCATCGAGATGAGCCCGGCACGCTGCCGGCATTTGTCCGACACCCTGGACAGCACGGTCGTACTGCAAGGCAGTGCCTCGGACCGCGACCTGCTGATGGAAGAAAACATCGCCGATGCGGATATCTTCCTGGCCCTGACCAACGATGACGAGGCCAACATCATGTCGTCGCTGCTGGCCAAGCGGCTGGGGGCCAAGAAGGTGATGACCATCATCAACAACCCGGCCTACGTCGACCTGATCCAGGGCGGCGATATCGACATCGCCATCAGCCCACAACTGGCCACCATCGGCACCTTGCTTGCCCACGTGCGCCGTGGCGATATCGTCAGCGTGCACTCCCTGCGCCGGGGTGCGGCGGAGGCCATCGAAGCGATTGCCCACGGTGATTCGAAGTCGAGCAAAGTGATCGGCAAGGCCATCCGCGATATAGGCCTGCCGCCGGGCACCACCATTGGCGCAATCATTCGTGATGAGGAAGTGATCATCGCCCACGACGACACGGTGATCGCCACGGGTGACCACGTGATCCTGTTCCTGGTGGATAAAAAACATATCCGCGATGTGGAGAAGCTGTTCCACGTGGGATTGAGCTTTTTCTGATCAACCGGAGTGACCGACATGCTCGAATCCCTGGAAAAAATGCTCGCCAAGGGTGTGGATAATTCCCTGCTGCGCTTTGGGCTGGGCAAGGGTTATCTGGACCTGAAGGACAATGCCAAGGCGGCGGAGCATTTGCACAAATGCGTCGAGTTCGATCCGAAGTATTCGGCGGCGTGGAAGTTGTTGGGCAAGGCGCAGCTGGGGCAGGGTGATAACGCCGCGGCGCGACAGGCGTGGGAGAAGGGCATCGAAGCGGCCCAGGCCCATGGCGACAAGCAGGCCGAGAAAGAGATGACGGTGTTCCTGAAGAAACTCGAGCGCCAAAGCTAAGCAGATCGAAAATGTGGGAGGGGGCTTGCTCCCGATAGCGGTGGTTCAGTCAACTATGCATTGGCTGACACACTGCTATCGGGAGCAAGCCCCCTCCCACATTTGGTTTTGGATTGGCTCTGGGTCAGTACCACCGCGCCTCACCCGGCGGGCGTTTCTTGAAGCGCTTCATGCTCCACATGTACTGGCTCGGGTAGGCGCCGACATAACGCTCCACCACTTTGCTCATCGCCGCGCAGGACGTGGCGGTGTCGGTGCTGTACATGTCTTCCGGCGCCGCTTCCAGAATCACTTTGTAGCCCGAACCGTCCGGCAGCCGCAGCGCATGCAGGAACACACCGACCGCCTTGTGGCCGGCGAGCATGTTCGGCACGAACTTGCTGGTGAGCGCCTGGGTGGCGAAGAACGGCACGAAGATCCCGGCGGACTCGGCCGGCTCCGGGTCGGCCGGAATACCCACCTGGCCGCCTTTGCGCACTTCCTTGATCACACTGAGGATGCCTTCCTTGGTGGACGCCGCCACGCGGTTACCCAGTTGTACGCGCTGCTTGCGCAGCAATTCATCCACCGCCTTGAGCTTGGGCGGACGGTAAAAAATGATCGGTTTGCACTGGCTGCAATAGAAGTGGTTCAACACCTCCCAGTTGCCCAGGTGGCTGGTGATGCCGACCACACCTTTGCCCGAGGCCAGGGCTTCGTGCAGCACCTCGAGGCCTTCGACTTCACGCACCAGGTCGATGGAGCGCTGGGCCGGCCAGATCCAGGCGCAGGCGCTTTCGGTCAGGGACTTGCCGATGTCCTTCAGGCTCTGGCCAACCAGGCGCTCGCGCGCGGCGGGGTCCATGTCCGGGAAGCATTTAGAGAGGTTGATCCGCACCGTGTCACGGGAGCGGTTAGGGGTTTTCCACATGATCCAGCCGATGGCCGTGCCGACCGCTTGAACCGCGCGCCAGGGCAATAGGGCAAACAACCGAAGAGCGCCTACCAGCAAGGCGCCTTTAAACTTTTCCACAGGTCACTCCTGATCGTGTGTGGTGCGCAAAGCCGCCATTCTAACCGGCGTTGACCAAGTCCGCGTAACGGTCGCAGTCCTGGGTGTGGTCCATGACCATGCCCGAGGCCTGCATGAACGCGTAACAGATGGTCGGGCCGACAAAGGTGAAGCCGGCTTTCTTGAGTGCTTTGCTCATGGCTTCAGCCTCCGGCGTAATCGCCGGCACTTCGCTGCGGTCCTTGAAATGGTTGACCTTGGGCACGCCGCCGACAAACGACCAGAGCCACCCCACCGGATCTTCAAGCGCCAGCCAGGCTGCGGCGTTGCGCCGGGTGGCATTGAGCTTGAGGCGGTTACGCACAATGCCAGGGTCAAGCATCAGCGCTTCGATCTCGGCATCGGTCAGCTGTGCCAGACGCAGGGCATCAAAACCAAACAAGACCTTTCGATAATGCTCGCGTTTGCGTAGAACGGTGATCCAGGACAGGCCCGCCTGGAACCCTTCGAGCAAAAGCAACTCGAACAAACCCTGCGCATCGCGCAGCGGCGTTCCCCACTCCTGATCGTGATAAGCCATGTACAGCGGATCTTCAGAACACCAAAAGCAGCGTGGCATAAGGCTCCAGGGGATGGTGGCGCGGCCGAATCGGGTATACTCCCGCTCTTTAAATCGCAGCCCAAGTAACAGGTGAATTTCGTGAGCCAGCCTACGCCAGCCGTGCGTACCTTCCAAGACTTGATCCTCGCCCTCCAGCAATACTGGGCCGAGCAAGGTTGTGTGGTACTTCAGCCCTACGATATGGAAGTAGGCGCCGGCACTTTCCACACCGCTACATTCCTGCGGGCCATCGGCCCGGAAACCTGGAACGCCGCTTATGTGCAGCCCAGTCGTCGCCCGACTGACGGCCGCTACGGCGAAAACCCGAACCGTCTGCAGCACTACTATCAGTTCCAGGTAGTCCTGAAGCCGAACCCGGACAACTTCCAGGAACTGTACCTGGGCTCGCTCAAGCACGTGGGCCTCGACCCGCTGGTGCACGACATCCGTTTCGTCGAAGACAACTGGGAGTCGCCCACCCTCGGCGCCTGGGGCCTGGGCTGGGAAGTCTGGCTCAATGGCATGGAAGTCACCCAGTTCACCTACTTCCAGCAGGCCGGTGGCATCGAGTGCTACCCGGTAACCGGTGAGATCACCTACGGCCTCGAGCGCCTGGCCATGTACCTGCAGGGCGTGGATTCGGTCTACGACCTGGTGTGGGCTGACGGCCCGTTCGGCAAAGTGACCTATGGCGACGTGTTCCACCAGAACGAAGTGGAGCAATCGACCTACAACTTCGAACACGCCAACGTCGACAAGCTGTTCGAACTGTTCGACTTCTATGAAAGCGAAGCCAAGCGCCTGATCGAACTCGACCAGCCGCTGCCGTTGCCGAGCTATGAAATGGTGTTGAAGGCCTCCCATACCTTCAACCTGCTGGACGCCCGTCGTGCCATCTCGGTAACCGCGCGCCAGCAATACATCCTGCGTGTACGCACCCTGGCGCGTTCCGTCGCTCAAGCCTACCTGCTGGCTCGCGCCAAGCTGGGCTTCCCGATGGCCACCCCGGACCTGCGTGATGAAGTGTTGGCTAAGCTGGAGGCTGCACAATGAGTGCTCAAGATTTCCTGGTTGAACTGGGCACCGAAGAGCTGCCACCCAAGGCACTCAATACCCTGGCCGATGCGTTCCTGGCCGGTATCGAAAAAGGCCTGCAGAGCGCCGGCCTGAAATTTGAAGCGAAAAAAGTCTACGCCGCACCGCGCCGCCTGGCCGTGTTGCTGACCGCGCTGGAAACCCAGCAGCCGGACCGCAGCATCAACCTCGACGGCCCGCCACGCCAGGCGGCTTTCGACGCCGAAGGCAACCCGACCCAAGCCGCACTGGGCTTCGCCAAGAAGTGTGGCGTCGAGCTGAGCGAGATCGACCAGAGCGGCCCGAAACTGCGTTTCAGCCAGGTCATCACAGGCAAGCCCACCGCCAGCCTGTTGCCGACCATCGTCGAAGACTCCCTGAACGACCTGCCGATTCCCAAGCGCATGCGCTGGGGCGCGCGCAAGGAAGAGTTCGTGCGCCCGACCCAGTGGCTGGTGATGCTGCTCGGTGACCAGGTCATCGATTGCACCATCCTCGCCCAGAAAGCTGGCCGTGATTCCCGTGGCCATCGCTTCCACCATCCACAAGCGGTGCGCATCACTTCGCCGGCTAACTATGCCGCCGATCTGCGTGCTGCCTACGTGCTGGCCGATGCCAACGAGCGTCGCGATCTGATCAGCAAACGCACCGAAGAACTCGCCCGCCTGCAGGAAGGCACCGCCATCGTGCCGCCAAGCCTGCTCGACGAAGTGACCGCGCTGGTTGAATGGCCGGTGCCGCTGGTGTGCTCGTTCGAAGAACGTTTCCTCGATGTGCCGCAGGAAGCGCTGATCACCACCATGCAGGACAACCAGAAGTATTTCTGCCTGCTGGACGTGGACGGCAAGTTGCTGCCGCGCTTTATCACCGTGGCCAACATCGAAAGCAAGGACCCGCAGCAGATCATCGCCGGTAACGAGAAAGTCGTGCGTCCGCGCCTGACTGACGCCGAGTTCTTCTTCAAGCAAGACAAGAAGCAGAAGCTGGAAGACTTCAACCTGCGCCTGCAGAACGTGGTGTTCCAGGAAAAACTTGGCAGCGTCTACGACAAGGCCGTGCGCGTTTCCAAGCTGGCGGCCTACATTGCCCCACGCATCGGCGGTGATGCCGCCTGGGCTGCGCGTGCAGGCTTGCTGTCCAAGTGCGACCTGGCCACCGAAATGGTCGGCGAGTTCCCGGAGATGCAGGGCGTTGCCGGTTACTACTACGCCCTCAACGATGGCGAGGCGGACGATGTCGCGCTGGCGCTGAACGAGCAGTACATGCCGCGTGGCGCCGGCGCCGAGCTGCCGACCACCCTGACCGGTGCGGCCGTGGCCATCGCCGACAAGCTGGATACCCTCGTCGGTATCTTCGGTATCGGCATGCTGCCTACCGGTAGCAAAGACCCGTATGCCCTGCGTCGCGCGGCCCTCGGCGTGCTGCGTATCCTGATCGACAAGAAACTCGACCTCGACCTGACCCAGGCCGTGGTGTTCGCGGTCGGCCAGTTCGGTGGCAAGGTCAAGCAAGCCGGCCTGGCCGAGCAAGTGCTGGAGTTCGTGTTCGACCGCCTGCGTGCGCGTTATGAAGACGAAGGCGTGGACGTTTCCGTCTACCTGTCGGTACGTGCCCTGCAACCGGGTTCGGCGCTGGACTTCGATCAACGCGTACAAGCCGTACAGGCGTTCCGTAAGCTGCCGGAAGCCGACGCCCTGGCCGCTGTGAACAAGCGTGTGTCGAACCTGCTGGGCAAGGCCGAAGGCCTGGGCAACGCCGATGTCGACCCAGGCCTGTTCGCCGACGCCAAGGAGTTCTCGCTGAATTCTGCCATTGCCAAGGCAGAGAACGCGGTGAAGCCGCTGATCGCCGAACGCAATTACGCCGAAGCCCTGGCACGCCTGGCGACCTTGCGTGAGCCGGTGGATGCGTTCTTCGAAGCGGTGATGATCAATGCCGAAGATGCCGGCGTGCGGAAAAACCGCTACGCCATGCTGGCGCGTCTGCGTGGCCTGTTCGTCAACATCGCTGACATTTCGACACTGAGCTGACCATGTTGAAACTGCTGATTCTCGATCGGGACGGGGTGATCAACTACGACTCCGACGCTTACATCAAGTCGGTGGCGGAATGGATTCCACTGCCCGGTTCGATCGAGGCCATCGCGCAGTTGAGCAAAGCCGGCTGGACGGTGGCCATCGCCACCAACCAGTCCGGCATCGCCCGCGGCTATTACGACATCGCCACCCTGGACGCCATGCACACGCGCTTGCGCACGCTGGTGGCGGAGCAGGGCGGGGAAGTGGGGCTGGTGGTGTACTGCCCTCACGGGCCGGATGAGGGCTGCGATTGCCGCAAACCCAAGCCTGGCATGTTGAAAACCATTGCAGAACATTACAAGGTGCCCTTGGCTGGGATATGGTTCGTCGGGGACAGCCTCGGTGACCTGGAGGCGGCCAAAGCCGTCGACTCTCAGCCAGTTTTGGTAAAGACCGGGAAAGGCGAAAAGACCCAGGCGAAAAACCTGCCGGTAGGCACCTTGATTTTTGACGATCTGGCGGCGGTTGCCGCAGAACTTATCAACAACTAGCCGCCCTCGACTTCCTGGCCAAGGACTGTTCGGGAGTGCGCTTTTAACAGGCGGGCCATGTCCCGCAACGGTAAATGCCGCCATGTCGATTTTGCAGGCCATCAGAACCTTTTTCTTTTACCTGCTGCTGGGCACCAGTTCGTTTCTCTGGTGCACCCTGAGCTTTTTTATTGCGCCGTTCCTGCCGTTCAAGGCGCGCTATCGCTTTATCAACGTCTATTGGTGCCGCTGCGCGTTGTGGCTGACCAAGGCGTTCCTGAACATTCGTTTCGAGATCAAGGGCGCTGAAAACGTACCGGAGCAGCCGTGCGTGATTCTGTCGAACCACCAGAGCACCTGGGAGACCTTCTTCCTCTCGGCTTACTTCTCGCCGTTGAGCCAGGTGCTCAAGCGCGAGCTGCTGTACGTGCCGTTCTTCGGCTGGGCCATGGCCATGTTGCGCCCGATCGCCATCGACCGTGACAACCCCAAGGCGGCGCTCAAGCACGTCGCCAAGAAGGGCGATGAACTGCTCAAGGATGGCGTGTGGGTGCTGATCTTCCCGGAAGGTACGCGGGTACCCTTTGGGACAGTAGGCAAGTTCTCTCGCGGCGGTACCGCATTGGCAGTTAACGCAAACCTGCCGGTGCTGCCGATTGCGCATAACGCCGGCAAGTTCTGGCCGAAGGCGGGTTGGGCAAAACGCGCAGGCACCATCACTGTGGTGATAGGCGAGCCAATGTACGCAGAAGGGGAAGGCCCACGCGCCATTGCCGCGCTGAATGACCGTGCCCAGGCATGGAATGAAGCGCAGCAGCGGGCCATGGGTTCCCTACCGCCAGAGCCGATTGTGGTGGAGACGCCGGTGGTATGAGCATCTGTGGATAACCTGTGTACGCTTTGTTGGCGAATTGGCTTTTTTTGGTCCTAATAAGTTGATTTAGTTAGATATTTCCAAATCCATTAAAATCGCAAAAAACGTGCATAAGTTTTTTCCTTCATTAAAAAACCGGTCCTTGAGACCGGTTTTTTATGCACAGCGGAAAAGTACGTTTTAGCAGTCGTCCAGCAAGGGCAACTGCAGGCGGAAAGTGGTGCCTTTGCCCACGGTGCTTTCACACTCGATACGGCCCCCATGACGCTCCACCACCGCCTTGACCATGCTCAGTCCCAACCCCAGCCCTTCGCTGCCTTGGGCCGAGTCAAAGCGCTTGTACTGGCTGAACAGTTCAGGCAAATCCTCGGCGGCTATGCCTGGGCCCTGGTCGCTGATGCGGCATTCCAGCCAGCCTTGCGCGCTGCTGTGTCGCAGCCGGACAGTGGTACCGGACGGGGAATATTTGATCGCGTTCTCCAGCACATTGAACAATGCGCGGGTGAGCAGCGATTGATCGGCTGACACCATCCCTTCGTCGGCCTCGTCCAGATCGTGGACCAGGTGAATCCCCTTGAGCTGGGCGATCACGGCCACTTGATCAAAGGCATCCATTACCAACATGGCGAACAGCGTAGGCTCGAACTGGTAGCCATCGGCCTCAGCCCTCGCCAGTTGCACAAATGATTCGGTCAGGCTCAAGGCGCGGCGTACTTGTTGCTCTATCTGTGCAAATATCGGCGACTCACTGTCGTGCACATCCAACAGGGCGAGGATCGCCGAGTGGGGGGCGCGCAAGTCGTGGGAGAGGAAGCGCAGCATGGTTTCCCGATGCTGCTGGGCCTCGCGCTCCTTGCTCAGGTCGGTGAGGCTCAGCAGCCATCCCAGCGCGACATCCCCTTCGGCCGGCAGCAAGGGGGCAAGCTCCATGCGCAGGCTGCGTTGGTGGATATCACGAAACTCAACGAGTTCCAGTGTCGAGAGGGTAGGGCGTACGCCATTGTGCAGCGGCGGATAACCCAGGTCGGCCAGTTGCTCCAGAAGGTTATGGTTGATCAAGTCATTGCCGAACACTTCCCGGGCGATGCGGTTGGCCAACAGGACATTACCCTGGGTGTCTGTGATCAGTGTCGCCACCGGCAGGCATTCCAATCCATCAGCCATAAACCGTCGCGTGTCCCGCGTACGACTGACGGCTTGCTCCAAGGCAAAGATACGGCCCTGCAATACGTCACCCTTATTGGCGGGTGCACGGCGGCGCTCGGGCAAGACTTTGGGTTCGTTATCCAGGCGCGCCAATTCCCAGCCGAAGTAGGCCAGGATCACGCTGAGACGCCGCCAGTTCCAGATCAGGTAGCTGAGCAGCAAACCGATCAAGCAGGCCGCAGGCGACCACCAGTAGCCCAGGCGCAATAAGGCCGCTGAACCGAGCAAGGCCAAGCACATGCATCCCAGGGTCATCCACAGCGCATAGCGTGGACGGTAGAGCAGCAGGCCCAGCAGCATTGCCACCAAGGACGTTGCCATCAGTGCGGCCAGCCAACCGGGCATGTCCACGATACTTCGACCTTGCAGCAAGCCATTGAGCACATTGGCCTGGATCTCCACACCCGCGGTCGTACCGGCCATAGGCGAGAGCGGTGTGACAAAGCGATCGCCCATGCCCGACGCTGTCGCCCCCACCAGAATCAGACGGCCCCGCAACCGCTCAGGAGGGACCTCACCACGTAATACGCTGACATAAGAGACGCTCGGGAAATGGGTGTCGGCAGCAATAAACGGGATACGGACCGCATGCTCCCGGTGCCAATCCTGGGTGATCGATGGCAGAGGTTCCCCGGGCATCTCGGCCGATTGCCCGCTCATCGCGAAAGCCAGCCACGCTAACTGAAGCGCCGTGGCACCGGCTGGCCCCTCGCGCATATACAGCCTGCGGACCACGCCATCGCTATCCGCCTCCACATTGATATGCCCGACACCCTTGGCACATTTGAGCAGCGACAGCATTTGTGCCCCAGACTGGCTGTAGCTGGCCGAATCGTCACGAGCCAAGGGCAACAATACGTTGCCGGCGTTGCACACCGCGTCGGCCAGGCGCTTGTCATTGACCGGGTTACCGGGCTCGCTGAAGATCACATCAAACAGGATACCGGCCGGCTGCGCCGCGCTCAGGCGATCGATCAGGTCGGCGTGCACACTGCGCGGCCAGGGCCACTGGCCGAGTTTCTTCAGGCTAGGGTCATCGATGGTTACCAGCAGGATGCGCGGATCCACCGGCAGGGGCGCCAGACGTCGAAGGCTGTCGTATAGCGGGTTGTTCAAGGCCAGGCCAGGACTCATCGAGAGGTAGGCAGTGATTGGCAACAGCAGCAAACCGATCCATAACCACTCACGTACCAGACCGTGGAACAGGCGCTGGGCATGGGTGGGTTGGCGCTTTTCGGCCTTTCCCCAGAGCATCATGGATCAACGCGCTTGAGTTGTTGGCGTGCGATAGAAGATGGCATAGACCCCCGATTCCTCCTCAGGCGTTGCACGGCGTAAGCCGACACGCGTACGTGATAGAGCGACGCATTGAGCCCAGTGAAGCTCATTTTCGACACGGTGGAAAAAATTTCCTGCTGGATGTTCATAACGGCGGGGAGTCCAAAGGGCATCCACTATCGGGGCACAGGAGTTTACGACAGCGCATGCGTCGGCTGATCCTTTTCCTTAACGCCTGGAGCCGGTATCTTTCCCACATAGGTATGGAGGGCTTTCAATGGCGTATTCGCTTATTGATCCCAGCGTACCGAGAGATCCAAGGGGTCGACGAACCTGAGCACAATTCTTCAGATTCATTGACCGGCATCTGCGCAGTACGTGCCCCTCAATACGACTGCCGTACTCTTCAAGAAGAAAGGACCCCCCCATGCGTGTCGCAATACTGGATGACGAACCCGCTGAATTGCGACGGGTGGAACAGACACTGCGACAAATCCCCAGCACCGCCGAACAACCCTGGACACTGCATTGCTTCGAGCGCGGCGAAGACCTGCTGCGACAATTGCGCCGGGAGACCTTCGACCTGCTGATACTCGACTGGCAACTGCCCGACATCACCGGTATTGCCTTATTGCGCTGGACCCGTGAACACATGGAGTCGCCACCTGCAGTCATCATGCTCACCAGCCGTGATGCCGAAAGCGATATCGTCAGCGCATTGAACAGCGGGGCCGACGACTACGTCAGCAAACCCTTTCGACCTAACGAACTGAAGGCACGAGTGACAGCCGTTCTACGTCGGCATGGCCTGCAGAGATCGGCAACCCCTGAAGTGCAGAGTTTCAACGACCTGACCTTCGACGATGCAGAGTTGACCGTCACACGCGCAGGCAAACCGATCAACCTTACCGAACGCGAATACCGCCTGGCGAGCTGCTTGTTCGCCAACCTGGCTCGGCCGCTGTCACGCGAGTACCTTTATGAGCGGTTCTGGACCCATGAAGAAATGGTGTCCTCGCGGCCACTGGATACGCATATCTATCGGCTACGCAACAAGCTGGGGCTTACTGCTGACAGGGGTTGGCAGCTGTTGACGATCTATGGGTATGGGTATCGGTTGGAGAGTGTGGCGGCGGCTTCTTCTCATGGATAAAAACCACGATGTTCCACGTGGAGCATTTTGCAGAAGTTGATTTCCCACGCAATAAAAAAGGCCAACGTTATGCTTTGGCCTTTTTTATTTTGGTGTTGTACCTGGTGTGGACTCACAAAATAGATGATGAGCCCTCAGTGTTCGAAAGCCACTCAAGGCGCTGGATACGCAACTCTAGAGGTCTTCGACGCCTGCTCTGGTTAAATCCGTAGTGGATATGCGCCCATCAAACTCAAACCAGAAACTGGCCCCGCCGCTTTCAGATCGACCCTGCATGAGTTTGGTCAAAAGATCATCGTTGAAATGTTTGTGGTACGCATTGCCGAACAACAGTTTCGTGCGTGGGTTGTCAATCAACAGCGCCAGCAGTAAATACTGTTCGGTCCAGTAGATCTGGTGATCGATCAACCACTTCTGTGGAAGACCAAAGGGCAGAAAAACATCATGAACATGGACAAATATTTTCCTGGTTATTTTCGGTAGCAAGCGAAGGTAAATATGCAGGCAATCGCTACCTGTTTTGACCGTGTGGGTGGAATCGATAAACAGGATATCGCCATCTTGCAGCGTGGAATTCAACATCTCAACGGTCAAATCCTGGGCACGTATCGTTTCCAATTGAAGGGCGCCCTCGTTGCTCAGCGACGTGATAAAGGGCCTCGGAAAAGGTTCTATGCAGTGCAACCGTCCCGTTCCGTTTTTGCCCAGCGCCTCCAGGGCAATCAGTGATGAGAACCCACTGCCTATCTCCACAATGGTCTTCGGGCGGATCTGCCTGACATAGGCGTAATAGGCCATGGCATCACTGCATGTGAATTGGCCGTTTTTCCAGAAATAGGAGGTACAAGTTTCGTGATCATCCACTTCAGCAGGATTGAAATCCACCGCGTACGGAATCAGCTTGATCAACTCCGCCCGGAGTTTTTCCTGATCAAACAGGACACTGTGCAGATACGGTGGTTCTGATTCGTTGTATTCATAGGAGCTATACGTTTCGGAAATCGATGGTGTACTTGAGTAAAAATTGCAAGGGATGAGATTAAGGCCAAGCGTTTGCAGTCGCTCTCTATCCTGGGGATCAGCCCAAAGCAGCTTTTGCATCACAGCCAAAGCGGCATCAAACTCTTCATCCGTTACCAGCGTCATCTTCCAGAACCCCGTCCCGAGCTATTTTTGCCAGTGTAGCGCGCTCGCACCCGAGGAGCCTTACTGATAGCAGCGTTGGCACTTTATGCAACTGATCAAGCGTCCCTGAAGATGGTCCAGCGCAGTAAACAAGGTGACGCTGTTATAACTGCCTGGGTTTTGAATTCTTTGGATTAGCCGGGGTTCATCAATCAGATCGGCGTTCTTGTTTCTGTGTTTCCCAGGATTCCGTGAACCAAAAAAAGGCCCGCTGTAAGCGGGCCCTTTTCAAAAATGGCAACCTAACCCTAGGGGCTGGTCGAACATTTATTTGTGAAACATCGCAACTATCCTTTCAACCTACACCGGAATCAGAAGTCCAGGTTAGACACTGCCAGGGCATTGCTCTCGATGAAGTCACGGCGAGGTTCGACCGCATCACCCATCAGGGTGTTGAAGATCTGGTCTGCGCCAATGGCGTCCTCGATGGTTACGCGCAGCATACGACGCTGAGCTGGGTCCATGGTGGTTTCCCACAGCTGATCCGGGTTCATTTCGCCCAGACCTTTGTATCGCTGGATCGTGTGGCGCTTGGTGCTTTCCGCCATCAACCAGTCCAGGGCTTCCTTGAACTCCTTGACCGCTTTCTTACGCTCGCCACGCTGAATATAAGCACCGTCGTCCAGCAGGGTGCTCAGTTGCGCGCCGAGGGTCACAACGGTCTTGTAGTCGTTGCTGCCGAAGAAGTCGCGGTTGAAGGTGACGTAGTTCGACAGGCCGTGGGAGATCAATTCGACCTCTGGCAGCCAGACGTTACGTTCACGGTCTTCACGCAGGCTGGCTTTGTACACCAGGCCGGATTTTTCGACAGTGCGCAGGCGCACTTCGTACTGGGCCAGCCATTCCTGCATGTGTGCGTGGTCGCCCAACTGCTCCAGGCTTACGGACGGCAGGTAGATGAAGTGCTCGGTCAATTCCTGTGGGTACAGGCGCGACAGGCGCTTGAGTGTCTTCATCACCATACGGAAGTCGTTAACCAGACGCTCCAGCGCCTCGCCGGAGATCCCCGGGGCTTCGTCGTTCAAGTGCAGGCTGGCATCTTCCAGGGCCGACTGCGTCATGTACTCTTCCATGGCGTCGTCGTCTTTGATGTATTGCTCTTGCTTGCCTTTCTTCACTTTGTACAACGGCGGCTGGGCGATGTAGATGTAGCCACGCTCGATCAGCTCGGGCAACTGACGGAAGAAGAAGGTCAGCAGCAGGGTACGGATGTGCGAACCGTCGACGTCAGCATCGGTCATGATGATGATGTTGTGATAGCGAAGCTTGTCGATGTTGTACTCGTCTCGGCCAATACCGCAGCCGAGTGCCGTGATCAAGGTGCCGACTTCCTGGGAGGAAATCATCTTGTCGAAACGAGCCTTTTCGACGTTGAGGATCTTACCCTTCAACGGCAGGATGGCCTGGGTGCGACGGTTACGACCCTGCTTGGCGGAACCGCCAGCAGAGTCACCCTCCACCAGGTACAGTTCGGAGAGGGCAGGGTCCTTCTCCTGGCAGTCAGCCAGTTTGCCTGGCAAGCCGGCAATATCCAGCGCACCTTTACGGCGGGTCATCTCACGGGCTTTACGCGCCGCTTCACGGGCACGTGCGGCGTCGATCATCTTGCCGACAACCAGCTTGGCTTCGTTCGGGTTTTCCAGCAGGAAGTCGGAGAAGTACTTACCCATCTCCTGTTCAACCGCAGTTTTCACTTCGGAAGACACCAGCTTGTCTTTGGTCTGGGAGCTGAACTTAGGGTCCGGCACTTTCACCGAGATGATTGCGGTCAGGCCTTCACGGGCATCGTCACCGGTGGTGGCGACCTTATGCTTCTTCGCCAGGCCTTCGGCTTCGATATAGGTGTTCAGGTTACGCGTCAGCGCCGAACGGAAACCCACCAGGTGAGTACCACCGTCACGCTGTGGAATGTTGTTGGTGAAGCACAACAGGTTCTCGTTGAAGCTGTCGTTCCATTGCAGGGCGATTTCCACGCCGATGCCGTCTTCACGCTGGATGTTGAAGTGGAACACCTGGTTGACCGCAGTCTTGTTGGTGTTCAGGTATTCAACGAACGCACGCAAGCCACCTTCGTATTTGAACAGCTCTTCCTTGCCGCTGCGCTCATCCTTGAGGACGATGCCGACACCGGAGTTGAGGAAGGACAATTCACGAATCCGCTTGGCCAGGATGTCCCAGCTGAAGTGGATGTTCTTGAAGGTATCAGCCGAGGGCTTGAAGTGGATCTGGGTACCAGTGGTTTCGCTGTCGCCAACGATTTTCATCGGTTCCTGCGGTACACCGTGGACGTAGGTCTGCTCCCAGATCTTGCCACTGCGGCGAACCGTCAGGATCAGCTCTTCGGACAGAGCGTTCACCACCGACACACCCACACCGTGCAGACCACCGGAGACTTTGTAGGAGTTGTCGTCGAACTTACCACCGGCGTGGAGCACGGTCATGATGACCTCTGCCGCCGAAACACCTTCTTCTTTGTGCACATCTACCGGGATGCCGCGACCGTTATCGCGCACGGTAATGGATTCGTCCGGATGGATGATGATGCTGATGTCGTCGCAGTGACCGGCCAAAGCTTCGTCGATGGAGTTGTCGACCACCTCGAACACCATGTGGTGCAGACCGCTACCGTCATCAGTGTCGCCAATGTACATACCGGGACGTTTGCGTACGGCATCCAAACCTTTCAGCACTTTAATGCTGGTCGAGTCGTACGTGTTTTCTTCGCTCATGCCTTCACTCCCGATGGTCGTGGGTCTGGGTGATACGGCCTTGTTCCACGTGGAACAAAGCGACTGGCGTTTCCGTCTGCCAGCCTTCCCTCAATAATTCGTGGTCTACACAGGTGATAAACACCTGGCAGCGTAAATCTTCCAACAAGCGGCATAACGCACGGCGGTGTTGCTCGTCGAGTTCAGACGGCAAGTCATCCACCAGATAAATACACTGACCACGTCGGGCTTGGCTAACCAGATGCCCCTGGGCGATCCGCAGTGCACACACCACCAACTTCTGCTGGCCGCGGGACAAGATATCCGCAGCATTGTGTGCGCCTAATCTAAGACGCAAATCAGCCCGTTGGGGTCCGGCCTGGGTATGGCCAATTTGCTGATCCCGCTGCAGGGACGTCGCGAGCACTGCACTCAGCTCACGGTCTTTGTCCCAGCCACGGTAGTAACTCAGCGTCAGCCCCTCGAGATCCAACAACTCACTCAAGGTCTGCTCAAAGACTGGTTTCAAGGCTTTGATATAGGCACGGCGGTATTCATCTATTTCATCGCTGGCCAGGCACAATTCCCGGTCCCAGGCCGCTTGCGAAGCGGCGTCAAGTGTACCATGCCGCAGCCATGAGTTCCGCTGCCGCAGGGCCTTCTGCAGGCGCTGCCACGTGGCCATGAATCGCGGTTCCACGTGGAACACTCCCCAGTCGAGGAACTGCCTGCGGATCTTCGGCGCGCCTTCCAACAAGCGGAAGCTGTCAGGGTTGATCAGTTGCAACGGCAGGATCTCTGCCAGTTGTGCGGCACTGCGAGCATTTTGCCCGTCGATGCGAATCTGGAACTCACCGCCGCGATCACGAGAAATCCCCAGGCTGCTGTGCCCACCCTCTGCCAGTTCGACTTGGCCAAATACCGTGCAAGCCAGTTGTTCGTACTGAATCACCGGCAACAAGCGGGCACTGCGAAAGGAACGGGCAAGCCCGAGCAGGTGGATGGCTTCCAGCACGCTGGTTTTGCCACTGCCGTTGGCGCCGTGGAGGATATTGATGCGGGGGGAGGGGGAGAAGGTCACCGGGTGCAAATTGCGCACCGCGGTGACCGAGACGCGACTAAGGGACATCTAGCTTCTGCTGGGCACGATTACAGGCGCATCGGCATAACAACGTAAGCCGAGTCGTCATTATCGGATTCCTGCACCAGGGCGCTGCTGTTGGAGTCGGACAGGATCAGGCGAACCTGTTCGGTGGTCATCACACCCAGCACGTCCAGCAAGTAGCTCACGTTGAAGCCGATTTCCAAAGAACCGCCGTTGTAGTCGACGCCCACTTCCTCTTCCGCTTCTTCCTGCTCCGGGTTATTGGCCTGGATTTTCAACTGACCGTTGGCCAGCTGCAGACGAATGCCCCGGTACTTCTCGTTGGACAGGATCGCAGTACGGCTGAACGCTTCACGCAGGGCCTGGCGATCACCGATCACCAGCTTGTCGCCGCCTTTAGGCAGAACGCGCTCGTAATCCGGGAACTTGCCGTCGACCAGCTTGGAGGTGAAGGTGAACTCGCCGGTGGTCGCGCGGATATGGTGCTGACCCAGCACGATGCTGACATTGCCATCCGGCTCGGTGAGCAGGCGCGCCAGTTCGAGAATACCCTTACGCGGCACGATCACCTGGTGACGGTCAGGTTGACCGATATCGGCGCGCATCGAGCACATCGCCAGACGGTGACCGTCAGTGGCCACGGCGCGAATGATGCCTTCCGACACCTCCAGCAACATGCCGTTGAGGTAGTAACGTACGTCCTGCTGGGCCATGGCGAAGCTGGTGCGCTCAATCAGACGACGCAGTTTGCTTTGCTCCAGGCTGCAGGTCAGTGAGCCAGGGCCTTCTTCCACAGTCGGGAAATCATTGGCCGGCAACGTAGACAGCGTGAAACGACTGCGACCCGCCTTGACCACCAACTTCTGCTCATCAACCTTGATGTCGATCAGCGCGTCGTTCGGCAGGCTTTTGCAGATGTCCATCAGCTTGCGCGCGGGTACTGTGATCTCGCCAGGTTCAGCGGGCTCTTCCAGTTGCACGCGACCGACCAGCTCGACTTCCAGGTCGGTACCGGTCAGGGACAATTGCTGGCCTTCGACCACCAGCAATACGTTGGAGAGCACCGGCAAGGTCTGTCGGCGCTCGACGACGCCTGCGACCAGTTGCAGGGGTTTCAACAGGGCTTCGCGTTGAATGGTGAAATGCATGGTCTAGTCCCTTGCCTTAATAAGCTGCGCTGGTGTCATCAAGTAGTCAGTGTACGCAGCAGGTTCTTGTAGTCCTCGCGAATATCCGCGTCGGATTCCTTAAGTTCGTTGATCTTGCGGCACGCGTGCAAGACCGTGGTGTGGTCGCGGCCGCCAAACACATCACCGATTTCCGGCAGGCTATGGTTGGTCAACTCCTTGGAGAGTGCCATGGCCACCTGACGAGGACGCGCCACCGAGCGCGAACGGCGCTTGGACAGCAGGTCGGAAATCTTGATCTTGTAGTACTCGGCCACGGTGCGCTGGATGTTATCCACACTCACCAGTTTGTCCTGCAATGCCAGCAAGTCTTTCAGGGATTCGCGAATCAGCTCGATGGTGATGTCGCGGCCCATGAAGTGAGAGTGCGCAATGACACGCTTGAGCGCACCTTCCAGCTCACGCACGTTGGAACGGATGCGTTGGGCGATGAAAAACGCGGCGTCGTGGGGCAGATCGACTTTCGCCTGGTCGGCCTTTTTCATCAGGATCGCTACGCGGGTCTCCAGCTCCGGCGGCTCTACCGCAACGGTAAGGCCCCAGCCAAAGCGCGACTTCAAGCGTTCTTCCAGGCCTTCGATTTCCTTCGGGTAACGGTCACTGGTCAGGATGACCTGTTGGCCGCCTTCGAGCAGGGCGTTGAAGGTGTGGAAAAATTCTTCCTGGGAACGCTCCTTGCGCGCGAAGAATTGAATGTCATCGATCAGCAATGCATCAACGGAGCGGTAGAACCGCTTGAACTCGTTGATCGCATTGAGCTGCAGGGCCTTGACCATGTCAGCCACGAAGCGCTCCGAGTGCAGGTACACAACCTTGGCATTCGGGTTCTTCTTTAATAGGTGGTTACCCACAGCGTGCATCAAGTGGGTCTTACCCAAGCCAACGCCGCCATACAGGAAGAGCGGGTTGTAACCATGCTTGGGGTTATCGGCGACCTGCCAGGCGGCCGCGCGGGCCAGCTGGTTGGATTTACCTTCGACGAAGTTCTCGAAGGTGAACGTGCGGTTCAGGTAGCTGGTGTGCTTGAGCGCACCTTCGACCTGCACCGTGCGCTGCTCGGCGCGGACCGGAGCCTGCTGTGAACTGGCACCCGCCATCGGATCGAAGCTGTCGCGGGACGGCTCTTCATTGATAGGCGCGTTGTTCTGCGACGAGGCTTTCGAAGGCGTCTGGGCAACCGGCGCTGGCGAGTTATTAACAGGCGCCACAGGGGCTTGAGCCTGCGAGGCACTCGCTGCGAGCGGAGCATTCGGTGCAGCACGAGGTGCCGAGCTGCGTTTGCTGCCTATTAATAAGGAAAGCACGGGCGCAAGGCCATTGCCGTGTTCATCGAGCAATTCGAGAACGCGGCTCAGGTACTTCTCGTTGACCCAGTCGAGAACAAAACGATTGGGCGCATAGACACGCAACTCGTCGCCTTCGGCTTCGACCTGTAGCGGGCGGATCCAGGTGTTGAATTGCTGGGCAGGCAGCTCATCGCGCAAAAGCTCCACGCACTGCTGCCAAAGTTCCACTGACACGGATATCCCCTAAGTTGAAAGCCGGTGAGGCAAAAACAGCCGCCATTGTAGCGGCCAGCAGCCCACTTATCCACATGTAGGTTGCTCACAGGCCAGCCAAAATCAATGCCTTAACTGCAAAAAATGCGACAGATGGTCTGTGCATAAGCTCTGTGGATAAGCGCGCCTGAGCTCGTTGTACAAGTGGGGTCGAAAGTCTGTGGGTAACTGGCCTGTGGATAACATGCCATTCCACACACAGCTTATCCGACAGCGCAGCACAGGCAGAGCACCGCTTCTCCCCCATGTTGTCATTCTCTGTACAGCACGTGGAATATGGCCTTAAGGTAGTTATCCACAGAGGATGGCCTGCCTAGCTTTTATAAGCTTTACAGAAAAGCTTTAAATAACTTCCTTCTTTATTTTTATATCTATGGCATTGCTCATGGAAGCAGAACGGAAAGAAAAGGTCTGGAGGCCCGTAAAGATCTAATTGAAGGAAAAGCTGGTTGGAAATTGACCTAGAGGCTTGCTTTCTCTAGAATCGCCGGTCTCTTAAAACGGGGGCCATTCCGGCCCGTTGTGGACGAACCAGGTAACAACGCCATGAAACGTACTTTCCAACCAAGCACCATCAAACGCGCCCGTACCCACGGCTTCCGTGCTCGCATGGCTACCAAGAACGGCCGTGCTGTCCTGTCGCGTCGCCGCGCCAAAGGTCGTGCGCGTCTGGCAGTTTGATAATCCGGTACTGGTGGTGAGTCAGGACTTCAGTCGGGAAAAGCGTCTGCTAACCCCCCGGCACTTCAAGGCAGTCTTTGACTCCCCCACCGGCAAGGTTCCGGGGAAAAATCTCCTGCTCCTTGCGCGTAACAACGATCTTGATCACCCCCGTCTCGGGTTGGTGATCGGCAAGAAGAGCGTAAAGCTCTCCGTTGAGCGCAATCGCCTCAAGCGTCTGATGCGCGAATCGTTTCGCCTCCACCAGGACACTCTGGTTGGTTGGGATATTGTTATCGTCGCGCGCAAAGGCTTGGGGGATGTAGAAAACCCCGAATTGATTCAGCATTTCGGCAAGCTCTGGAAACGTCTGGCGCGTACCAACAAACCAGCACCAGCAGTCAGCACCGAAACTGTAGGGGTAGACAGCACCGATGCGTAAACTGGCACTCGTTCCGATCCAGTTTTATCGCTATGCCATTAGTCCTCTGATGGCCAGCCACTGTCGTTTCTACCCCAGTTGTTCCTGCTACGCGTTAGAGGCCATAGAAAATCATGGTCTTCTGCGCGGTGGCTGGCTGACCTTTCGTCGTTTAGGTCGCTGTCATCCGTGGAATCCCGGTGGTTATGACCCGGTTCCACCTATCCCTACCTCCCGTTCTTCTTCGATGGCCGAGTAATCATGGATATTAAACGCACGATCCTGATCGTCGCCCTGGCAATCGTGTCCTACGTCATGGTCCTTAAGTGGAACCAGGACTATGGCCAGGCTGCCCTGCCGACTCAGAATGTTGCTGCCAATGCTGTTCCAGCGGGGCTTCCCGATACAGTAAGTGGCACCAATACTGCCGCCAGTGATGACATTCCACGGGCAGCGGGCGAAACAAAAGCACCTGCCGAAGTTGCAGTTGCCGCAAGCACCGACCTCATCCAGATCAAGACGGATGTGTTGGACCTGGCTATCGACCCGCAAGGTGGCGATGTTGCCAAGCTGACACTTCCGCTGTATCCGCGTCGTCAGGATCACCCGGAAATCCCATTCCAGTTGTTCGATAACGGTGGCGAACGTGTTTACCAGGCACAAAGTGGCCTGATCGGCACCAACGGCCCTGATGCGAGTGCAACCGGTCGTCCGATTTTCTCTGCGGAGAAGAAGAGCTATCAACTGGCAGATGGCCAAGACCAACTGGTCGTGGACTTGAAGTTCAGCAAGGACGGCGTCAACTACATCAAGCGCTTCACACTCAAGCGCGGCCTGTACGACATCGTTGTCACCTATCTGATCGACAACCAGAGCGCCCAGCCTTGGACCGGCGCAATGTTTGCGCAGCTCAAGCGTGACGCCAGTTCCGATCCATCGTCCAGCACTGCGACGGGTACCGCGACTTACCTGGGCGCTGCCCTGTGGACAAGTTCGGAGCCGTACAAAAAAGTATCCATGAAAGACATGGATAAAGTGGCCGAAGACAAAACCAAGGCGCCGATCACCTATAACGTGAACGGTGGCTGGGTAGCCTGGCTGCAACACTACTTCGTGACCGCGTGGATTCCTCAGCCCGGCCAGAACAATGCAGTACTGGCGCGCAAGGACAGCAAAGGCAACTACATCATCGGCTACACAGGCCCGGCGATGACCGTCGCTCCAGGTGCCAAGGCTGAAACCAGCGCTACGCTGTACGCCGGCCCGAAAAGCCAGGCCGTGCTGAAAGAGTTGTCCCCAGGTCTGGAACTGACTGTGGATTACGGCATCCTGTGGTTCATTGCCCAGCCGATCTTCTGGCTGCTGCAACATATCCACAGCATCGTCGGTAACTGGGGCTGGTCGATCATCTTCCTGACCATGCTGATCAAGGGGATCTTCTTCCCACTGTCGGCCGCCAGCTACAAGTCGATGGCGCGCATGCGTGCCGTGGCCCCTAAACTGGCCGCACTGAAAGAACAACATGGCGATGACCGGCAGAAAATGTCGCAGGCCATGATGGAGCTGTACAAGAAAGAGAAGATCAACCCGCTGGGTGGATGCTTGCCGATTCTGGTACAGATGCCGGTATTCCTGTCGCTGTACTGGGTACTCCTGGAAAGCGTGGAAATGCGCCAGGCACCGTTCATGCTGTGGATAACTGACCTGTCGATCAAAGACCCGTTCTTTATCCTGCCGATCATCATGGGCGCGACCATGTTTATCCAGCAGCGCCTGAACCCGACGCCGCCGGATCCGATGCAGGCCAAGGTGATGAAAATGATGCCAATCATCTTCACCTTCTTCTTCCTGTGGTTCCCGGCTGGCCTGGTTCTGTACTGGGTGGTCAACAACGTGTTGTCGATCTCTCAACAGTGGTACATCACACGTAAAATCGAAGCGGCTACCAAAAAAGCCGAGGCGTAATTTACTCTGTGGATAACCACTCAAGACGCCCCCTAGTGGGGCGTTTTGCTTTCCGTCACTTTTATTCTGGAACCTGCTGATGAGCGCTCCTCGTGAAACCATCGCTGCTGTCGCTACCGCTCAGGGTCGCGGCGGTGTCGGTATCGTTCGTATTTCCGGACCGCTCGCCGGGATTGCCGCGAAGGCCATCAGCGGACGAGAGTTGACGCCGCGCTATGCCCATTACGGCCCGTTCCTCGGCTCTGATGAGGAAGTATTGGACGAAGGCCTGGCCCTGTATTTCCCGGGACCCAACTCCTTCACGGGTGAAGACGTGCTGGAATTGCAGGGGCACGGTGGCCCGATCGTTCTGGATATGTTGCTGCAGCGCTGCCTGCAGTTGGGTTGCCGCCTGGCTCGCCCGGGTGAGTTCAGTGAGCGGGCATTCCTCAACGACAAGCTCGACCTGGCACAGGCCGAGGCGATTGCCGATTTGATCGAGGCCAGTTCTGCGCAAGCTGCACGCAATGCGCTGCGCTCTCTGCAGGGCGCTTTTTCCCTGCGTGTGCATAACTTGACCGAACAGTTGATCAGCCTGCGCATCTACGTCGAGGCGGCGATTGATTTTCCTGAAGAGGAAATCGACTTCCTTGCCGATGGCCATGTATTGGCGATGCTGGATAAGGTCCGTGATGAGTTATCCACAGTCCTGCGGGAAGCCGGGCAAGGCGCGTTGCTGCGAGACGGCATGACCGTCGTGATCGCCGGGCGTCCCAATGCCGGCAAATCCAGCCTGCTCAATGCGCTGGCGGGGCGTGAAGCAGCCATTGTCACCGAGATCGCCGGCACCACCCGGGATATCCTGCGCGAACATATCCACATCGATGGCATGCCGTTGCACGTCGTCGACACCGCCGGTTTACGCGATACCGATGACCAGGTGGAAAAGATCGGCGTGGAACGCGCGCTCAAAGCCATCGGCGAAGCGGACCGGGTACTGCTGGTGGTGGACGCCACCGCGCCGGAGGCTGTGGATCCTTTTGCATTGTGGCCGGAATTCCTCGAGCAACGGCCGGACCCGGCCAAAGTCACCTTGATTCGTAACAAAGCCGATCTGACGGGTGAAGCCATTGCGATGGAAACCAGCGCTGATGGCCACGTCACTATCAGCCTGAGCGCCAAGTCTGCGGGTGAGGGCCTGGAATTGCTGCGCGAGCATCTCAAGGCCTGCATGGGTTACGAGCAGACGTCGGAAAGCAGCTTCAGTGCGCGCCGCAGGCACCTGGAGGCGCTGCGCCATGCAAGCTCGGCATTGGAGCACGGCCGGGCGCAGTTGACCTTGGCGGGGGCGGGGGAGCTGCTGGCTGAGGATCTTCGCCAGGCGCAGCAGCTGTTGGGAGAAATCACCGGCGCATTCAGCTCCGATGATTTGTTGGGACGGATCTTCTCCAGCTTCTGTATCGGCAAGTAGGAGCAGGCTTGCCAGCGATAGCGGCCTGAAGATCATTTTGATTCTTCAGGCCTTCATCCATCACCAGTTGTACGAAACAGTCCCAAGCAGTGTACGACTGTCACCCCAGTAGCAGCGGCCCGCGTCGTTGCATCCAGAAACATACTCCTTGTCGAACAGGTTCTTGGCGTTCACGTCCACTGACCAGTGCTTGTCGATCTGATAGCCGACGGCTGCGTCCACCAGAGTGACGCTCCCAGCATCCAGCTTTCCGTACAGGCTTGGCTGGGTGTAAGAAAACGTACTGTCGAAATAGCGCACACCGCCGCCCAGGGACAAGCCCCTGAGTTGGCCATCGAGGAAGCGGTACTTGCCCCACACCGAGGCCTGGTTGCGCGGAACCCCCGTCATCTGATGCCCCTCGACCAGCGAGGTAGCCGAGTCCTTGGTAATACGAGCGTCAGTGTAGGTGTAGGCTGCGGTCACATTCAGGTTGGGCGTGATGTTGCTGTTCACCTCGACCTCGGCCCCTTTGGCCCGGCTTTCGCCCACCTGGCGGTAGCTGTTGGTGGTGGCGTCGAGGTAGGTGTCATCTTCCTTGCGCAAGTCATACACCGACAGGGTCATCGCCGTATCCCAGCCGACCGGTTCGTACTTCACCCCCACTTCATACTGACTACTGGTGATCGGCTTCAACGGTGAACCGGCGTTGGAGATCTGCTGTACAGGCACAAATGCGGTGGAGTAGCTGACGTACGGCGTCAGGCCGTTGTCGAACTGGTACATCACCCCGCCCTGGTAGGTAAACTTGCGGTCTTCGGAGCCGGTGTCGCTGGCCTTGTTGACCTTGTCGCGGAAATCACTGTCGACCCAGTCCTGGCGGCCGCCCAGCAGGAACAACCAGTGGTCATACTTGCTCTGGATTTGTGCATAAACACCCTTCATCTGCTGCTCGAGCAAGGTGTTTTGCACAGCCACCGGGGTAAGCGGCTCACGCAGGTACACGGGGTTATACACATTGATGGTGCCGGCGAAGCCTGCGTCCCAATCCTGGTTGAACGAGGTGCGGTCATAGCTGGCGCCGAACAGCACGGTATTTTCCAGGTCACCGACCTGGAATTTGCCTTCCAACTGGTTATCCAGGGAGTAGACCATCGACTTGTTGTAGCGGTCGTAGGCCGTCATGTTCAGTTGGGTGCCGAAACCGCCATTGTTCAATGTGCCCGGCCAGGTTTCGTGACGGTTGATGCGCGATTGCATGTACCGCGAGTTCTGGCGGAACTGCCACTCATCATTGAAGCTGTGGCTGAATTCGTAGCCGCTGCTCCAGGCTTCACGTTCGAACGTATTCCAGTCCGGGTCGCCGAGCATGGTGTGCTTGGACAGCTTTCCGTTCGGATTTGTAAGCAAGGTCCCCGCGGCGGGTAGGCCGAGTTCGAGATTGGTGTGGTCCTTTTGGTAATTGGCCAACAGAGTGAGCGTGTTGAAGTCGTCGAAATTCAGGGTCAGTGAAGGCGCTATATACAGGCGATCATCAGGAACATGGTCAGTCTGCGTATCAGACTTGCGGCCGAGCATCACCACCCGGCCAAGGATATTGTCGCTGTCGTTGAGTGGACCAGAGATATCCACACCCAACTGACGCCGATTATTCGAGCCATAACCGAGCTGCACTTCACCCTGCGGCGTGGCAGTCGGATGTTTGCTCACCAGGTTCACTAAACCGCCAGGCGCGTTTTCACCGTACAGCAGGGAAGAGGGCCCACGGAATATTTCGACCCGCTCCAGGCCATAGGGCTCACTGGTGGTGTCGTACCGATTGCCTTGTACACGCAGGCCATCTCGCAGCAGGCCGTAGCCGTAATCCGTGGCATTGAAACCGCGGATGAAGAACAAGTCACCTGCGAGACCGTCGCCAGCAGCAAAGGGCGGCGCGAAGATACCTGGCACGTAGCCCAATACTTCAGTCAGGGTCTGCGACTTCTGGTCCTTGATGCGCTGGCCGGTGACGACCGATACCGAACGCGGTGTTTCCGACAGAGGCGTGCTGGTCTTGGTGCCGATACGGCTGTTTTGCGCTTTGTAGCCCACATCCCCGGCGATCTCCTGATTGAACCCAGCCTGTTGATAAGTACTGACCGTGGTGGGCGCGAGCGTGAGTTGCCCTGTAGGAATGGCCTGCAAGACATAGCTGCCAGGCGCCTGGACTACCGCTTGTAACCCCGAGTTCTGCAGCAACAGTGCAAAGCCTTGCTCAATCGAATAGTCACCTTCCAGCCCGGTGCTGTTCAAGCGCGCGGTTTGTTGGGGCGAGAAAGACAGAATCACATTCGCCCTGGCGGCAAATTGGCTCAAGGCATTGTCCAGGGGACCAGCCGCAATGGCGTAATGCTGCACCGTGCTGGCGGCCATGGCGTCATTGGATAGCAAAACACCGGCTGTGGCTGCTGTGCCGAGCAGTAGGCTGCACGTCATACCGTGGTAGGAAAGTCGCTGGCGGAGCTTGGTGCGAAGGCGCATAGGTGGGTAAGCCCTGAAGGTGGCGTCGTGATTACCTTTAGGGCCGTGCCAGGTAAAAAAAAGATAACCCCTTGTGAGGATATTTTTTCCGATCAAGCGATTCGCTTCACCGAAACCCAATAGCGAGTGAAGTATTTCACCTGAATGGGCAAGGTTGCCTGCAGATTCGCCAGCACCGCATCGGTGGAATCGAGGCGGAAAGTCCCGGAAACACGTAGGCGTGCACTAGCCAAGTCGCATTTCAGGACGCCCGGACGGTAGCGGGCAAGGTCTTCGATCACATCCCCGAGGCGAGCATCCAATACGATCAGCTGGCCGTCGACCCAGGCAGCCTGGGACCCGCTATACGTGTGGCCAAGCCCTACGTTTTGACGATCAAAGTCAGCGCTTTCACCGGCACCGAGCAGTCGAGCATGGTTGGGCCGGTCACCAGGGGCCACACTTACGCGATCCTCCAGAACACCGACACGCGTGGAATCCGGCAACTGGCGCACTGTAAACCGAGTACCCAATGCCTGGACTCGGCCCTGGCGGGTTTCGACATAAAAGGGCGTGTGCCCGCCCAACTTGCCGGTGTGGATAAGTACTTCACCTTCACGCAGCCGGATCAAACGTTGGCGCCCGTCGAAGATCACGTCAATCGCCGTGCTGGTATTCAGATCAATCCGTGTGCCGTCAGCCAATGCGATACGCCGGCGTTCCCCCACAGAGGTCCGGTAGTCGGCCCAAACATTGCCCAGGGAGGTGTGTTGCTGGACATTCCAGCCCAGGCACCCGGTACCGCCCATTACCAGCATCCACTTCAATACCTGGCGACGTTGTTGCGTGGTCGACAATGCCCGGCGGGTGAAATCCTGGGGCAGGGCGCCGAGACTGCGCTGCAATTGCTCCATCTGGTTCCACGCCGCCTGATGGGACGGATCGCCGTTGAGCCATTGTTGCCAGGCAAGGCGTTCAGCAGCCGTAGGCGTTTGGGATTGAAACTGTACATACCAGTGAGCAGCGGCCTCGAAGGTCTTGCGATCGGGGGCGGCCATTACAGGCTGGCCATGATCAGCGAGCATTCAGTCAATGCACGGATCATGTGCTTCTTCACCGTGGTCAGCGACACCTGCAGTTGATCGGCGATCTGTTGATAAGTCAGCCCCTCGATCTGCGACAACAGGAAGATCCGTCGCGTTCGCTCGCCGAGTCCGGACAGGGCTTTATCCACAGCCACCAGCGTCTCGATGATGATGGCTTTGTCTTCCTCACTGATGGCCGTGGCTTCAGGCCGTTCGGCCAAGGTCTGCTTGTAGGCCTGCTCGATGGCATGCCGGCGATAACGATCAATCACCAGGCCCCTGGCGATGGTTGCCAGGTAGTCACGCGGTTCAACGATCTGCGCCGCATGCCGCCCAACCAGAATGCGCACGAACGTATCGTGCGCCACATCGGCTGCATCGCACGCGTTATGCAACTTACCTTTGAGCCACCCGTGCAACCAGGAGTGGTGCTGCTCGTAGATGTTCTGAACCGCAGCCGTGTGTGAAGAAGGGGACATAGGGCATGACAAGCTAGGTTAATGATAATCGCTATTATTAACTGCCTGGCTGTTTTCTCACAATAGATCTCTTTTTGACGTGCTCACCCCCGAATAGAAAGATTCGGTTGGCTTCGTCGTGGGCGAAATTCACACCATTGCACGGATTTCTGTGGATTAAGCCCTGTGAATAACCACCCCTGTGCCCAGTTGATAACAGGGCTCGAAACCTGAGTAAAAACCCCTCTGTGGATAACCACCTGTTTAATCCACAGGCTTAAAGCACTTATCCAAGGGCCTCATTGGCACATGACCACAGACTTTTGAATCGCTGTACACATTGTAAATAAAGGCCTGTAGAGATCTATCCACAGAAAAGGTGCCTAGTAGAAATAAACATAAAAACAAAGATTTAATAAATTTCTCTCTTTTAATTTCTATTGTCTGTGATTCATCCACAGCTGGTTAAATTTTGTGCAAAGGGTTCTTTAGGAAGGGCGAAGTCCCTATACTTGCCGCCAAAGCTCCAAAACCCTTTCAACAAACAATTCCTGATTACCTACATAAGCAGGCACGAGGTGCGTGGTGGATTTCCCTTCCCGTTTTGAAGTGATCGTCATCGGCGGCGGTCATGCCGGTACCGAGGCAGCACTGGCGTCAGCACGCATGGGCGTAAAAACCCTGTTGCTGACGCATAACGTGGAAACCCTCGGCGCCATGAGTTGCAACCCTGCCATTGGTGGGATCGGCAAAAGCCATCTGGTCAAGGAAATCGACGCCCTTGGTGGCGTGATGGCCGAGGCTACCGACAAGGGTGGTATTCAATTTCGCGTGCTCAACAGCCGCAAAGGCCCGGCCGTGCGTGCCACTCGGGCCCAGGCAGACCGCATCCTGTACAAAGCCGCAGTCCGCGAAACCCTGGAAAACCAGCCCAACCTGTGGATATTTCAACAAGCCGCCGATGACTTGATCGTTGAACAGGACGTGGTTCGCGGTGTTGTCACCCAAATGGGCCTGCGTTTCTTCGCAGAATCCGTGGTGTTGACCACCGGTACGTTCCTCGGCGGACTTATCCACATCGGCATGCAGAACTATTCGGGTGGCCGCGCCGGTGATCCGCCGTCGATTGCCCTGGCAAAACGCCTGCGCGAATTGCCGCTGCGCGTCGGTCGCCTGAAAACCGGGACCCCACCGCGTATCGACGGGCGTTCCGTGGATTTCTCGGTGATGACCGAACAAGCGGGCGATACTCCGATTCCGGTAATGTCGTTCATGGGTTCCAAGGAGCAACACCCCAAACAGGTGAGCTGCTGGATTACCCATACCAATGCGCGCACTCACGAAATCATTGCCGCGAACCTCGACCGTTCGCCGATGTACTCCGGGGTGATCGAAGGTATTGGCCCGCGTTACTGCCCGTCGATCGAAGACAAGATCCACCGCTTTGCCGACAAGGAAAGCCATCAGGTCTTCATCGAGCCGGAAGGCCTGACTACCCATGAGCTGTACCCGAACGGGATTTCCACTTCCCTGCCGTTCGATGTGCAAATCCAGATCGTGCAATCGATTCGCGGCATGGAAAACGCACACATCGTGCGTCCGGGCTACGCCATCGAATACGACTACTTCGACCCGCGTGACCTGAAGTACAGCCTGGAAACCAAGGTTATCGGCGGTCTGTTCTTCGCCGGGCAAATCAACGGCACCACCGGCTACGAAGAAGCCGGCGCCCAGGGTTTGCTGGCCGGTACCAACGCCGCGTTGCGTGCACAGGGCAAAGACAGCTGGTGCCCGCGTCGCGATGAAGCGTATATCGGCGTGTTGGTCGACGACCTGATTACCCTGGGAACCCAGGAACCGTATCGGATGTTCACTTCCCGGGCGGAATACCGCCTGATTCTGCGGGAAGACAACGCCGACCTGCGCCTGACCGAAAAAGGTCGTGAACTGGGGCTGGTCGACGATGCGCGCTGGGCGGCCTTCTGCAAAAAACGCGAAAGCATCGAGCTTGAAGAGCAGCGCCTGAAAAGTACCTGGGTTCGCCCCGGGACCGAGCAGGGCGACGCGATTGCGGAAAAATTCGGCACGCCGCTGACTCATGAATACAACCTGCTGAACCTGCTGTCCCGTCCGGAAATCGACTACGCCGGTCTGGTCGAAGTGACCGGCGGCGGCGCCGATGATCCACAGGTTGCCGAGCAGGTCGAAATCAAGACCAAGTACGCCGGTTACATTGACCGCCAGCAGGACGAGATCGCTCGTCTGCGCGCCAGTGAAGACACCAGGCTGCCTGTGGATATCGACTACACCGGTATTTCCGGATTGTCGAAAGAAATCCAAAGCAAGCTGGGGATAACTCGCCCCGAGACCCTCGGGCAGGCTTCACGTATCCCGGGCGTCACCCCTGCAGCTATTTCGCTGTTGATGATTCATTTGAAAAAACGCGGCGCGGGCCGTCAGTTGGAGCAAAGCGCTTGAGTTCGTTGGTCACCTCGCAACACGCCGAAGAGTTATCCACAGGTGCGCGCCAATTGGGCGTGGACTTGACCGAAGCCCAGCACGATTTGCTGCTGGGTTACCTGGCCCTGTTGATCAAATGGAACAAGGCTTACAACCTGACGGCTGTGCGTGATCCCGACGAAATGGTTTCCCGTCACTTGCTCGACAGTCTGAGCGTGATGCCGTTTATCGAAAACGGTCGTTGGCTCGATGTCGGCAGTGGTGGCGGTATGCCTGGCATCCCGCTGGCTATCCTGTTTCCTGAGTCGCAAGTGACCTGCTTGGACAGCAACGGCAAGAAAACCCGCTTCCTGACCCAGGTCAAACTCGAACTCAAGCTGGATAACCTGCACGTTATCCACAGTCGCGTCGAAGCCTTCACGCCTGAGTTGCCCTTCAACGGAATTGTTTCCCGGGCGTTCAGCAGCATGGAGAACTTCAGCAACTGGACTCGTCACCTGGGCGACCGCGACACCCGCTGGCTGGCAATGAAGGGCGTCCATCCAAGCGATGAGCTGTTAGCATTGCCGGCAGACTTCCACCTCGATAGCGAACACGCCTTGGCCGTACCCGGTTGCCAAGGCCAACGCCATCTGCTGATACTGCGCCGCACGGCATGATTGGGAACACAAGCAAGAATGGCTAAGGTATTCGCGATAGCGAACCAGAAAGGTGGCGTGGGCAAAACCACCACCTGCATCAACCTCGCAGCATCCCTGGTCGCCACCAAGCGCCGGGTGCTGTTGATCGATCTCGATCCACAGGGCAACGCCACCATGGGTAGCGGTGTGGATAAACACGGCCTGGAAAACTCGGTCTACGACTTGCTGATTGGCGAGTGCGACCTGGCCCAGGCCATGCACTACTCCGAGCATGGCGGTTATCAACTGCTGCCGGCCAACCGCGATTTGACTGCGGCGGAAGTGGTGCTGCTGGAAATGCAGATGAAGGAAAGCCGTCTGCGCAGCGCGTTGGCACCGATCCGCGAGAACTACGACTACATTTTGATCGACTGCCCACCGTCGCTGTCGATGCTCACGCTTAACGCATTGGTGGCTGCCGATGGGGTGATTATCCCCATGCAGTGCGAGTACTACGCGCTGGAAGGGTTGAGCGACCTTGTGGATAACATCAAGCGTATCGCCGAGCTGCTCAACCCGAACCTGCAGATCGAAGGCCTGCTGCGAACCATGTTCGATCCGCGCCTGAGCCTGATGAACGATGTGTCGGCGCAGCTCAAGGAACACTTTGGCGACCAGCTGTACGACACCGTGATTCCACGCAACATCCGCCTGGCCGAAGCGCCAAGCTATGGCATGCCCGCGCTGGCGTACGACAAATCATCCCGTGGTGCCATTGCCTACCTGGCATTGGCCGGCGAGATGGTTCGTCGTCAACGCCGCAACTCACGCACCGCTGCAGCCCAGCCAACTTAAGGAATCCCCATGGCCGTCAAGAAACGAGGTCTCGGACGTGGACTGGATGCACTGCTGAGTGGTCCGACCGTCACATCGCTTGAAGAACAAGCGGTGCAGGCTGACGAACGCGAGCTGCAGCACCTGCCCCTGGACCTGATCCAGCGCGGCAAATACCAGCCACGCCGGGACATGGACCCCCAGGCGCTGGAGGAACTGGCCAATTCGATCAAGGCCCAGGGCGTGATGCAGCCGATTGTGGTGCGCCCGATCGGCGGCGGCCGCTTTGAAATCATTGCCGGTGAACGCCGCTGGCGCGCCAGCCAGCAGGCGGGCAAGGACACCATCCCGGCGATGGTGCGCGATGTAACGGATGAAACCGCCATCGCCATGGCGTTGATCGAGAATATCCAGCGTGAAGACCTCAATCCCATCGAGGAAGCGATCGCCTTGCAGCGTTTGCAGCAGGAATTCCAGCTGACCCAGCAACAGGTCGCCGAGGCCGTGGGTAAATCCCGTGTCACCGTGTCCAACTTGCTGCGCCTGATCGCGCTGCCGGAAGTCATCAAGACCATGTTGTCCCATGGCGACCTCGAGATGGGCCACGCCCGTGCTTTGCTCGGTCTGCCGGAAAATCAACAGGTTGAAGGGGCGCGACACGTTGTCGCACGAGGGCTCACCGTTCGTCAGACCGAGGCCCTGGTTCGCCAGTGGCTCAGCGGCAAACCTGCACCGGTCGAAACAGCCAAACCTGATCCGGATATTGCGCGTCTCGAGCAGCGCCTGGCCGAGCGCCTGGGCTCTGCGGTACAAATTCGCCACGGTAAGAAAGGCAAAGGGCAATTGGTCATCGGATATAACTCCCTTGATGAGCTTCAGGGCGTCCTTGCCCACATCCGCTGAAACATTTGCTTATGTAGCGCGTGATCGGAAATCACTACCCGGCAGTTGAATAGGGGCAGAACCGCCCCTATACTCTGCGCGCATTTTGTCGGCACAAATTATGCCAAGTTATTGATTTCCGGCAGCCGACTATTGAGGAGCAAGAGTGATGGAAACCCGCACGCCAAACACGTTGCCCTTCCATCGCTTGGCTGTTTTTCCGGTTTTATTGGCTCAATTTGTCATCTTGCTGATCGCCGCATTGGCGCTTTGGTACTGGCATGGAGTCGTAGCCGGATATTCAGGACTCTGCGGAGGCCTGATAGCCTTGCTGCCCAATATGTATTTTGCTCACAGGGCCTTTCGGTTTTCCGGCGCCCGAGCAGCCCAGGCTATCGTCCGGTCTTTTTATGCCGGCGAGGCGGGGAAACTGATTTTGACGGCAGTGCTGTTTGCACTGACCTTTGCAGGTGTGAAGCCATTGGCGCCGCTGGCTGTATTCGGCGTCTTCGTGTTGACCCAACTGGTCAGCTGGTTCGCTCCCCTGCTGATGAAAACAAGACTTTCGAAACCTTAGGGCGTTTGAGGCAACCATGGCAGAAACAACCGCTTCGGGCTATATCCAGCACCACTTGCAGAACCTGACCTTCGGTCAGCTTCCCAACGGCGGCTGGGGCTTTGCCCACTCCGCAGCAGAAGCCAAAGAAATGGGCTTCTGGGCTTTCCACCTGGATACTCTGGGCTGGTCGGTCGCTTTGGGTCTGATCTTCGTCCTGATTTTCCGCATGGCGGCAAAGAAGGCGACTTCCGGTCAGCCAGGTGCTTTGCAGAACTTCGTTGAAGTACTGGTCGAATTCGTCGATGGCAGCGTGAAAGACAGCTTCCATGGCCGTAGCCCGGTGATTGCACCGTTGGCACTGACCATCTTCGTCTGGGTGTTCCTGATGAACGCCGTCGACCTGATCCCGGTTGACTGGATCCCTCAGTTGGCCATGGCGATTTCCGGCGACCCGCACATTCCATTCCGTGCCGTATCGACCACTGACCCGAACGCTACCCTGGGCATGGCCCTGTCGGTATTTGCGTTGATCATTTTCTACAGCATCAAGATCAAGGGCATCGGCGGCTTCATCGGCGAACTGACCCTGCACCCGTTCGGCAGCAAGAACATCTTCGTTCAAGCCCTGCTGATCCCGGTGAACTTCCTGCTGGAATTCGTCACCCTGATCGCCAAGCCGATCTCCCTGGCCCTGCGACTGTTCGGCAACATGTATGCCGGCGAGCTGGTGTTCATTCTGATCGCTGTGATGTTCGGCAGCGGCCTGCTCTGGCTTAGCGGCCTGGGCATTGTTCTGCAGTGGGCGTGGGCTGTGTTCCACATCCTGATCATCACCCTGCAGGCCTTCATCTTCATGATGCTGACCATCGTCTACCTGTCGATGGCGCACGAAGAGAACCATTAAGGCCAGTCTCGACTAGCCTGATGTCCTTCCCGGTGAAACGGGAAGGTGGCCCACCAGGGCTATGAAACGATTTGTTTTACCGCTTTAAAATCTAAAAAACCTAAACCATACGACGTAAAAGTCGGGAGGAAAGATGGAAACTGTAGTTGGTCTAACCGCTATCGCTGTTGCACTGTTGATCGGCCTGGGCGCCCTGGGTACTGCCATTGGTTTCGGCCTGCTGGGCGGCAAGTTCCTGGAAGGCGCAGCGCGTCAGCCAGAAATGGTTCCAATGCTGCAAGTTAAAATGTTCATCGTTGCCGGCCTGCTCGACGCCGTGACCATGATCGGCGTTGGTATCGCTCTGTTCTTCACCTTCGCGAACCCCTTCGTTGGTCAACTCGCCGGTTAATCACTCGTTTTTCGAGTGATTGGTGTGTTGTGCAACGAATGAGCGAGGTATTGGCGTGAACATTAATGCAACCATTATTGGTCAGTCCTTAGCGTTCTTGATTTTTGTCGTTTTCTGCATGAAGTTCGTATGGCCTCCGGTCATCGCGGCTTTGCACGAACGTCAAAAGAAGATCGCGGATGGACTGGACGCTGCCGCACGAGCAGCTCGCGACCTGGAGTTGGCCCAAGATAAAGCGGGTCAGCAACTGCGCGAAGCGAAAGCTCAAGCAGCCGAAATCATTGAGCAAGCCAAGAAACGCGGTAACCAGATTGTTGAAGAGGCTGTTGAAAAAGCCCGTATCGACGCTGACCGTGTGAAGGTTCAGGCTCAAGCCGAGATCGAGCAGGAACTGAACGGTGTCAAAGATGCGCTGCGTGCCCAACTGGGTGCTCTGGCCGTCGGCGGTGCTGAGAAGATCCTGGGTGCCACAATTGATCAAAACGCGCACGCGGAGCTGGTTAACAAACTGGCTGCTGAAATTTAAGCGAGGGCGATCATGGCAGAATTGACCACGTTGGCCCGACCTTACGCTAAGGCAGCCTTCGAGCACGCCCAGGCCCACCAGCAGCTGGCCTCTTGGTCAGCCATGCTCGGCCTGGCTGCAGCAGTGTCGCAAGACGGCACCATGCAGCGCGTGCTCAAGGCCCCGCGACTGACGAGCGCAGACAAGGCCGCCACTTTTATTGAAGTGTGCGGCGACAAGTTTGATGTGAAAGTGCAGAACTTCATCAATGTCATCGCCGAAAACGACCGTCTCCTGCTTTTGCCGGAGATTGCCGCTCTGTTCGACCTGTACAAGGCCGAGCAAGAGAAATCGGTAGACGTTGAAGTGACCAGTGCTTTTGCATTGAACCAAGAACAGCAAGACAAACTCGCCAAGGTTCTCAGTGCACGACTCGACCGGGAAGTGCGCCTGCAAGTTGCGGAAGACCCATCCCTTATTGGGGGTGTTGTCATTCGCGCCGGCGACCTGGTTATCGATGGCTCGATTCGCGGCAAACTCGCGAATCTTGCCGAAGCATTGAAATCTTGAGTTTGAAGGGGCAGCAGAGCAATGCAGCAACTCAATCCTTCCGAAATAAGTGAAATTATCAAGGGCCGCATCGACAAGCTCGATGTGACCTCCCAAGCCCGTAACGAAGGCACTGTCGTCAGCGTATCTGACGGCATCGTGCGGATTCACGGTCTGGCCGACGTTATGTACGGCGAGATGATCGAGTTTCCGGGCGGCGTCTACGGTATGGCCCTCAACCTGGAGCAAGACTCCGTAGGTGCCGTGGTATTGGGCGCGTACACCAGTCTGGCTGAAGGCATGAGCGCCAAGTGCACTGGCCGCATCCTGGAGGTTCCGGTTGGTAAGGAATTGCTGGGTCGCGTAGTCGACGCACTGGGTAACCCTGTTGACGGTAAAGGTCCACTGGGCAACACCGAGACCGACGCGGTCGAGAAAGTTGCTCCAGGCGTGATCTGGCGTAAGTCGGTAGACCAGCCTGTACAGACTGGCTACAAGGCTGTCGACGCCATGATCCCAGTCGGCCGTGGCCAGCGTGAGCTGATCATCGGTGACCGTCAGATCGGTAAAACCGCTCTGGCGATCGACGCGATCATCAACCAGAAGAACAGCGGCATTTTCTGCGTCTACGTAGCGATCGGTCAGAAGCAATCGACCATCGCCAACGTGGTTCGCAAGCTGGAAGAAAACGGCGCCCTGGCCAACACGATCATCGTGGCTGCCAGTGCTTCGGAATCTCCTGCGCTGCAATTCCTGGCACCGTACTCCGGTTGCACCATGGGTGAATTCTTCCGCGACCGCGGTGAAGACGCGCTGATCGTTTATGACGATCTGTCCAAGCAAGCAGTGGCTTACCGCCAGATTTCCCTGCTGCTGCGCCGTCCACCAGGCCGTGAAGCCTACCCAGGCGACGTGTTCTATCTCCACTCCCGTCTGCTGGAGCGCGCATCCCGCGTTTCGGAAGAGTACGTAGAGAAGTTCACCAACGGCGCAGTGACCGGCAAAACCGGTTCCCTGACCGCACTGCCGATCATCGAAACCCAGGCTGGCGACGTTTCCGCGTTCGTTCCGACCAACGTGATTTCCATCACCGACGGTCAGATCTTCCTGGAATCGGCCATGTTCAACTCGGGCATCCGCCCTGCAGTGAACGCCGGTGTTTCGGTATCCCGTGTGGGTGGTGCCGCTCAGACCAAGATCATCAAGAAGCTCTCCGGTGGTATCCGTACCGCTCTGGCTCAGTACCGTGAACTGGCCGCATTCGCCCAGTTCGCTTCTGACCTGGACGAAGCGACCCGTAAGCAACTTGAGCATGGTCAGCGCGTTACCGAGCTGATGAAGCAGAAGCAATACGCCCCAATGTCGATCGCTGACATGGCGTTGTCGCTGTATGCCGCTGAGCGTGGGTTCCTGACCGACGTTGAAATCGCCAAGGTCGGCAGCTTTGAACAAGCGCTGATTGCTTACTTCAACCGCGATCACGCCGAATTGATGGCGAAGATCAACGTGAAGGGTGACTTCAATGACGATATCGACGCTGGCATGAAAGCCGGTATCGAGAAGTTCAAGGCCACCCAAACCTGGTAAGCCGCAGCGGGAGCCGCAAGGCTCCCGCTTGCTAACCTGATAGGTGTTACATGGCAGGCGCAAAAGAGATTCGCAGTAAGATTGCGAGCATCAAAAGCACGCAAAAAATTACCAGCGCCATGGAAAAAGTGGCGGTCAGCAAAATGCGCAAGGCACAAATGCGCATGGCTGCTAGCCGTCCTTATGCGGAGCGTATCCGCCAGGTAATTGGGCATCTGGCCAACGCCAACCCGGAATACCGCCACCCCTTCATGATCGAGCGCGCCGTCAAGCGTGTGGGTTATGTGGTAGTGAGCAGTGACCGTGGTTTGTGCGGTGGTTTGAATACCAACCTGTTCAAGGCCCTGGTCAAGGACATGGCGGTAAACCGCGAAAACGGCGTCGAGATCGATCTGTGTGTTGTTGGTAGCAAGGGTGCGGCCTTTTTCCGCAACTTCGGCGGTAACGTCGTTGCAGCTATCAGCCACCTGGGTGAAGAGCCGTCGATCAATGATTTGATCGGCAGTGTGAAGGTGATGCTGGATGCGTACCTGGAAGGCCGGATCGACCGCCTCTCCGTGGTATCCAACAAGTTCATCAACACCATGACCCAGCAGCCAACCGTGGAGCAATTGATTCCACTGGTGGCGACTCCGGATCAGGAACTCAAGCACCACTGGGACTACCTCTACGAACCAGACGCCAAAGAGCTGCTTGACGGCTTGATGGTGCGCTACGTGGAGTCGCAGGTGTACCAGGCGGTGGTCGAGAACAACGCAGCTGAACAAGCGGCGCGGATGATCGCGATGAAAAACGCTACCGATAACGCCGGTGATCTGATCAGCGATTTGCAGCTGATCTACAACAAGGCGCGTCAGGCTGCGATCACCCAAGAGATCTCGGAAATCGTCGGCGGCGCTGCCGCGGTTTAACGGTTCAAATATTCAGAGGATCCAGCTATGAGTAGCGGACGTATCGTTCAAATCATCGGCGCCGTTATCGACGTGGAATTTCCACGCGACAGCGTACCGAGCATCTACAACGCGCTGAAAGTACAAGGCGCGGAAACTACTCTGGAAGTTCAGCAGCAGCTGGGCGACGGCGTAGTTCGTACCATTGCGATGGGTTCCACCGAAGGCTTGAAGCGCGGTCTGGACGTTATCGACTCTGGCGCTGCCATCTCCGTACCGGTCGGTAAAGCGACCCTGGGCCGGATCATGGACGTACTGGGCAACCCGATTGACGAAGCTGGCCCGATCGACACCGAAGAGCGCTGGGGCATTCACCGTCCAGCACCTTCGTTCGCGGAACAGGCTGGCGGCAACGACCTGCTGGAAACCGGCATCAAGGTTATCGACCTGGTTTGCCCGTTCGCCAAGGGCGGTAAAGTCGGTCTGTTCGGTGGTGCCGGTGTAGGCAAGACCGTAAACATGATGGAACTGATCCGTAACATCGCCATCGAGCACAGCGGTTATTCCGTGTTCGCCGGTGTGGGTGAGCGTACTCGTGAGGGTAACGACTTCTACCACGAGATGAAGGACTCCAACGTTCTGGACAAAGTGGCACTGGTCTACGGTCAGATGAACGAGCCGCCGGGAAACCGTCTGCGCGTAGCACTGACTGGCCTGACCATGGCCGAGAAGTTCCGTGACGAAGGTAACGACGTTCTGCTGTTCGTCGACAACATCTACCGTTACACCCTGGCCGGTACTGAAGTATCCGCACTGCTGGGCCGTATGCCTTCCGCAGTAGGTTACCAGCCGACCCTGGCTGAAGAGATGGGCGTTCTGCAGGAACGTATCACTTCGACCAAGGAAGGTTCGATCACTTCGATCCAAGCGGTATACGTACCTGCGGATGACTTGACCGACCCATCGCCTGCGACCACCTTCGCCCACTTGGACGCCACCGTCGTTCTGTCCCGTGACATCGCTTCCCTGGGTATCTACCCAGCGGTCGATCCACTCGACTCGACTTCGCGCCAGCTGGACCCGAACGTGATCGGCCAGGAGCACTACGACACCGCTCGCGGCGTTCAGTACGTGCTGCAGCGTTACAAAGAACTGAAGGACATCATTGCGATCCTGGGTATGGACGAGCTGTCGGAAGCCGACAAGCAGTTGGTAAACCGTGCTCGTAAGATCCAGCGCTTCTTGTCGCAGCCGTTCTTCGTGGCTGAAGTCTTCACCGGTGCTTCGGGTAAATACGTTTCCCTGAAAGACACCATTGCTGGCTTCAAAGGCATCCTCAACGGTGACTACGACCACCTGCCAGAACAAGCGTTCTACATGGTCGGCGGCATCGAAGAAGCGATCGAGAAAGCCAAGAAACTGTAATCCAGGCGCCCGGAAACGGGCGCTCATCAGGTTGAGGCAATCAGATGGCTATGACAGTCCATTGCGATATCGTCAGCGCGGAAGGGGAAATCTTCTCCGGTCTGGTAGAAATGGTGATTGCACACGGCGAACTCGGTGACCTGGGTATTGCCATGGGCCACGCGCCATTGATCACCAGCTTGAAGCCAGGTCCGATCACTCTGACCAAGCAAGGCGGGGAAAAGGAGGTGTTTTACATCTCCGGTGGTTTCCTTGAGGTTCAGCCGAACATGGTCAAGGTACTTGCCGACACCGTGCAACGTGCTGGCGACCTGGATGAAGCCTCCGCTCAGGAAGCCGTCAAGGCTGCCGAGAAGGCCCTGAACGAAAAGGGTGCGGACTTCGACTACAGCGCTGCTGCTGTACGTCTGGCCGAGGCTGCAGCTCAGCTGCGCACGCTCCAGCAGATCCGCAAGAAGTAAGCGGCGACGCCGTGATGCTTATGCGCGATTGATTAAAAAGGGTAGCCTCGGCTACCCTTTTTCTTTTTTAGCACAACACATCTTTGGTCTGAAGCCGGACCGCCCAGGATTGGTAGCCATTCATGTCTCTTGAAATCGTCATTCTCGCCGCAGGCCAGGGCACCCGCATGCGTTCGGCCCTGCCCAAGGTGCTGCACCCGGTCGCGGGCAATTCCATGCTTGGGCATGTTATCCACAGCGCTCGTCAACTGGACCCGCAACGTATCCACGTGGTGATCGGCCACGGTGCTGATGTGGTGCGCGAGCGCCTGGCGGCGGATGACCTGAATTTCGTATTACAGGACAAACAACTGGGCACCGGCCACGCCACCGCGCAAGCTGTGCCGTTCATTACCGCCGACACCGTGCTGATCCTCTACGGTGACGTGCCGCTGATCGAAGTGGAAACCCTGCAACGCCTGCTCAAGCATGTGGTGCCCGGCCAGATGGGCCTGCTCACCGTTGAGCTGGATGACCCCACCGGTTACGGGCGCATCGTGCGCGGTGCCGACGGCAAGGTCGCGGCGATCGTCGAGCACAAGGACGCCAGTGAAGCCCAGCGGGCTATCACCGAAGGCAACACCGGCATCCTTGCGGTGCCTGCCAATAAGCTCGCCGACTGGATGAGCCGCCTGTCTAACAACAACGCCCAGGGCGAGTACTACCTCACCGACGTGATCGAGATGGCCGTGAGTGATGGCCTGCTGGTCGCCACCGAGCAGCCCCACGACCCGATGGAAGTACAGGGCGCCAATGATCGCAAGCAGCTTGCAGAGCTCGAGCGTCACTACCAACTGCGTGAAGGCCGCCGCCTGATGGCCCAGGGCGTGACCCTGCGCGACCCTGCGCGTTTTGACGTACGCGGTGAGGTCACCGTCGGCCGCGATGTGCTGATCGACATCAACGTGATCCTCGAAGGCCGCGTGATCATCGAAGACAACGTGGTCATCGGCCCGAACTGCGTGATCAAGGACAGCACCCTGCGCAAGGGCGTGGTGGTCAAGGCCAACAGCCATATCGACGGCGCCGTAATGGGCGAGGGCAGCGATGCCGGGCCTTTTGCGCGGTTGCGTCCGGGCACTGTGATGGGCGCCAGGGCGCACGTCGGCAATTTCGTCGAACTGAAAAACGCACGCATGGGCGATGATGCAAAGGCCGGCCACCTGGCTTACCTGGGGGATGCGGTGATCGGTGCGCGCAGCAACATCGGCGCAGGCGCGATCACCTGCAACTACGACGGTGCCAATAAGTACCAGACCACTATTGGTGAGGACGTCTTCATCGGCTCGAATAACTCGCTGATTGCACCTGTGACGATAGGTGATGGTTCGAACACTGCTGCGGGCTCAACCATCAACCAGGATGTGGATAAGTCCCAACTGGCCGTGGCCCGTGCACGCCAACGTAACATCGACGGCTGGAAACGCCCGGTCAAAATCAAGAAGACCTGAGTTATCCACAGCCTTATCAGCAGCGTTATCCAGATGTGGGAGGGGGCTTGCCCCCGATGGCGGATTTTCAGTCAATGTTTCAGTCGACTGATCTACTGCAATCGGGGGCAAGCCTCCTCCCACATTTGTGTGTGTTGCTTGAAAAATCTGTTTCCGACGCTTGACGATATCTTCTCAATAGGTTTTGATTGCCTTCGTTATCTTTCGAAACGAAACTTATAATTACCATGTCGAAACGAAATACACCCCAACGACGCCACAACATCCTGACCTTGCTCAACGAACAGGGCGAAGTCAGCGTGGACGAACTGGCCAAGCGTTTCGAAACCTCGGAAGTCACTATCCGCAAGGACTTGGCCGCGCTCGAAAGTAACGGCCTGTTGCTGCGTCGCTACGGTGGCGCGATCACCATGCCTCAGGAACTGGTGGGCGACCCCGCCCAACCGGTCTCGGCCTACAAACGTGCGATCGCCCGTGCTGCGGTGATGCGTTTGCGTGAACACGCCCGCATCATCATCGACAGCGGCAGCACTACCGCCGCCATGATCCCGGAACTGGGCCACCAGCCCGGCCTGGTGGTCATGACCAACTCCCTGCACGTGGCCAGCGCCTTGAGCGAACTGGAGCACGAACCGGTGCTGTTGATGACCGGCGGCACCTGGGACCCGCATTCGGACTCGTTCCAGGGCCAGGTCGCCGAGCAGGTGTTGCGTTCCTACGACTTTGATCAACTGTTCATCGGCGCCGACGGCATCGATCTGCAACGTGGCACCACCACCTTCAACGAATTACTGGGCTTGAGCCGTGTGATGGCCGAGGTCGCCCGTGAAGTGGTGGTGATGGTCGAATCCGACAAGATCGGCCGCAAGATTCCCAACCTGGAACTGCCCTGGAGCAGCGTCCATACCCTTATTACCGATGATCGCCTGCCGCTTGAGGCCCGCGACCAGATCCAAGCCCGCGGCATTACGCTGATATGCGCGGCAATCATCTAGGAGAAGCACCATGTGTGGAATTGTTGGCGCAGTCGCCGAACGTAACGTTACTGCCATCCTGCTCGAAGGTCTCAAGCGCCTGGAATACCGGGGCTACGACAGCGCGGGTGTGGCCGTCTTCACCAACGCCGGCAAGCTTGAGCGCATGCGCCGCCCAGGCAAGGTCAGCGAGTTGGAGCAGGCGTTGGCCGGCGAGCCGCTGGTGGGTCGCCTGGGGATTGCCCACACCCGCTGGGCCACCCACGGCGCACCGTGCGAGCGCAACGCCCACCCGCACTTCTCCGGTGACTTGGCCGTGGTGCACAACGGCATCATCGAAAACCACGAAGTGCTGCGCGAACAGCTCAAGAGCATGGGCTACGTGTTCACCTCGGATACCGACACCGAAGTCATCGCCCACCTGCTCAACCACAAGCTCAAGGACCACAGTGACCTGACCGCCGCCCTCAAGGCCACGGTCAAGGAGCTGCACGGCGCCTATGGTCTGGCCGTGGTCAGCGCCAGCCAACCTGACCGCGTGGTCGCCGCCCGCAGTGGCAGCCCGCTGGTGATCGGCCTGGGCCTGGGCGAGAACTTCCTCGCCTCCGACCAACTGGCCCTGCGCCAGGTGACCGACCGCTTCATGTACCTGGAGGAGGGCGATATTGCTGACATTCGCCGTGAAAGCGTGGCGATCTGGGACGTGAACGGTAATTCCGTCGAACGCGAAGCCGTGCAATACCGCGACGGTGCCGAGGCTGCCGACAAAGGCGAGTTCCGCCACTTCATGCTCAAGGAAATCCACGAACAACCGGCCGTGGTGCAGCGCACCCTGGAAGGCCGCCTTGGTGACAAGCAAGTGCTGGTCAACGCCTTCGGCCCGCAAGCCGCCGAGCTGTTCGCCAAAGTGCGCAATGTGCAGATCGTGGCCTGTGGCACCAGCTACCACGCCGGTATGGTTGCTCGTTACTGGCTGGAAGAACTGGCCGGCATCCCGTGCCAGGTCGAAGTCGCCAGTGAGTTCCGCTACCGCAAGGTGGTGGTGCAGCCCGACACGCTGTTCGTGACCATTTCCCAGTCCGGCGAAACCGCCGACACCCTGGCCGCGCTGCGCAATGCCAAAGAGCTGGGCTTCCTCGCCAGCCTGGCGATCTGCAACGTCAGCATCAGCTCCCTGGTGCGTGAGTCCGACCTGACCCTGCTGACCCAGGCCGGTCGCGAAATCGGCGTGGCCTCCACCAAAGCCTTCACCACCCAGTTGGTCGGCCTGTTGCTGCTGACCCTGTCCCTGGGCCAGGTTCGCGGCACCTTGGCTGCCGGCGTCGAAGCCACTCTGGTGGAAGAACTGCGCCGCCTGCCGACCCGCCTGGGCGAAGCCTTGGCCATGGACAGCACCGTGGAAAAAGTCGCAGAGCTGTTCGCCGACAAGAACCACACCCTGTTCCTCGGCCGTGGCGCGCAGTACCCGGTGGCGATGGAAGGCTCCCTGAAGCTCAAGGAAATTTCGTACATCCACGCCGAAGCCTACCCGGCCGGTGAGCTCAAGCACGGCCCGTTGGCCCTGGTGGACGACGACATGCCGGTGGTCACCGTCGCGCCGAACAACGAACTGCTGGAGAAGCTCAAGTCCAACCTGCAGGAAGTCCGCGCCCGTGGCGGCCAACTGATCGTGTTCGCCGACGAAAAAGCCGGCATGACCAACGGCGAAGGCACCCACGTCATCAACATGCCGCACATCCACGACACCCTGTCGCCGATCCTCTACACCATCCCGCTGCAACTGCTGTCGTACTACGTCGCCGTGCTCAAAGGCACCGACGTCGACCAGCCGCGCAACCTGGCGAAGTCGGTGACGGTGGAGTAACCCGCTCCACCCTGGAGGCCCGCCCGGGTCTCCAGGTCCCCGCGAAAGGACGCGCCTTCGATGAACACCCCCTCGCAAATCCACGAGCGTTTGCACAACCGCCGATTCACCGTCGCCAATAACACCCACGGGCTATCCGGCGCGGGAACGGTGTTTCATTACCTTGTTGAGGGAGATGCCATTTCCAGTACCTACCAAGGCGGTCGCATCCGCCTGGGTACGCAGGTCGGCCGCGTCACAGGCCCAGACGCTATCGAGCTGCTGTATCAGTGCCTGACACTGGAAGGTGAGCTGCTGGCCGGCTGGTCGCGGGGCATCATCGGTGTCGATGCTGCCGGGCGTACCACGCTGAGTTTCGTGTGGGGTTGGTTGTCGGGGGCGACGGGAGGCGGGGAGTCGAACTACGTGGAGCTGGTTGTATAGGCCAAAAAGAATCAGAAAAAAAATCAGAAAAATGTTTAGCAGATAGTTGTATAAAATCTTGGATTTATCCCGTTATTATTGGACCTTAAAGGAAAACAGATTCGAAAAAAAATCGGAAAATGGTGAGAAAAATGACGCAGAAGTTCATGTCCGGTAATCACTGGTTGGAACCTGTCTGGCCATCGCCAGGTTTTCCTGCGTCGATTTTACGTACGGCAGAGACGCTATCGTTTCGTGCCGGAAAACTCACGGGTTTGCTCCCCGAAAACACCGCTATTCGCATCGGCGGCCTGATGCGGATCACCAATAGTTACTACAGCAACCTGATTGAAGGCCAATTCACCGAGCCTGCTACGTTATCTACACGAGTACCCAGGCGCGACTCCAAAGAACTGCGTGAGCTGGCCGAAAGTCACATCGGCGTTCAGGCGTTACTGGAGCGAACAGTACGTCGGCCGAAATCAATTGACGCGCCTTGGAGCGTGTTCTTTGCCCCTGAATTCATTTCTGTCATTCATCGCCGCCTTTTTACAGGTGCCAGCGACGACGACTTGCGGCTGAGTGATGGGCGCTTAATGGTGCCGGGTCAATTGCGTGATAGTGCACAACGCAATGTCTTGGTGGGTGATCATGCAGCGCCTGCCTGGGAATCCGTCGCCCCCATGCTCACCCGCCTTCAACAGGTATATGGGGGGCAACCTGATCTGACGTCGCGAATTCTCAGCGCTCTTGCTTATCACCATCGTCTTGCGTTTATTCACCCATTTGAAGATGGCAATGGCCGAGTCGTGCGCATGATTACGCACTTGCAGTTGATGCGCCTTGGGCTAGCGTCCCCACTTTGGTCACTTTCTCGGGGGCTGGCACGAAAACAGGATGAGTACTATGGACGCTTGCGTGCAGCGGACCAGCCGCGTCGCGGTGATCTCGACGGTCGTGGTCAGCTGACTCAAAGTGGGTTGTTCGAATTTGTAGAGTTCATGCTGCAAGTCTGCATTGATCAGATGGAGTATGTAGAACAAGCGATGGGCCTGGTAAGTCTGCGTCAGCGGCTTGAGAGAGTGATTGGGCTTGAGGAGCGATTCATTGGGGCTGGAGTGAAGCCGGAAATGGCCAAGGCCATCCATATCCTGCTAACTCAAGGTGAGATTGCCCGAGCGGACTTCAAAATCTTTTCTGGGCTGCATGATCGCGTAGCAAGTGATCAGCTTAAAAAGTTAATTGATTTGGGCGTAGTTGAAGCGCCGTCTGCCAAGTCACGCTCGATTTTTCCCGGCCTACCCGTATGGTTCGCGCAGATGATATTCCCTGATCTTCATCGGCGCTTTTACTGAGCCAGGGGTCAGAGGCGGCTTATCACGGCACAAACTCCACCCTCAACCCCCGACTCGCACTGCGCCCCTGATCATCACTGACCCGCAGCCGATACTCCCCCGACTTAACCGGCCGCCAGTTCAATGTGGCTTGCGGCGGGCCCTGGCCGATCAAGGTTTGATCAGCAAACCAGTACAGCGTCGCCGCATCGCTGGCCGCATTCGCGTTCAGCGGGATGCTTTCCTGGGGTTGGGACAGGCGCAACTGATAGCTCACTTGAGTCAGCGGCGAGCGAATCTGCGGGGCTTCGCTCTGGTCGCTGATGCGGTTGGGCTGGCAGTTTTTCATCACGTTGGGTGGCGTGCGGCGGGGCAGGCCGGCGGCGCGGTACAGGCGTTGTATGTCGCTGGGCCAGAATTCGAAGACTTCCTCGCGGGTGTATTGCGCCTCGAACGGCGGGCATGCGGCCTTGCCGGTACGGGTGTCGATCAGTACCGGGCGGTGCAGGTTGGACACGCGAATCGGTGACACGCCGGGGATGTACCAGGTCTTGCGGGTTTGCGGGCACCAGCGGTTGGGCAATTCGCCCGAGGCGGCGCAGACGTCGATGCGCACCAGGCCGGCGGGTGGTTTGTCGGCCTTGATCACGACGTTGGGCAAGGCCAGGGGCAGGGCGTCGGCGATACGGAAGAACAGCGGCGCGGCGGTCTTGGCACCGATAAACGCCGGGTTGGGGCGACCATCGAAGTTGCCCACCCACACCACCAGCACGTAGGGGCCGACCAGGCCTGCGCTCCACGCATCATGGAACCCCCAGGACGTGCCGGTTTTCCAGGCGGTGCGCCAGTGCCGCGCGGGCAGGCCATCCGGGCGTGGGTTACGGCGCAGCATGTCACGCACCATAAAGGCCGCCTGCGGGGTGAGGAGCTGCGGGCCGGTAGCCTGGGGCTGCTCCTGCAGATAGCGCAACGGCCGCAGATGGCCGTCGCCCGCCAGCATCACGTACAGCCTCGCCAGTTCCTCGGGGGTCATCTCACCGCCACCGAGGGCCAGGGCCAAGCCGTAATGGCTTTCACCGCGCAGGCCCTTGACCCCGGCGCGTTGCAGCAACCCATACAACGACGGCGACTTCACCTGGCTGGCCAGCCACACCGCCGGGATATTCCGGCTACGGATCAATGCATCCCGTGCGGTCAGCGGCCCGACAAAACTGCCGTCGAAATTTTCCGGCTGGAAGTAGCCGAAGTTACTGGGCAAATCCTTGAGGATACTCATGGGGTGGATCACCCCTTGATCCAGCGCCAGCCCGTAGAGAAACGGCTTGAGGGTCGACCCCGGCGAGCGGCGTGATAACACGCCGTTGACCTGGCCGTGGATGCCTGTGGATAAGTAATCCGCCGAGCCCACCAGCGCCTTGACGCTCTGGTCGCGGCTGTCGATCAGGATGGCCGTGGCATTTTCCACACCGGTGCTGCGCCGCTCGGCGATAAAGCCGCTGATCAGGCGTTCGAGCAGTTGCTGCAAGGGCAGGTTGAGGGTGCTGTTGAGTTCGTTGCCGGGCTGGGATGCCAACAGCTGCTCGCTCAGATGCGGCGCCAGGAAGGGGATCTGCTGGCGATTGCGGGCTTCCAGGGGCAGCTCGAGCAAACTGGCGTTACGCGGGTCTTGTGGATATGTTTCGCGCCAGTCATTCATCAAGCGCAGTCGCGCGTTTTGCAGTGACGGCCCGAAGCGTGCGCGCCGCCCCGGCTGCTGGGGAATCACCGCCAGCGCCAAGGCTTCGGACAACGACAACTGCGCCGCTGCCTTGCCGAAGTAGATGCGACTGGCCGCTTCGGCGCCTTCGATATTGCCGCCCATGGGCGCCAGGTTCAGGTACGCCTCAAGAATGTCGTGCTTGCTGTAGCGCGCCTCCAGCCACAGGGCCAAGGCCATCTGCTGCAATTTGCCGGGTACCTGGCGGGTGTTGAGATCCCACAGGCGTCGTGCCAATTGCATGCTCAAGGTCGAGCCGCCCTGGCGTTGGCCGCCGCTGTAGGTGGCCAGGGCCGCGCGCAGCAACGCCGGGGGATTGATCCCCGGGTGCCAATGGAAATTGCGGTCTTCCTTGAGCAGCAAGGCCTCCACCAGTGACGGCGAGATGCGCTCCAGCGGCAGCCATAAGCGGTATTGGCCGTCATCCGCCAGGGTCATGCGCAGCAGCGAACCGTCATCGGCCAGCACCACCCGTGACGACGTCACAGCCTGTTCCAGCGGAGCGTGGGGCCATAGCCGCAGCCCCGCCAGCACCAGCGCCGCTGCCAGCAGCGGCGCCAGGTGTTTAAGGCTTGGTAATTTCAAGCTGGCCTACTTTGCCGCGCCCTTGCAGGGTGGGTTCGTACATGCCTTCGGCGTAGGCCGGTGGCGTATTGAACGTGCCGGCGTTGGTGGCGCGCACGCGATAGACGAAGGTGCCTACGTCGCGCAGTGCCGTGCCGTACAACACCACCCGATCATCACGCACATCCACGTAGTCCGGCTGCCAGTTGCTCAGCTCGGTTTCGCCGATGGGCGCTTGCCAGGCATCGGCTTCTTGTTCGCTTTCTTCTACGTATTCGGACGCTTCGCCTTCACTTTCCTCGCTGCTGGCGGCTTCCGGCTCCGGCGGCAAGTTATACACAGGCTCGACGCCACCGGGCAGCAGGTCGACCACCGCCACTTGCTGCACCTGGTCACGGTCGGTGGCACGCAGGCGCAAGCGCACCAGGAACTCATCGCCCACCGCCACTGTGCTCACTGGGTCGCCTTTGAGGTCGAGGTATTCGTGGATGATCTCCAGCCCGTTGTTGATCGGCTTGAGCTTGGCACCCTTGTCGAAACCGGCTTCGCTGAGCATGTAGAACGCCGCCGGGCCGTCGGATTTTTCCATCAGCAGTTTTTGCGTGGCGCCCGGTACCGCCGCGCGCGGTGGCTGGCCGGCCATTTCCAGCAGTTGTTGCTGCTTGTCGCCCAGCCAGGCAGTGGCCTTGAGGGTCATATCGCTTTGCGCGCGCTGGCCGTAGTTGTCCAAGGCACGCAGTAACAGCGCCGCCGACAGCGAGTTGTAGCGCTGTTCGTTGAGGCGCTTGCCGAGTTTATCCAGCAGGGCGGTAGGAACATCGTCCAGCAACTCGGGGAAATGGCGAGCGAGCAGATGCAGGTGCTCGGCATCGTGGACCAGCGGGTCGTAATACAGGCCGTCGCTGTCCCACTTATCCACAAGCGAACGCCAAGGGATCTTGCGGAACAAGGTGTCGGCCTGGCGATCCTGCTTGAGCAGTTTGTAGCTGGCCGCCAGGTAGGCGGCGCCCAGGTCGTTCTGCCAGCTGTCCTTGAAGTAGCTCTCGTAACGCTCGCGGATATCGCTCAAGGCGCCGCTCACCAGAATCCCCTGACGACTCAACAGGTAACTGGCGTAGGCGCGGTTGCGCAATTCAGACAGGCCTTCGCTCGGGCCGTTGGCCAGGTCCGTCAGATAGCTGTTGGCGCGCACCAGCAGGTCTTCCGGCACCGGTAGCCCGCGCTCCTTGGCTTCGATCAGGAAATCGGTGGCGTACAGGCTGGCGTAGGGCGCCACATCCGGGTTGGCGGCCCACAAACCGAAACCACCGGCCTGGTTCTGGCGCTGACGCAACATGCGCACCGCGCTGCTGAAGGCCTGTTCTGCCTCGGGTGCGGTGCCGCCCCAGATCAACGCCGGCATAGCCTTGGACACCAGTTGTTCGGTGCAGGCATAACCGTAGTCATCCAGGTAATGCTTGAGGCCGTTGGCCCATACCAGCGGCGAGGCGGCCACACCCAGTTGTACGTCGCGCAACTGGCTGAACAGTTCACGGGTGGGCTTGAGCTCTTTGCTGGCGCTGTCGAAACGGCCCAGGCTCAGGGCTACGCGATGCTCGCTCAGGGGACGGATCGAGGTGGTTTCCGCCACCTGGATCCGCTTGCCATCCGGCAACACGGCGACAAAGCGCAAATCCGCCGAACCGAGGGTTTCGCCGACCTTGATCTTGAACTCTGCGGTGCCCTCTTTGCGCGGTTGCAGGGACAAGGTGCTGGCTTTGTCGCCCTGCACCACCAGGCCGGCGCTGGTCTGCACTTCAAACTTCACGTCCGCTGCCGCCTCGAGGTTGCTGAATACTCCGGCGCTGACGTTGAACACATCACCCGGCGCCACGAAGGCTGGCACGTTCGGCGTGATGACGATCGGGCCACGGACCTCGGTATTGGCCTCGCTGACGCCCACGCTGTCGGCGTCCACAGCCACCGCGAACAGGTGCAGCTTGCCGTTGAAGCTGTCCGGCACCTGGTAATGCAGCACGGTTTCACCGGCGGGCAAGTCCACCAGCCCGGACCACCAGGCCACTGGCGGCTGGTGTTTACGCTTGAACGGGTTGAGGTGGTTGGCCAGGGCGCCTTCCGTATCGCCACCGGGCGCCGCCCCACTGAGCAGGCGGCTGAATTCCGGCAGGATCAGGTCAAGGATCTGACTGGTGCCGACTTCCAGCGCACGTTTCTGGAAGAAGAAGCCCAGCGGGTCCGGCGTCTGGTAGCGCGCTACCTGCAAGATGCCTTCGTCCACTGCATACACCACAGCACGGCCGGGGCGGTCGGCGTTGACCTTGATGTCCAGCGTCTGCCCCGGCTCGATTTTCGCCGGGCCCTCGACCTTCAACGCCATGCGCCGTGCATCCAGGTTGATGCTGAACGGCACCACCCCGTAGGACAGCGGGCTCATGTAGACCTCGGACGAGCCGATGTCGCGCACAAACTGCACGTTGACGTAGGCATTGCCCTCAAGCCCCGCAGGCACGCGGATATGTTGCACGCTGTTGGTACTGTCGGCCTTGAACCACTGCTGGGTGTAGACCTTGTCCCGCTCGATGGTGATCAGGCCCGCACCGGTGTAAGGCGCGCGGATGCTGATCGCGATCTCATCGCCGGTGGCGTAGCTGCGTTTATCCAGGCGCAGTTGCAGCTCGGCATTGCGTTCCAGGGAGCGCGAGGTATTCCCGCGTCCGGCCACGCTGTAGTCGATCTGGTTGAGCAGGTTGCCGTTGGCGTCCTTCACTTGCAGGGTGAAATCCCCTGGGGTGGCGGTGTTCAGGGCCTGCCTGGCGCCGTCCTTGGTCATCACCAGCGGCGAGGCCGGTTGGCTGATGTTCTTGATACGCGACTCGTACTTGTAGGTGCCGTTGGACTGTTTCACCAGTACCGACACGTAGCGGTGCTCGACCACTTCGCTGGTCAGGCCATCCACCGCCAACGGGGTGAGGTCTGGCGCGACGGTCAGCCATTGCACCTGGCGCGGGGCGTCCTTGGCGACGTACGACAGCGAGTCCTGACTTTTCACACCCACAAGGTAGGGCGCGGACGACACCAGCAAGGCACTTTGCGCCGCCACGTTACGGCCCCCTTCGGCCTCGAACACCTGGGTCATCACCTGCAAGCGATAGGTGCTGTTGGCGAAGCGTTGCAGGTTGAGGTCGAGTACGGCCTGGCCGTTGTCGTCGACGGTGGTTTCGGCCAGGTCTTCGGTGCTGGCCTCTTCCAGGGAATCGTTGAGGCGGAAACGGTAGTCGGGGTAACGCTCGAATGCCGCGAGCGTCGGGCTCAGGGACATCTTCGCGGTAACGCGACGGCCGGCCGCCGGGGCGCCGAACAGGTGCATCGCGGTGACCTTGGCCACCACCTGGTCCGGTGGAATCCAGCCCTGTACCAGGGTGTCGTGCAGGCTCAGGCTGACCTTCATGCGGTCCGGTTCGAAATCGCGGACCTTGAAGCTGACACTGCCGAGGTCGGTGCGGGTCTGTTTCTGGCCAATCAACTGCAAGGTCGCGGTGTAGTCACCGGCGGGGGCGACTTCGCTGCTGGGGAAATCAAAGGTTTCAAAACCGCTGGCGGACAGCTTCAGCGGCTGGCGAATCACTTCAAGGCCGCGCGGGTCGGTGATCTGCAGCTCCACGGGCAGGCCTTGCAGGGCACCTTTCCAGTTGCCGCTGCGCACGATCATGCCCAGGTGCGCGGTCTCGCCAGGGCGGTAAAGGCCACGGTCGGTGAACAGGTAGGCACTGAGGCGATCAATCGCGCCGTCTTCTTCCAAACCACCTACGTCGAAGCGCGACAAATCCAGCTGCTGGGACTGACGGGCGATCGGCAGGAACGACTGGTCATTGCCGCGGGTGACCACATACATCAGCGGCGTCTTCTCACGGCGCAGTTCATCCAGCTTGGCGAAATGCACGTGGCCTTCGCCGTCGGTGTGGCCGCTGCTTACCGGCAGACCGTTGCGGCCGATGATGTCGACCTGGGCGTCGGACACCGGCGAACCGTTGCCGATGGATTGCACATACACGTCATGGCTGCCATCGCTGGAGCGCTTGGCGATGATGCCGAGGTCGGTGACCACGATAAAGCGCAGGTCAGAGGTGGTGCTGCGCGAATAGTCGAAGGTGCGTTCGGCCGGCTCATCCTGAGGGCTGAGCTTGAGCACGAAAATGCCGCGACGGCCACCGTTGGCGGTGAGGTAGTGGCTCAGATCGACGTTGTCATACACGGTTTTCGCCGGGTCCGAGGACGACAGCGCAATATCCAGGGACTGGCGTTCAACCATGCGGTCGAAATACTCGTTGCCGAAATTGGGCCGGGCAAAGCTGCCGCTGCTCTGGTCCACCAGGTGCTGCAATTGGTTGGGCAGCAAGCGCGCGATTTCCACATGGGCGCCAGGTACACCACGGGCCATGAAACCCAGGCGTTTTTCGCCATTGAGGCTGAGCAACGCGCCGTCGGAGAGGAACTGCAAGGTGCGCGGATAAGCCGGCATGCTGATCAGCGAGGCCGTCGGGTTTTTCGCCAGGTAGCCACCGATGGCTTCCAGGTTGGCGGGCACGCGCACATACAGCGCACGGCCGGCCGGGGCCTTGAACTTGAAGGCGTGCAGGGTGTTCAGCGGTTCGACGCTGGGCACGTGGGTCAGCGTAACCTTGGTACTGCGGGCCAGCAGGGCATCGTCGATGTCGTTGCTGTTATAGGGACGGGTGTCGTCCTGGGCTTTTTCCGGCAACAGCCAGGCCTGGACCTTACCGGCAATGGTGTCATCGGCCACGGCACTGGAGCTGCTGAACATCAGCACCGGCTCAGGCTCGCCGCGTTCGTTATCCACAAAGCTCACTTCGGCGCCGGTAAAGGTCAGGCGATAGCGGCCGGGCACGGTGACTTCCGCCACCAGCGGCGCGGTGCTGGCGTTGCCGCCGTCGCGGGCCTTGATGCCTTCATCCAACTTGGCGCTGACCGGCGTGCTTTCCAGCGGTGTGGCCAGGGCGGCGGAGCGTACGTAGGCGTTCAGCCTGGTCTCGTCGAAGCTGATGTCCGGGCGGTTGGGCAACTGGGCGTCGCGGTAGGCCAGGCCTTTGCCGAGGGTGACCGAAACACGCTTGCGCAGGCTGTCTTCATCGACCGGGTGGGAAAAATGGAAGGTCGCCACCAGTTGTTTCAGCGTCGGGTTCGACGGGTCTTGATACAACTCGTTGTGTGCCAGGGTCGCGCGGAACGGCTGGGTGGAGAACTGGCTGCTGTACTGGCTGAGCAGTACGCCATCGGCCAGCAAACCTTTCCTGGCCAGATCAAGGGTGTAACCCGCTTCGATGGGCCAGTCTTTCTCCGGCACGAACAGCAGCGTGCGGTCATCGGACCAACGCCAGCTCCCGGCCACATTGGGTTTGAGGGTGATGCCTTCGGTGACCGGCTTGCCAATGGCGGCCAGCGGGGCCACCGATTCGGCAAAACGCACTTGCAAGTTATCCACAACCGGCGGTTGCTGGGTGTAGTCCGTCAGGTTGGGTTTGTGCAGCGAATAGCCCACGGTGTGGGGTTGCGGCAGGTTGGAGTACCAGTGCCAGCCATAGAAGCCAGCGGCCGCCAGCAGCACCAGGCCCAATATGCCGGCACCGGCCTGGCGCGGATAAGCGCGGGCTTTGTTACCCAGGTTCGCCAGGCCACGGGCGATGGCGCGCAGCCACAGCGGCGGATGCCATTGGCCGAAAACGGCCCCCACCACAGTCAGAAACACACCGACAACACGACGGCTGATGGCTTTGAGCGAATCGAACATGGTGAGCATCCCTGGCTAAGTGCGGCGTATCTTACAGGGTCTTTGATACAAAAGATGACGCCGATACGCCGCACGGCGGGGATGTTTACCGAGTCAGCTGCGCACGAATGCCGACAGCAGCGCGTAATCATTGGCGTCGGCAGCGCGAAGCGACTGGATGTAGCGGTGGCGAACTTCGTTCACGATTACCAGGTTACCGCGCCCCCAGGAGAAGGGAGCAAGACCACATTGCCTCAGCAGGCAATCGGTCATGAGGCGAGCATGTCTACCGTTGCCATTGGGGAAAGCGTGTAGCCACACAAGTCGATGATGAAAGCGCACGGCAATCTCTTCTGGCGGGAATACGTTGTGCTCCAGCCAATAAGCCACGTTGTCGAGCAATTGACGCAAGTTGACGGCAATCTGCGTCCAGTCACAGCCAATGTTTTTATCGGATTTGCGGAAAGTGCCGGCCCACTTCCAAGTGTCGTCGAACATTTTCACGTGCAGTTCGCGGCAGAAATGATCATTCAGCACATCCAGCTTTTTTTGCCGAGCTACCCAACGCGAGGCTTTGAGGATGTTTTGCGCCTCCCATTCATCCAGTTCGCCTTGGGTGGCGATGTGTCTCGGTTTCAGCCCAGCGACTTCGTCCGGATCGAGCGGGGTTTGACCGGGTTTAAGTTCCAGTTCTATTGCCATAGGCGTGTCCATGGACCGTCGAGCAATTCTTTGCGACGTTCATCAATCTGACGTTCGATGAAGGCATCAGAAGGACGTTGATCTTCGAGGCTCATGGAATGAGCGACGCCTAGGATTTCTTGCTTGGCCATGAGTTCGGCGCGGTCTTGGATGACTTCATGCAGGGGCTTTTTGGGGACAAGGCCGTACACGAGTTCACAGTCCAGTGCTGCCGCGAGCTTTCTTAGCTGTGCAAGCGAAATGCGATCCTCAGCTTCGGAACGCTCGGACTTGGTCAACGTCACTGAAGACACGCCCGCCATTTCGGCCTGGGCTCTTAATGAGCGACCCAACGATTCTCTGATAGAACGCAACCATCCGCCTGGCGGAACGGGTGCGCCTTTAACGGTGTTAAAGGGTTCAATAGCGCGTTCTACTTGAGAAAGGCGCAGCTTGTAGAGGTTGGAAGTACCCATGGTGAAAGACCTTTGTAAGCCTATAGGCTATCAATATTGAAATAAATATTAGCCTATAGGTATACATTAATCACAAAAAATAAGCCTATAAGCTAACAAAATACAGGATTCTGTTTGCCTATAGGCTTACAAAGCAATTCAATTTGTTAGCTTTCAAGAAGTTCAGGTCCACCAGTAGCGCACGAGGTGGAAGAAAATCGGCGCCGCAAAACATACCGAATCCAGGCGATCCAGCATGCCGCCGTGGCCTTCGATCATATGCCCCCAATCCTTCACCCCCCGGTCGCGCTTGATTGCCGACATGACGATGCCGCCGGCGAAGCCGAGCAGGTTGATCAGCAAGGCGATCAGGAACGACTGCCACGGGTTGAACGGCGTGGTCCACCACAGCGCCGCACCGATCAGGGAGGACAACAGAATCCCGCCGACAAAGCCTTCCACGGTTTTCGACGGCGACAGGTTGGGCGCGATCTTGTGTTTGCCGAACAGCTTGCCGCACACGTACTGCAGCACGTCCGAGAGTTGCACCACGATCACCAGGTAGGCGATCAGCAGCAGGTTGCGGCCTTCGTAGCCGGGGATGTCGAGGGTCAGCAGGGCGGGCACGAAGGATACGCAGAACACCGCAATCATCAGGCCCCATTGCACTTTGGAGGCGCGTTCCAGGAAGTGCGTGCTGTCGCCGCCGAGGGAGGCGAGGATCGGCAGCAGCAGGAACACATACACCGGGATAAAGATCGAGAACAGCCCGTACCAGTCCGAGTAGATCAGCAGGTATTGCAACGGCAACGCCAGGTAGAACGCGGCCACCAGGGCCGGGTAGTCGCTGCGCCGGGTGGGCGTGAGGGTCAGGAATTCGCGCAGGGCGTAGAACGACACTGCATAGAACAGCAGGATCACCGCACCGGTACCAAGCCAGAAGGCGATACCGATGACCACCACCATCACCCACCAGGCGTTGATGCGGGCGTTGAGGTTGTCGATCACCGCATTGGGCGTGCCACGGGTGCGCAGTTTGAGGATCAGGCCGATCAGCGAAGCGAGCACCAGGATCGCGCCGATGCCGCCGAATAACATCAGGGTTTGGCTATCCATCTCAGGAGTGCTCCGGGGCGAGGGCGAGCAGGGCGTCGCGGGTTCGGGCAAGGAACGCGGCTTTGTCTTCGCCTTCTTCCAATTGCAAGGGGGCGCCGAAGCTGGTGGTGCACAGCAAAGGCAGCGGCAGCACGCGGCCCTTGGGCATGACCCGGTTCAGGTTGGCGATCCACACCGGGATCAATTCGGCCTGTGGGTAACTTTTGGCCAGATGGTAGATGCCGCTTTTGAACGGCAGTAAGCCGTCCTCCAGGTTGCGCGTGCCCTCGGGAAAGATGATCAGCGAGTCGCCGCCTTCCAGCGCGGCGAGCATGGGCTGCAAGGGGTTATCCACAGGGTCCTTGCGCTCCCGGTCGATCAGCACGCCATTGAACACGCGGTTGATGATGTAGCGGCGTAGGGCGCTTTTGTTCCAGTAATCGCTGCCGGCCACCGGGCGCGTGAATTTGCGCAGGTTCTGTGGCAGTGAGGCCCACAGCAGCACGAAGTCGCCGTGGCTGCTGTGGTTGGCGAAATAGATACGTTGCACCGGCACTGGCGCGCAACCCAGCCACAGGCTGCGGGCGCCGGTGACGGTGCGGGCCATGGAGGTAATCAGCGTGGCGACCACGGGTTCGAACATGGGGGTTCCTTATGCGGCGAAAGGCAGCCAGGGACTGGCGAGGATCACGGCGAGGGTCAGCAGCGCTTGCGCGCCCAGCAGCCAGGCTTGTTTGCGCAGCAATTTGAGGGCGCCGCGACGGCGCTCGGTCCAGGGCCGGCCGGCCCGCTTGGGCGATTGCAGGCCAAGGGTCTGCAGGGCTTGATCGAGGTCCGCCGTGCGCTCGATGTCGCGGGCCAGCAGGGCGAACAGGTCGGCGTCAAAGGCCACCCGCAGCGCCCAGTACTTTTGCAGCAGCCCCAGGATAATCATCCACAGGCTGAGCAGCAGGCAGATGGTTGAAACACTCGCCATCAGCAACTGGGCCAGGCCGAATAACACCCCGGCCACGGTCAAGCCTGTGGATAACTGATCCAGCGAACGGCCACGGCGCAGCAGGCTGGCGACCACCTGGAGTTCCATATCAGCGGGCATGGGGCAAACCCTCCAATGCTTGACGATGAGCAGGATGCAGGACCACATGGGCCCGCGCTGTACGAATAATAGCCAGCGCTTGGTCCACCGTGGCAGCGCGCCCACTGTGCAGCAGCCAGGCGGCGATGGCGGTGGCGCTGCGTGAGTAGCCAAGGGCGCAGCACACCAGCACCGGGCCGCTTGCACGCAGGCGCTCGATGGCCTCGGCGGCTTGCTGGCAGTCGGCGGGTGTCGGGGCGATCAGGTCCAGCACCGGGATGCTTTGATACGCACGGCCTTGTGGATTAATCGGCAATTCGGCACAGAGGTCGACGATGGCGCTGAATGAATTTTGCTCTTTCGCACTGGGAATTCGCCCCAGCCAGACGTTATCCACAATCAGGTCCGGCTGTGGGTGTTTGCGTGTCCACAGGCGCGAGTTTATCCACGCCGCGGCCAGGTAGGGTGCGTACAGCCAACGCGCAGCAGGTGTAAGCCGGCCATCGCTGCGTTTTTGAAAGCCCGCAGCGCCGAGCACCAGGTAATTCGCCTTGATCAGGCCCAGGGACACCGCGGGCCAGAGCAGCCATAACCAGCCGCCGCCCAGGGAAAACGCCAGAATCGCCAGTGCCAAGGCTCCCAGGCCGTAGCGCAGGCCCACGCGCCAGCGCTTCGAATCCCGGGTCAGCCGTGCATTCAGCAAGGGGCTTGGGTGTTCCACCGGCCACAGCCACACGCATAGCCAGCCGGCGAGGGCGCCTGTGGGTAAGTCGATAAAGTGATGTTGATAAGTGGTCAGCACCGAAATACCGATCAAGGCGAACCAGCCATGCACCAGCCAGCGCCATAACCCTTGGGTGTGGCGCTGATACATGACCCACAGGATCACCAGCAGCGCGATATGCAGCGAGGGCGCCTGGTTGAAGGGTTTGTCGAACCCCGCCAATACGGCAAACAGCCAGCCGAACACACCATCCAGCTCCGGCCGCTCGAAGGTGAAGCGCAGCGGCCAGATCAGGAAGCAACTTACGGCGATGACCTGCGCGCTGAGCAGGCGCAGCGCGTGTTGCTTCAGCTCATGGCGGCTGTTGGGCAGCAGCAGGGAGAAACCGTAAAGCAGGTCGATGGACCAATAGGGCACGATGGTCCATGCCCAGAACGGCATATGGGTTTCCCAGCCGAACACCAGGGTGCCGACATCGCTGCGCTGGCTTGTAACCCACGTGGCGAAGCCGTAGGTGCTGAAAAACAGCGGCGCCAACAGCAGCAGCCACAGCACCGCTGGTTTCAATAGACCGGGTTCGCGCATGGTCAGATCTTCTGGGCCAGGGACACGGTAAAGATGCCCCACTCATCCACACGCTGGGTGATCTTGCGAAAGCCCGCGGCTTCTACCAACTGATCCATTTCTGCCTGGCTGCGACGGCGCATCACCCAGGCCTGGCCCTGGCGATGGCTGGTCAGTGCGCGGGCGATCAGTTCCAGTTGCGGGTGCCATGGCTGGCCGGTGTAGACCAGGTAACCGCCGGGCTCCACGGCTTCAGCCAGGCCGGCCAACGAACCACCGACCATGGCGTTATCGGCAAACAATTCATACAACCCGGACACCACCGCCAGCGTCGGCTTGGGTTGCAGTGCCGCCAAATCCAAGCGGTCAAACGCATCGCCTTTGACGAACTGCGCGATGTCTCCCAGGCCCTTCTCACGAATCAGCGCGCCACCGTCACGCACGTTGATGTCGCTGTAGTCGCGCAGCAGGATCGATTCCGGCAGCGGCGACACGCCCTGCAAGGCTTCAAGAATGTAGCGCCCGTGGCCGGCGGCGATGTCGACGATGCGCACTTCGCGCTGTTCATCCCTCAGCTTGGCCATGGCCAGGCGCAGCAGTTCCTCGACGTTCAACTTGCGCTGGCGAATACCGCGCCAGCCGATGGAGTTGAGGTAGTTGGTGTCGATCATGCGGCCCAGCCCGCCTTTGCCGGTGGGCGTGTTGCGGTACACGTAGTCCAGGGTGCTGCCGGAGTCGAAGCCGGTGTCGAAGCCCAGCTTGACGCCGTCCGACAGGTTCTTGCCCAGGCCCATGCTGGCGCGGGTCAGGCGCCAGTACAGGTCGCGCAGGGAATTGCGCGGCAAGGGTGCTGCGAGGGATTCGGATTCGGCGCAGGTGGCGCCCAGTTTGTCGGCGTCCAGCAGGGACGCACGGTCCAGCGGGTGTGCGAAGTTCTGCAGGATAAAGCGCCTGGCGCTGCTCACGGCCACCGCGCGGTCACGCTCGCCGAGGGTGTCGTGGAAAAAACCGGGGAGGATATGCAGTTCTTTTTTCAGGCTGCCAAGGCGGTCGAAAAATTGCTGCTGGGGTTTGCGGTGCACCACAAAGTCGGCGCCCGAGACCAGCACTTGGGTCGGCACCTGGATCGCCTGGGCATCGGCGACAACCCGGTCGGCGGCTTCGTACAGGCCCAGCAGCACGTTCACCGAGATGGCCTTGGTGATCAGCGGGTCGCTGTCGTAGGACGCCACGCGCTCCGGGTCATGGCTGAGGAACTTGGCCTTGACGTAGCTGTTGACGAAGAAGTTGCCGCGAAACCTGCGCATGAGCGCCAGGCCCGGCCGGGCAAAGGGCACGTACAGCTTGACCTTGAACGCCGGGGACGCGAGCACCAGGGCGCGGATTTTCGGCGCGTAGTCATGCACCCAGGTGGCTGCGATCACCGCGCCGACACTTTGGGCAATCACGGCACAGTCTTCTTCCTCGATGCCATAGGTGGCGCCGATATGGTCGCGGAAAGTTTGCACATCACGGGCGCTGGTGGCGAAGCTCGGGCTGTCGCCGCGTTCGCCAGGCGATTGGCCGTGACCCCGTGCGTCCCAGGCGAAGAAGTCGAACTGCGGCAAGTCCAGTTCATCCACCAGGTGCGCGATACGCCCCGAGTGCTCATGGCCGCGATGGAACAGCAGGATCGCCTTGCGCGGCTCGCCGTCCGCCGGCGCGCTGGCCGGCCAATGACGGTAGAAAAGCTCGACGCCGTCATGGGTACTGAAGGTGTGCTCTTGCTGTTCGCGCATTGCAAAATCCTTATGCAGAAGGGGAGATAGGTTGTTCTTCTTTCAAACCCTGGCGCACCCGGTTGACCAGGGTGTAGGCGAGCAGGGCGGCGACCAGCCACATCACAGTGTCGACCCAGCCAGCGCCGAGCCAGCCCAGCGCTACACCGGTGGCCAGCACGCCGAGGACAAACGCGCGGTCACTCTTGCCCATCGGCCCGTCATAGCGCCGTGACGCGCCGACCATCGGCCCCAGCACCCCGGCGTATTCGCTGAACACCGCCAGCAGCGCCACCAGCAGCACCGGCACCAGGCTCACGCCGGGGATCAGCGCGAAGGGCAGGATCAACGCACTGTCGGCAATCACGTCGCACAATTCATTGAGGTAGGCGCCCAGGCGCGACTGCTGGCCGAATTCCCGGGCGAGCATGCCGTCGATGGCGTTGAGGGCCATGCGCAGGATCATCCACAGCGGGATCAGCGCAAACAGCCACAGGTGCTGGGCGAAGCTGGCGATCAACAGGCCGACCAGCAGGGAAATGACCCCGGCGAGCACGGTGATCTGGTTGGCCGTGGTGCCATTGTCATAGAGGCGCTGCACGAGGGGACGCAGCAGGTTCTGAAACCGCGGTTTGAGCTGATAGATCGAAATCATGGGGGTGACGCTTCCTTGTCCGAGAGCCCGCGAAAAACTGCCTGGAGTGTGCCGATTATTCATGGCCTATACCAGTGATGGCGCGTGTTTATGGGGGTTTAGTCACGATCTGGAAAGCACTGAAGGACAAATGTGGGAGGGGGCTTGCCCCCGATGGCGGTCTACCGGTTGATGCATGTGCCGGCTGACCCATCGCCATCGGGAGCAAGCCCCCTCCCACAGGAGATTTCTGCCATGTTCAAAAACCCTGTTTAACGAACAAAAATTTCACGCCGCGTGTTATATCGTAACGAATTGTGTACAAGCGGGCGTGAGTGGATGCAAGTGGATCTAGAGGCGGACGGCGCTTCGGTGGAAGGCCTGCCGCGTTTTCAGCAAGGGCTGTTCCATGCCCGCCGATTGCGGCAAGCCGGTATCAGTCTGACAGTACTGGCCGTAGTCGGTTGGGTGCTGGCGTTGTTTGTCGCGCTGTTTGCACCGTTGTCGATCTGGCCGGTGGTGTTGATCAACTGCGCATCGGCCCTGCTGGTGCTGGTGGCAGGGCTGCAGTCGGCGTGGTGGGTGGCCGATTGGCGGGCCCAGGCGCTGGAGGCGCCGGCGGCCGAATTGCCCGTTGAAGAAACGGGTCGCTACGCGCGCCTTGTGGAACGCTTTGGCCGGCAGATCGGCGCCCCGGTCTTGTGGCTGGGCGGCTGGTCGCTGCTGGCGCTGGTCAGCATCATCGAATTCTGGAACCTGGGCCTGTCCTCGGCGCCTGTCGGCCAAGCGGCCAGCGTGGGGGCGGCATTGGCGTTGGCCCTGGCGTTTGGCTTGCTGGTGTTCGAACGGCGCCTGGCTCAGGAAACCACGGCCCAGTGGCCGGAAGCCGCGCAACTGGCGCAGTTGAGCCGGGTGGCGATTACCTGCCTGGTGGTCAGTGCCATTTGCCTGCTGTTTGCCGGGGCCGAGTCGGTCTGGCCGTTGCGCCTGGCGGTGCTGGTCGGGCTGTTGCCGGCGCTGGTGGCGGTGGAGTTTCTATTAAGAGGCCTGCTGTCGCTGTTCAGCCCGCGCCAGCCGCGCCTTGAACCACGGTTGATGGCGCAAAGCTTCATCGCCGGGTTGCTGCGCTGGCCGCCACAACCGCTGCTGGCGTTGCAGCGCGAATTACACAACCGTTTCGGCATCGACCTGCGCCAGATCTGGGCGTTTACCTACATGCGCCGGGCGTTTTTGCCGGTGCTGCTGGTGGTGCTGGCGGTCGGCTGGGCGCTGACCGGCGTGCATGAAGTGCCCCTGCAAGGCCGTGGGATTTATGAGCGCTTTGGCAAACCCGTCGAGGTGTTCGGCCCTGGCCTGCATGCCGGGTTGCCGTGGCCTTTGGGTCGTGTGTTAAACATCGAGAACGGCGTGGTGCATGAGTTGGCCACCAGCGTCAGCGAGGCCGCCGCACCGGAGCTGGCGTCAGCCGAAGGCCCGGCACCGCTGGTTGCCAATCGGCTGTGGGACGCCAGCCATGTGAATGACAAATCCCAGGTGATCGCCAGCAGCAGCGGCGATAAACAGAGCTTCCAGATCGTCAATATGGATGTGCGCTTCGTTTACCGCATTGGCCTCACCGACCAGGCCGCGCTCGCCGCCACCTATAACAGCGCGGATGTGCCGACCCTGATCCGCAGCACCGCCAGCCGCATCCTGGTGCACGATTTTGCCTCGCGTACCCTCGACGAATTGCTCGGCGAACAACGCACCCGCCTGGCCGACGAAATCGGCCGCGCCGTGCAGGCGGATTTGCAGAAACTCGACAGCGGCGTGGAAATCCTCGCCACTGTCGTGGAAGCCATCCACCCACCGGCCGGCGCGGCCAATGCCTACCACGGCGTGCAAGCCGCGCAGATCGGCGCCCAGGCCCTGATCTCCCGCGAGCGCGGCGCCGCCAGCGAACACACCAACCAGGCCTTGCTGCAAGCCAGCACCGCCCGCGACCAGGCCTTGGCCACCGCCCGCGAAGTGAATGCCGGTGCCCAAGCCGCCGACCTGCGCTTTACCGCCGAACAAAAGGCCTACGCCGCGGCCGGTCGGGCCTTTGTGCTGGAACAGTACCTGGGCCAACTCAGCCTGGGCCTGGCCCACGCCAAGCTGCTTATTCTGGATCACCGCCTGGGCGCCGAAGGTGCACCGACGATTGATCTGCGTTCTTTTACTTTGCCGGCCGACCCTTCGCTGCCGCGTAAAGCCGTTCAATAAGGAGTCTGTCTGTTGAGCGCTCATTCTCACGATCATGGTCACCACCACGGCCACCATCACCCTCATCACGGTGATGAACAGGCGGCGGGTCCTTTCCCTTGGCGGCGTATGGCCTGGGCGGTGTTGCTGGTGCTGTTCGCGGTGGCGGCGGCGAGCCTGGTGCAGGTGCGCTCCGGCGAGGCCACGGTGATTACCCGCTTCGGCAACCCGTCGCGGGTGTTGCTGGAACCGGGCCTGGGCTGGCGTTGGCCGGCGCCGTTCGAAGCGGCGATCCCGGTGGACTTGCGCCTGCGCACCACCTCCAGCGGCTTGCAGGATGTGGGCACGCGCGACGGCCTGCGGATTATCGTGCAGGCCTATGTGGCGTGGCAGGTGCAGGGCGATGCCGACAATGTGCAGCGCTTTATGCGCGCCGTGCAGAACCAGCCGGATGAGGCGGCGCGGCAGATCCGCACCTTTGTCGGCTCGGCGCTGGAAACCACGGCGGCCAGTTTTGACCTGTCGAGCTTGATCAACACCGACGCCAGCCAGGTGCGCATCGCCGATTTCGAGGCGCAGTTGCGCCAGCAGATTGATCAACAATTGCTCACCACCTATGGCGTACGAGTGGCGCAGGTGGGGATCGAGCGCCTGACGTTGCCGTCGGTCACGCTGACCGCCACCGTCGACCGCATGCGTGCCGAGCGTGAAACCATCGCCACCGAACGCACGGCCGTGGGCAAGCGCGAGGCCGCGCAGATTCGCTCCGCGGCTGAGCGTGATGCGCGCATCGTGCAGGCCGATGCCACGGTGAAAGCCGCCGACATCGAAGCCCAGTCGCGGGTCGAAGCCGCGCAGATTTATGGGCGTGCCTACGCCGGCAATCCGCAGCTGTATAACCTGCTGCGCTCCCTGGATACCCTGGGCACGGTCGTGACCCCCGGCACCAAAATCATCCTGCGCACCGACGCCGCGCCCTTTCGCGCGTTGGTGGACGGGCCCAAGGACGTTCAGCCATGACCGAGCGTGACAGCCCGGACAGCCCCTGGATCCAGGCCGGGCGCCTGACGTTCCTGGCGTTGTACGCGGTGACGGTGTTGGCCGCATTGGCATGGGCGTTTTCCAATGTGCGGCAGATCGACCCGCAGAACCGTGCGGTGGTGCTGCACTTCGGCGCCCTCGACCGCATCCAGAATGCCGGGCTGCTGCTGGCCTGGCCGCAGCCGTTCGAGCAGGTGGTGTTATTGCCGGCGGCCGACCGGGTGATCGAGCGTCGGGTGGAGAACCTGTTGCGTTCCGATGCGGCGGTGCAGGCTGATCGTGTGGCCAGTTTCTCCACGCCCTTGAGCGATGCCCTGGCCGGCTCCGGCTACCTGCTGACCGGCGATGCCGGAGTGGTGCAGCTGGATGTGCGGGTGTTCTACAAGGTCACCGAACCCTACGCCTTTGTGTTGCAGGGCGCGCATGTGCTGCCGGCCCTGGATCGCCTGGTGACCCGCAGCGCCGTGGCCCTGACGGCGGTGCGCGATCTGGACACGATCCTGGTGGCGCGCCCCGAATTGATCGGTACCGACAACGGCGCCGCCGAGCGTCGCGAGCGGCTGCGGGGTGACTTGGTGCAAGGCATCAACAAGCGCCTGGCCGAGTTGGCCGCCACCGGTCTGGGGCTGGGCATCGAGGTGACGCGGGTCGATGTGCAATCGAGCCTGCCGGGCCCGGCGGTGAACGCATTCAACGCCGTACTCACCGCCAGTCAACAAGCCGACAAAGCCGTGGCAAACGCCCGGACCGAAGCGGAAAAACTCACCCAGACCGCCAACCAGCAGGCCGACCGCCTGGTGCAGGTTGCCCACGCCCAGGCCAGTGAACGCCTGGCCAATGCCCAGGCGCAAACGGCCACGGTCGCCAGCCTGGCCCAGGTCAAAGACCCGGGCTTGCTGTTGCGCCTGTACCGCGAGCGTATGCCGAAGATTCTCGGCCAGGCCGGTTCGGTGACCACGGTCGATCCTGAAGACGACTCCCGCTTGATCATCCAGGGAGCCGAACAATGAGCGCACCCATGCTGACCTCCGCCGAACAGCGCAGCGCTGCCCGGCAATTGACCCTGGCCATGCTCGCCCTGGGCTTGCTGATGCTGGGGCTGGTATGGCGCTGGCTGGCGCCGGACCAGACGGGCGTCAGCCAGTTGCTGCTCGGTGTGGCCTCGTTGCTGGTGGCGGTGCCGGTGATGCGCTCGGCCTGGTACAGCCTGCGTTTTCCCAGCCTGCATGGCATTACCGACCAACTGATCGCCCTGGCGATGCTCGGCGCCTGGGCCACCGGCGATCTGCTCACCGCCGCGCTGCTGCCGATCATCATGATCTTCGGCCACGTATTGGAAGAGCGCAGCGTGATCGGCTCCCAGGAGGCGATTCATGCCCTGGGTAAACTGACCCGCAGCCATGCGCGGCGGGTGCAGGCCGACGGCAGCATCATCGAAGTGGATAACGGCACCCTGAGCACCGGCGATATCGTCGAGGTGCGTGCCGGTGATCGGGTGCCCGCCGATGGCGTGGTGCTGTCGGGCCAGGCGAGCCTGGACACGGCGCCGATCACCGGTGAGTCGGTGCCGTTGGAAGCCAGTGTGGGTGTGCAGGTGTTTGGCGGGGCGATCAACCTCGATGGCCTGTTGCGCCTGCAAGTGACGCGTACCGGCAATGAGTCGACCCTGGGCAAAGTCATCGCGCTGATGCAGAACGCCGAACGTTCCAAGCCGCCGATCACGCGGCTGCTGGAGCGTTACGCGGGCAGCTATATGGTGTTGGTGTTGCTGCTGGCGGCAGTAACCTGGTTTGTGACCAATGACGCCCAGGCGATGCTCGCGGTGCTGGTGGCGGCGTGCCCCTGCGCCCTGGTGCTGTCGGCACCGGCAACGGCGATTGCCGGGATTGCCGTGGCGGCCCGGCACGGGATCCTGATTCGCAGCTCGGCGTTCCTCGAAGAGTTGGCGGACCTGACCTCGCTGGTAGTGGACAAGACCGGCACCCTGACCTTCGGCACCCTGCGCTTGCAGTCCATCGAGACCTCGTCGACCGACCGCCAGGCGCTGCTCAACCTGGCGGCCAGCCTCGGTTCGGCCAGTAGCCACCCGGTCAGCCGTGCGTTGGCGGGGTTGGCGACTCAGGCGCAACTGCTGGCGCTCACGGATATTCGCGAGCGCCAGGGCTTAGGCGTTGTGGCACAGACCGAGCAGGGCGAAGCGGCGTTGGGCCGTCCCGAGTTGTTCGAGCAATTGGGTATTGTCACGACGACGGTGCCGAACCATGACGGCCCGATTGCCGGGCTGGCCCTGAACGGGCAGTTCCTGGCCTGGCTGCTGCTGGCCGACAGCGTCAAGCCGGAGGCGCGCCAGGCCCTGCAAGAGTTGCGGGATTTGGGCCTGGGTCGCCAACTGCTGCTGACTGGCGACCGTCAAAGCGTGGCCGACAGCCTGGCGCTGGACGTGGGCATCAGCGATGTCGAAGCCCAGGCGTTGCCGGAAGACAAGCTCAACCGCGTGCTGGGGGAAATCGGCAGCGGCTTCCGGCCCATGGTGGTCGGTGATGGGATCAACGATTCCCTGGCGCTCAAGGCTGGCGTGGTTGGGGTGGCCATGGGCGCGGGTGGGGCGGACATTGCGCTGGCCTCGGCGGATGTGGTGTTGATCGGCAGCGACCTGCGGCGCCTGGGCACCTGTGTGCGCTTGAGTCGCCAGTGCCGGCGTACGTTGCAGGTCAACGTGGTCATCGGCCTGGGCTGGACCTTGGCTATCGTGGTGTTTGCCGCCTTTGGCTGGTTGGGTGCTGCGGGGGCGATGATTGCGGCGGTGCTGCATAACCTCAGCACCTTGCTGGTACTGGGCAATGCCGGGCGTTTGCTGCGGTTTCAGGAGCCGCTGTCGAAGCTTGAGGATTAATTTCAGAAATATTTGCACACGGCTGTAACGCCGATAAGGGGCCTCACTCTAGTGCTGTGTCGAGACTGGGCAATCCGTTCAGACCGACGCCACTACCGATCATGAGGAATACGAGAATGAAGATTAAATCCGCTGCTGCTGGTGCTGCCCTGGCGATGGCCGCCGCCACCATGTTTGCTGGTGTTGCGACCCAGGTACAAGCCGCCGATGCGCAAGTGCATTGCTACGGCGTGACGTCCTGCAAAGGCATGAACGACTGCAAAACCGCTGAAAACGCCTGCAAAGGCCAGGCGGTGTGCAAGGGCCACGGCTTCAAGGCCATGACCAAGGCCGCCTGTGACGCAGCGGGCGGCAAAGTCGGCGAATAACCGGCAAACGAGTGCAACCGCAGCGGCAGCCCCCACCGCTGCGGACACTTTGCCCAGGAGCGAGTCATGTCCGCGTCCCTTCCAAGTCTGGGTTACGGCCTGGGTTTACGCAGTGAGTACTACCAGCAGATCCTTGAACAAGCGCCGGCCGTGGATTGGTTCGAAGTGATCTCCGAGAACTATCTGGTGCAGGGCGGTAAAGCCTTGTACTACCTGGATGCGATAGCCGAGCGTTACCCGTTGGTGATGCACGGTGTGTCCCTGTCCATCGGCGGCCCCCACCCCGTCGACATGGACTACCTGAAACACCTCAAGCAGCTCGCGGAGCGCATCCAGCCCGCGTGGATTTCCGATCATTTGTGCTGGAGTCGTGGCAGCGCGCACCAGTTGCATGACCTGCTGCCCCTGCCTTACACCGAAGAAAGCCTCTACTACGTAGCTGCTCGCGTTCGCCAAGTGCAGGATGTGTTGCAGCGCCCGCTGGTGCTGGAAAACGTCTCCAGTTATGTGCGTGCCAAGGCGGATGAATTCACCGAATGGGAATTCCTCAATGCCCTGGCCCACCTGTCGGGCTGCCAGTTGCTGCTTGACGTTAACAATGTGTATGTCAGTGCGCGCAACCATGGCTTCGATGCCTGGACCTTTATCCGCAACCTGCCGCCCGACAGCATCCGCCAGCTGCATCTGGCAGGGCATATGGATTACGGCGACTACGTGGTCGATACCCACGACCATCCGGTGTGCGATCCGGTGTGGGCGTTGTATCAACAGACCCTGGAGCATTTCGGGCCGGTCTCGACGCTGTTGGAGCGCGATGACCATTTCCCGCCGTTCGAAGAGCTCCTCACCGAGCTGGAAAAGGCCCGCAAGCTAGGCGCCGCAGCCTTGGCCCGGAGGTCGTTATGCGCCTGATCGACTGGCAGTTGGCCTTTGAACAGCACCTGTCAGCGCAGACGCCAGATACCACCAATGGCTTTGCCGCCACGTTATTGGGTGGGCCGACGCTGGACGTGGACACCGGCCTGGCGATCTACCACAACGCTTATCTGGCACGGCTGCAGGAGGTGTTGCGGCACGACTTCAGCGCCATCCGGTATTGGCTGGGGGATGATGAGTTTGCGCTGCTGACGCAAGCCTATGTGCGTCGTTATCCCTCGGCTCACTACAGCCTGCGCTGGCTGGGCGAACGGTTTCCGGCGTTTATCCACGAGCACCTGGTGGCCGAGCAAAGTGCGCCGCTGGTTGAACTGGCCCAGTTGGAGTGGGCCTTCACCCTGGCGTTCGATGCGCCGCAGGGTGAGCCGCTGACCCAGGATGATATGGCGGTGCTGCCGCCCGAGGATTGGCCCGGTTTGCAGGTCTTCCTGACACCATCCGTACAGCAGCGGCTTTGCCACTTCAACACCGTGGCCATCTGGCGTGCCAGCAAGGATGGCGCGGATTTCCCCGACAGCCACACCTTGGACTTCGCACAGATCTGCCTGGTATGGCGCGATCAGAATGTGTGCCGTTATCGCAGCCTGGGACCGGCCGAGGCGTTTGCGCTGGCGGGGATGGTGACGACCGGTTGGCGCTTCGCAGAACTGTGTGCGCAACTGGCAGTCACTTATGGAGAGGGTGCACCACTGCAAGCGGTGACATGGCTGAAACAGTGGATCCAGGACGGTTTGCTCCAGCGCCGGGCCCCATAGAAGAACGCTATCAAATCGATAGCCTCCTACTTTTTATCGGGATGGTCTACCCTCATTCCAGACGTCTGAAACAAGGGGGGACTACTCATGCTCGCGCAACTTCCACCGGCCTTACAGAATCTACAGCTGCCGCTGCGTCTTCGACTCTGGGATGGCCATGAATTCAACTTGGGCCCCGAGCCCAGTGTGACCATCGTGGTGAAGGACCCCACGGTCGTACCCAAACTGTCCCACCCCACGCTCGACTCGTTGGGCGAAGCCTTCGTCGAGGGCAAACTGGAGCTGGAAGGCTCCATCAGTGAAGTGATCCGGGTCTGTGATGAGCTGAGTCATGCCTTGGTCGAGGATGAGGGCGGGAGTCTGCCGGTGCGCTCGATTCACGACAAGGTCACCGACGCCGCGGCTATTTCCTACCATTACGACCTGTCCAACGCGTTCTACCAGCTCTGGCTGGACCAGGACATGGCGTACTCCTGCGGGTATTTCGAAACCGGCAGCGAATCCATCGACCAGGCCCAGCAAGACAAATTCCGCCACCTGTGTCGCAAGTTGCGCTTGCAGCCCGGCGAGTACCTGCTCGACGTAGGCTGTGGCTGGGGCGGGCTGGCACGTTTTGCGGCGCGTGAGTTCGGGGTGAAAGTGTTTGGTATCACCCTGAGCAAGGAACAGCTGGCATTGGCCAAGGAGCGGGTGAAAGCCGAGGGCCTGGAAGACCAGATCGACCTGCAACTGCTCGACTACCGCGATCTGCCCCAGGATGGTCGTTTCGACAAAGTGGTGAGCGTGGGCATGTTCGAGCACGTCGGCCACGCCAACCTGGCGCAATACTGCAAGACCCTGTTTGGTGCCGTACGCGAAGGCGGCCTGGTGATGAACCATGGCATTACCGCCAAGCACACCGACGGCCGGCCCGTAGGCCGTGGCGCCGGGGAGTTTATCGAGCGTTATGTGTTCCCCAACGGCGAGCTGCCGCACCTGGCGATGATGACTGCCGAGATCAGCGAAGTCGGGCTGGAAGTGGTCGATGTCGAAAGCCTGCGCCTGCATTACGCGCGCACCCTGGACCATTGGAGCGAGCGCCTGGAAGACAACCTGGAAGCGGCGGCGAAGCTGGTGCCGGAGCAGGCGTTGCGCATCTGGCGGCTGTACCTGGCCGGGTGTGCCTATGCGTTTGCGCGGGGCTGGATCAACCTGCACCAGATCCTCGCGGTGAAGCCTCACGCGGATGGCAGCCATGAACTGCCGTGGACGCGGGAAGACATTTATCGCTGAAAGTGAATGATTACTGTAGGAGCGAGGGGGACGCCTCGCTCCTACAGAATCGGTGAGATCAAGCGCGCCACCCGCATGCCCAGTTGCTGCAGGCGGCGGGTCTCGCGGCTTTCTTCCTGGCTCACTTCATGGGCCTGGGCGAAGTCGTCCAGCAGCATCTGTTCAACCTGCTTGGCGAAGGCTTCGTCGACCGTCAGCAACATCACTTCGAAATTCAGCCGGAATGAACGGTTGTCCATGTTCGCACTGCCGATGGCGCTGATCTCGTTGTCCACCAGCACCACCTTCTGATGCAAAAAACCCGGCGTATAGCGGAACACCCGGACACCGGCGCGCACCGCCTCGATCGCATACAGGCTGGACGCGGCGTACACGATGCGGTGGTCGGGCCGCGATGGCAACAGCAGGCGCACGTCCACGCCCCGCAGGACCGCCAGGCGCAGGGCGGCGAACACCGCTTCGTCGGGGATGAAATACGGGCTGGTGATCCACACGCGCTCGGTGGCCGCATGGATGGCCTCGACGAAAAACAGCGAACAGGTTTCATAGGGATCGGCCGGGCCGCTGGCGAGCAATTGGCAGAGCACGCCGTCTTCGGGGTAGGCGTCCGGCAGGATCAGCGGCGGCAGCTCGCGCGCAGCCCAGAACCAGTCCTCGGCAAACGACTCCTGCAGGCAGGCCACTACCGGGCCGGTAACTTGCACATGGGTATCGCGCCACGGCGCCAGCGGCGGTTTTTTGCCCAGGTATTCATCGCCCACATTGTGCCCACCGACAAACCCGGTGACACCGTCCACCACCACGATCTTGCGATGGTTGCGGAAGTTGACCTGGAAACGGTTGAGCCAACCGCTGCGGGTGGCGAATGCCTTGACCTGCACCCCGGCGTCGCGCAGCGATTGCACGTACTGATGGGGCAGGGCGTGGCTGCCGATGCGGTCGTACATGACGTAGATGCCCACGCCTTGGGCAGCCTTTTCCTTCAACAGCGCCTGTAACTGACGACCGAGTTCATCGTCATGAATGATGAAGAACTGAAACAGCACGGCGGTTTTGGCACCGCGAATGGCGTCGAAGATTGCACGGAAAGTGGCCTCGCCGTTGATCAGCAAGTGCACTTCATTGTTTGCCAGGCACGGCATGCGGCCCAGCTTGGGCATGGCGCGCAACGACGCGTAGGCACTGGAGTTGCGCGCGGCGAGAGCCTCCTCGACCCACGGGCGCCAGTTCAGCTCGGTGATCGCGGTGTGCATTTCCTGGTTGGCCTGGCGACGGGCCTGGATATACGCGTCGAAGGTGCTGCGGCCAAAGATCAGGTAGGGGATCAAGGTGAGATAGGGCATGAACATCAGTGACAGGGCCCAGGCGATCGAGCCTTGGGCGGTCCTGACGGTCAGCACCGCGTGGATCGCGGCGAGAGTCCCGAGCAAGTGCAGCGTGGCGATGAAGTAGGCGAGCAGGTGCGGGCCAAAGAAATCCATGGACGACGGTACTCCAGACAATCCAATGCCTAACAGACCATGAACGGCGGCGAATGTCGCTATTTTATTTGCCGTGCAACACTGGCACTTTTGCGGCGTCTAACGCCCACAATTGCCCAGGAGTTACCCGATGAATGCTCGTCTGCTTGGTTTGGCCATGGTTGTAGGTTTGTCGTTGCCGCTGGCAGCGCAGGCGCAGATGCTGGCGCCGGGCTTGTGGGAATTGACCACCAGCAATATGAAAGTCGATAACCAGGACCTGCCGGACCTGTCGCTGATCCTCGGTCAGCTCAAGCAACAGATGACCCCCGAACAGCGCGCCATGCTGGAAAAACAAGGCATCACCATGGCCGGCAAAGGCGTGCAGGTGTGCCTCACCCCGGCACAAGTCGCCTCTGATTCGATCCCCCTGACCGACCCGCAATCGGGCTGCAAACAGGAAGTGACCGACAAGACCGGTAACCAGTGGAAATTCCGTTTCAGTTGCCCGAAAGCCCAGGGCACCGGCGTCGCTACCTTCCAGAGCCAGAAAGAATTCACCACCACCGTCAACGGCACCTTCAATGCCACCGGCGTTCAACAGAAGGGCAGCCTGGATACCCACGCCCAATGGCTGGGCACCGATTGCGGCACGGTCAAGCCTCGCGCTTAACGCAGAAAGTACAGCGGTAAACCCTGGCAGCTATCGACCACCTGGCCGTTGTGCCAGGCCAGGTGGCCGGAGACCAGGGTGGTGCTCACGCTGTGGCGAAAGCTGCGTTCGGCGAACGGCGTCCAGCCGCAGCGGGCAAGAATCGGCTCGTCCCTGACCGGTTTTCCTTCGGGCTCCGGTTTGATCAGCACCAGGTCGGCCCAATACCCTTCGCGCAGGTAACCCCGGTCCGGGATGGCAAACAGGTCGGCGACACGGTGGCTGGTCTTGGCCACCAGGGTGGTCAGGGGCAGCAGCCCATCGGCGACCAATTCCAACAACGCTGGCAGCGCGTGTTGCACCAGGGGCAGACCCGCGGGCGCTTCACGATACCCCAACTGTTTTTGCGCCCAGGTATGCGGCGCATGGTCAGTACCTATTACATCCAGACGATCACTCAGCAAGGCCAGGCGCAGGGCGTCGCGGTCGGCGCGGGTCTTGATCGCCGGGTTGCATTTGATCTGGTGGCCGAGGCGGTGATAGTCACGGTCATCGAACAGCAGGTGGTGCACGCAGACTTCAGCGGTAATGCGTTTTTGCGCCAGGGGTTTGTCTTCGAACAATGCCAACTCGCGTGCGCTGGTCAGGTGCAGTACATGCAGGCGCGTGCCGTGACGCTTGGCCAGTTCCACCGCGAAGGAGGATGAGCGATAGCAGGCTTCGGCATCGCGGATCAGCGGGTGGGCGACGGCGGGGATCCTGTCACCAAAGCGCTCACGCATGCGCTGCTCGTTGGCTTGGATGCTCGGCGTGTGTTCGCAGTGGGCCAGCAGAATGGTCGGCACTTCGGCAAACAGCCGTTCCAGGATCCGTGGGTGGTCCACCAGCATATTGCCGGTAGAGGCGCCCATGAACACTTTGACCCCGGCCACTTCGCGCGGGTCGAGGGCGGCGACGGTGTCGAGGTTGTCGTTGCTGACCCCGAAGTGAAAGCCGTAGTTGGCCACCGAGTGCAGGGCCGCGCGGCGCTTTTTATCGGCCAGGGCTTCCAGGTTCAGCGTGGCCGGGTTGGTGTTGGGCATGTCCATGACGCTGGTGATGCCGCCGGCTACCGCTGCGCGGGACTCGCTGTAGAAGCTGCCCTTGTCCGGCGCGCCGGGGTCGCGAAAGTGCACCTGGTCGTCAATCATGCCCGGCAGCAGCCACTGCCCGTGGGCGTCGATGGACACGGGCGCGGCATTCCCGCCGATGCTGCTGGCGATCTTTTCGATACGGCCATGGGCGACCAGCACGTCGGCGTCGAATTCCTCGCCTTCGTTCACCAGGCGGGCGTTGCGGATCAGCAGGCGGCTCATGGCTCAGAACTCGTTTTGCAGGGCTTTGTAACCGCGCACCAGGTCGACGTTGGTACGTGCCACGTCTTCGGAAAACTCCGAGGCGCTGACACTCACCGGCGGGAATTGCGACAGGTCGGTATTCGGCCCGATGCGGGTGGTGGAGGGTACGTAGAAGGCGGCGGGCAAATCACGGCCGTCGACCACCGAGTTGTGGCGTACCACGCAGCCATCGCCGACGGCGCAGTTGAACAGCACGCTGTTGAAACCGATAAACACCCGGTCGCCGACGGTGCAGGGGCCGTGGACGATGGAGCGGTGGGCGATGGATGTGAATTCGCCGATGGTCACGGCGGCGCCGGACTTGGAGTGGATGACCACGCCGTCCTGGATGTTGGAATTGGCGCCGATGGTGATCGGGTCCATGGCGCCGCCGGCGTCGACTTCGTCGGCGCGGATCACGGCGTAGGGGCCGACAAACACGTTCTCGCCGATGATGACTTTGCCGCAGATGATCGCGGTCTTGTCGACGTAGGCCGATTCGGCAATCACCGGCAGATCGCCGGAAGGGTTCTTGCGGATCATGCAACTGGCTCCGTCATGATGTGAACGTAGGCGCCGTCGATGGCGTTGTAGAAACAGGTGGGGCGGCCGGTGTGGCAGGCCGGGCCTTGCTGGTCGACGATCAGCAGTACCGCGTCGCCGTCACAATCCAGGCGCGCTTCCACCAACTGTTGCCAGTGGCCGGAGCTTTCGCCTTTGCGCCACAGCTGTCGACGCGAGCGCGACCAATAGCAGACCTGCCCGGTATCCAGTGTTTCGTTGAGGGCCTGACGGTTCATCCAGGCCAGCATCAGCACTTCGCCGCTGCCGTGTTGCTGGGCGATGGCGGCGATCAGGCCGTCGCTGTTCCACGGCAGGGCGTCGAGCACGGCGGCGAGTGGAAAGCGGCTGCCGACGGCAGCCCCTTCCAGTTCGAGCATGCTCAGGGTCATGGCTTGCTCAATGCTGCGCACAGGGTGTTGAGGTTGTACTCGAACAGCCCGGTGAAGGAACTCGCCGGCCCTTCTGCGGCCAGGGCGTCGGAGTACAGCGTGCCGCCAATCTGCGCGCCGCTTTCATCGGCGATCTGTTTGAGCAGGCGCGAGTCCTTGATGTTTTCCATGAATACGGCCTTGACCTTGTCCTTGCGAATCTGGGTGATCAGCGCGGCGACTTCGGCGGCCGACGGTTCACGTTCGGTGGACAGGCCTTGCGGCGCGAGGAACTGGATGCCATAGGCCTGGCCCAGGTAGCCGAAGGCGTCATGGGAGGTAACGATGCGACGGTTACCCGGCGGCAGCGCGCCGAACTTGGTCTTGGCTTCGGCCAGCAGGCGGTAGATTTCTTTCAGGTAGGCCTGGCTGTTGCGCAGGTAGTCGGCCTTGTTGGCCGGGTCGGCAGCCACCAGCGCCTTGGTGATGTTGTTCACATAGATTTCGGCGTTGGCCAGGTTGTGCCAGGCGTGCGGGTCGGGGATGGTTTCGCCGTCTTCCTCCATGGTGTGGGAAATCACGCCTTTGCTGGCGGTGACCACCGTGGCCTTGGTTTCGGTGCTGGTCACCAGGCGGTCCAGCCACGGCTCGAAGCCCAGGCCGTTCTTGATGATCAGCTTGGCCTTGAGCAGCGCCTTGGCGTCGTCAGGGGTGGGTTCGTAGGTATGGGCATCGGCGTCGGGGCCGACCATGTTGCTGATCTGGATGTGGTCGCCACCGATCTGGTGGGTGATGTCATCGAGAATACTGAAGCTGGTAACCACCTGGAGTTTGTCGGCGGCCTGGGCCATCGACAACGGCAGCAGCAGACTGAACAGCACGAGTAGAGCGCGCATCGGGAAACACCTCATTGGGATGTAAGCAAAGGCGGGCGGCGCAGCAAGCCGTGCACCGGACCGAAGACCACGGACAGCAGGTACCCACCGCCAGCCACCAGCACAATCGCCGGGCCGCTGGGCAGCGAGAAGTAGAACGACAGCAATAAACCCAACCACACCGACAGGCATCCCAGCACCGCCGATACCGCGATCAACACCGGCAGGCGCCGGCTCCAGAAGCGTGAAGCGATGGCCGGCAGCATCATCAAACCCACCACCATCAAGGCGCCGATGGCCTGGAAGCCAATCACCAGGTTCAGGACCACCAGGGTCAGGAACAAGCCGTGGGCCAGGGGGCCAAGGCGGCTGACGGTTTGCAGGAACAGCGGGTCGAGGGTGTCCAGCAGCAGCGGTTTGTAGATCAGCGCCATGGCGATCAGGCTGAACCCGGAAACCCAGAGCATGCCGGTCAGGGTGGTTTCGTCGACGGCCAGGGCCGAGCCGAACAGCAGGTGCAGCAGGTCCAGGCGCTTGCCGGCCAGACCCAGGATCAATACGCCGGCGGCGAGGGAGATAGGATAGATGGCCGCCAGGCTGGCATCTTCGCGCAGGCCGGTGCGGCGGGTGATCCACGCCGACAGGCCGGCCATGCCCAGGCCAGCGCCCAGGCCGCCGATGGTCAGCGCGGGGAGGCTCAAGCCCGCGAACCAGAAGCCCAGTGCGGCGCCGGGCAATATGCCGTGGGCGACGGCGTCACCGATCAGGCTCATGCGGCGCAGGATCAGAAATACGCCGAGCGGAGCGGTGCTGCAGGCGAGCACCAGCCCGCCGATCAGGGCGCGACGCATGAAGACGAAGTCGAGGAAAGGCATCCACAGGTGGGCGGCGAAGTGCATCAGGCCACCTGCATGTGCGGCTGCGGGCGGATCAACTCTTTGCTGGAACCGAACACGCAGCCGCTGCTTTTGATCTGCACCACTTGTTGGGTGTGTTGGCGTACGGAAGCCAGGTCATGGCACACCACCACCAACGTCCGGCCTTCGGCGTGCCAGGCGTGGATATGGCTCCAGCACAGCGCCTGGCCTTCTTCGTCCAGAGCGGCATGGGGCTCGTCAAGCAGTAACACTGGCGACTCGGCAAGGCTCATGCGAGCGAGCAATGCGCGTTGTAGTTGGCCGCCTGACAACGCCATCAGCGGGCGCTGTTCCAGGCCACTGAGGCACCAGTCTTCCAACACTTTTTGCAGGCGCTCGCTTCTTTGCTGCGGGGTGAGGCGCGTGCCCCAGAAGCCGGCGGCGACCAGTTCTTGCAGGCTGATGGGGAACTGGCGGTCAAGGTGCTGTTGCTGCGGCAGGAACGACAGGCCACCTCGGCGTGGAACATCCACGGTCACTTTGCCCGCCAACGGTTTTTGCAGGCCGGCGATGACTTTGAGCAGGCTGCTTTTGCCGCAGCCGTTGGGGCCGATCACGCCGGTGAGGCTGCCTTTTTCCAGGGTGAAATCCACGGCGGGAGTGAGCGGTTGGCCAGGGGCGCCCCAGCGTAAAGCGGTGCAGGTGATCATGCAGGGTTTCTCGTCCAGCGGCTTTCAGCCACGGCATCGTGCGCGTGCAGGCTTTCGGCGTGGATCACTTTGAGGTGGAAGGCTTTGACCGCATCCGAGCGTTTCAAGGCGAGGTTAAGGCGGCGGGCGGCGTCTTCGCAGAACATCAGGTTCTGCCCGTTGGCCAGGGCGAAGGCTTGTTCGTCCGCGCGTTTTACGGCGGTTTGTACGGCGGTGCCGAGGGCGGCTTCGGCAGCGTTGATCAGCTCGGTCAGCGCCAGATGCTCGCCTTGCAGGTGCACGTGCAACTGCGCGCTGCTGCGCTGGCTGTGGGGCGTGGCGACGATACCGTTGGCGCTGCCGAGCCAGGACAGCACGTCTTCATGCTGCAACGGCGTGTTACCGAAGTCTTGGAGAAATTGCTGCTGAATCAACTGCCTGGCGAGGGCGGCGGAACAGGGGCAGGTTGAAGAATAGGTAACGTCAATTTTTAGTTCCACGTGGAACATCTGGTTTTCCAGGCGCGCTTCGATGCTCACCGGGTAGCCCTTCCAGCCGGCCAATGGGCTGACCAGTGCTGGGCGTTTCAGCAGTAAATTCGTGTGCAGACGCAGGTAGGCGTTCTTAGATAAATCTTCATGACTGTCGAGAAACCGCTGCAGTACATTGCGCAGAAGTGCAGGCGTAACGGGCTGCTGTTCGAGCATCTCCAGTGCCAGGTACAGGCGTGACATATGAATGCCACGGGCGGCGCCATCGTCCAGGCTGACGCCGGCATCGGCGCTGGCGCTCAGGCGTTGGCCGTCAATGAGGATCGGCAGGGCGATGCCGCACATGCCCACCCAGTCGAGTGGCAAGGCTTGGCGTGAAGCCTGCGCGGCAATATCCGGCAGAGTCAGCGCATTCATAAGCAGGTCCATCGTTGGAAATAATTCGACATGTTATAGTATAACAATAGAGTCGACGATGAATTTCTGCCCCGGCCTTTTTTCACTCATGTGGAGTACGGACGCTCCTCCATTTGCGGTATTTGTCATGCACAGACGTCAGCTCCTCAACCTGCTCCTGGCCAGCCCTTTATTTGCTTTGCCGTTCGCCGCCCACGCGACCCAGATCCGCAATGCACGCCTGTGGCGTTCGGACGACAAGCTGCGCCTGGTGTTCGACCTTAGCGGCCCAGTGCAATACAAGACCTTCTCCCTGACTGCTCCGGAACGCCTGATCATCGACCTGAGCGGCGCCGGTCTCAGTGGTGACTTTTCTCAACTTGAGCTGAAGAACAGCGGGATCACCTCGATTCGCTCGGGGCATTTCGGCAAGGCGGATACGCGCATCGTGCTCGACCTGGCCGCGCCGATGCAGCTCAACAGCTTTGTATTGCCGCCTCAGGACGGGCAGGGGCATCGCCTGGTGCTGGACCTGACCAGCGCCACCCGTGCACCGCGTCAAATCGCGGCTGAGGCGGTGCCCTTGGTGGCCGCGGTGAACAAGGCGCACCCCAAGCGCGACATTATCGTGGTGGTCGACCCCGGCCACGGCGGCAAAGACCCCGGCGCTGTCGGGTCCAAGGGCCAGCGCGAAAAAGACGTGGTGCTGTCTATCGCCCAACTGCTGGCCAAGCGCTTGAAGCGCGAAAAGGGTTTTGACGTGAAACTGGTGCGTAACGACGACTTCTTTGTGCCGCTGCGCAAGCGTGTGGACATCGCCCGTCAGCACAAGGCCGATATGTTCATCTCGGTGCATGCCGATGCCGCGCCACGGCTCACGGCCTCGGGCGCCTCGGTGTATGCGCTGTCGGAGGGCGGCGCGACCTCGGCCACGGCGCGCTTTATGGCCCAGCGTGAAAACGGCGCGGATTTGCTGGGCGCCACCACGTTGCTCAATCTCAAGGATAAGGACCCGATGCTGGCCGGGGTGATTCTTGATATGTCGATGAACGCCACCATCGCTTCCAGCCTGCAACTGGGCAGCTCGGTGCTGGGGAGTCTGCAAAGCATCACCAGCCTGCATCAGAAGCGTGTGGAACAGGCGGGGTTCGCGGTGCTCAAGTCACCGGATGTGCCGTCGATCCTGGTGGAGACCGGCTTTATCTCCAATGCCCAGGACGCCCAGCGCCTGGTGACGGCGCGTCATCAACAAGCGGTTGCGGATGGCTTGTTCGAAGGCCTGAAAAATTACTTCCAGAAGAACCCGCCGATGAACAGCTATATGGCCTGGGTTCAGGAACAGAAGAATGCCCAGGCCTAACAGCCGGTAATTCGGCTGCACGTGAATTTGGCAGTGGCGCCACCGGAGCTGGAAAACCGGTTGATCGTAGTCCAGCCCACGCGCCGTGTGTAACCGACCCATGCCTCTCCATCCGACGCCAGGCCGGTAAAGAACGTCAGTTGCCCGTAGCGGCTGTTGGTTTGTGCCCAATAACGTTTCCCGATCACCTCGAAACCACGCAAATACGTGGTGGTGCCCACCGTAGCCACGCTGTAGGCATTGCCCAGGGGGTCCACACAGGCCAACAGGTTGGCGCTGCGCGTGCACGTGGCCAGCAAGCTTGGCGCTTGGGCACAGGCAGGCCCTGCGACTGCCAGTAACAGGGCGCACACCAGGTATTTCATAGGGGGGCTCGGGGCTGGGAAGTGTTCAAGCATTGCGCCCTTCATCGTAATGAGCAAGGGGGATTGGCTTATTTGTATTGTTATACTATAACATAAATGCGCAGCCTGACCCGTGAACCGCTCCCCATGACCGAACAAGACCTGCTGGCCCAACCGCCCGCCGACTACATGAATGAAGCCCAGCAGGGCTTTTTCCGCGAACTGCTGCTGACTCAGCGCCATGAACTTCAAGCGCGCATCGAGGGCGAATTCCTGGTGCTGCGCGAGCAGGAGCCCAACAGCGACCCGGCCGATGTGGGCAGCGCCGAAGAACAGCGCCAGTGGCAACTGCGCTTGCTGGAGCGGGAAAAGAAGCTGCTCGACAAAATCGACGACGCCCTCGAACTGCTCGCCCGCGGCGAATACGGCTGGTGCCGCGAAACGGGCGAGCCCATCGGCTTGCAACGCCTGCTGCTGCGCCCCACCGCCGCCCTGTGTATCGAAGCCAAAGAACGTGAAGAGCTGCGCGAACGCCATAAACGGGCGATTTGACCGGCCAACCCTGATGAGGATTACCTGATGCCCAATCGTCTCCCCGTTACCGTGTTGTCCGGCTTTCTCGGCGCCGGTAAAAGCACGCTGCTCAACTACGTCCTGCGCAACCGCGAAAACCTGCGCGTGGCGGTGATCGTCAACGACATGAGCGAAATCAACATCGACGGCAGCGAGGTACAGCGCGACGTTACCCTCAACCGTTCCGAAGAAAAACTGGTGGAGATGAGCAACGGCTGTATCTGCTGCACCTTGCGTGAAGACTTGCTCGAAGAAGTCGGAAAACTCGCCAAGGAAGGTCGCTTCGATTACCTGCTGATCGAATCCACCGGTATCTCCGAGCCGTTGCCGGTGGCTGAAACCTTCACCTTCCGTGATGAAAACGAGCAAAGCCTGGCCGACATCGCGCGCCTGGACACCATGGTCACCGTGGTCGACGGCATGAACTTCCTGATCGACTACCAGGCTGCCGAAAGCCTAGCCTCACGGGGCGAAACCCTCGGTGAGGAAGACGAACGCTCGATCACCGACCTGTTGATCGAGCAGATCGAATTCGCCGATGTGATCCTGATCAGCAAGATCGACCTGATCAGCAGCCATGAGCGCGAGGAACTGATGGCGATCCTTGAACGTCTCAACGCCCAGGCGGAAATCATCCCGATGGTCATGGGCGAGGTGCCGCTGCACAAGATCCTCAACACCGGCCGCTTCGACTTCGAACGTGCCGCGCAGGCGCCGGGCTGGTTGCAGGAGTTGCGGGGTGAACATGTACCGGAAACCGAAGAGTACGGCATCGCCTCCACGGCCTACCGCGCACGTCGGCCCTTCCACCCGCAACGCTTCTTCGACTTTATCGACCGGCCTTGGGTCAACGGCAAATTGCTGCGTTCCAAGGGCTTTTTCTGGCTGGCCAGCAAGCACCAGGATGCGGGCAGCTGGTCCCAGGCCGGTGGCTTGATGCGCCATGGCTTTGCCGGACGCTGGTGGCGCTTTGTGCCAAAAAGCCAATGGCCCCAGGACGAAGAAAGCGTCGCCGCCATCATGGGCAACTGGCAGCTCAGTACCGGCGACTGCCGTCAGGAACTGGTGTTTATCGGACAAAACATCGACTTCGCGCGGATGCGTGCCGAGTTGGACGCGTGCTTGCTCACCGATGAAGAACTGGCCCTGGGTGTCGAAGGTTGGCGCCTGCTGGCTGATCCGTTTGGTCCCTGGTATGAAGAGGCCGCCTGATGCTGGCACCGCTTATCCCTTTGCGCCCGATGGTTCGCCAGACCCGTGGTGAAACCCCGCTGGCGCTGTCCGATATTCTCGAAGACGGCGTGAACCTGGCGCTGTGGCAGCGCCAATTGCCGTTGCATATTGCCGAGTTCGGCGCCTTGCTGGTGGCGCTCAATGAGCCGTTGGCCGAGTCCTTGGTGATCGAACTCAACAACGAAGACGCCGAGCCGAACCTGTGCGGTCTGGCATCCAGTTGCCGCGATCTTGAAGGCTACGAAGGTTTTGTCGCCGATGTGTCGTGGCTGGTCAGCGCCTTTGCGTGCCTGCTCGGCGCCAAGCGCATCGGTGTGCGCCTGCGGCTGCTGGATAAAGCCATGTGCCCGCGTTTTCACGTTGACCATGTGCCGGTACGGCTGATCACCACCTATGCCGGCATCGGCAGCCAGTGGTTGCGCGAAGGGGTGATGGACCGCCGCAAGCTCAGCCAACCGGACGCCGAACCGAGTGAGCGCATCGAACAGATCCAGTGCGGTGAAGTGGCCCTGCTCAAAGGCAGCAAATGGCATGGCAACGAAGATCACGGCCTGATCCATCGCTCCCCCGCGCTGAAAGCGGATGAGCGCCGATTGATTCTGACGCTGGATTGGCTCGCGTAACCGCGTAGGATCAAACCCTCTACACGGTCCGAAAGATGGCACCCATGCTGCAGAACATTCCCACCCACGTGATTGCCGGGCCCTTGGGCGCCGGCAAGACCAGCCTGATCAAGCACCTGCTTGCCCAACGCCCGGCCAACGAGCGCTGGGCGGTGTTGATCAACGAGTTCGGCCAGATCGGCCTGGACGCGGCATTGCTGAGCCTGGGTGACGATGGCATTGCCCTGGGTGAAGTCGCCGGTGGCTGCCTTTGTTGTGTGAATGGCGCACCGTTCCAGGTCGGCCTGGGCCGGTTGCTGCGTAAGGCCAAGCCGGATCGGTTGTTTATCGAACCCTCGGGCCTGGGCCATCCTGCACAGTTGCTCAAGCAGTTGCGCGAAGCGCCGTGGCAGCAGGTGCTGGCGGTTCAGCCCTGTGTGTTGGTACTGGATGCCCAGGCGCTGGCAGCGGGCAAACCCTTGCCGCCAGCGCAGCAGGAAGCGCTGGCCAGTGCCGGGCTGTTGGTGTTGAACAAGGATGAGGGGTTGGATGCTGCGCAACGCGAGGCCGTCGAACGACAGCTACCCGACCGCGATATTTATTGGACGCGCCAGGCGCACGTGCCGCTCGGCAAACTGCCAGGCTTGAATGCGCAGGCTGAAGCGGCTGTGGATAATTTCGCAGTGCCCAAGGGGTTGGCTCAATTACCGGCTATCTGGAGCGATCCAGCATCGCCGATCTGCCTGAGCCAGGTCCAGGAGGGCGGTTGGAGTATCGGTTGGCGCTGGCACCCGAGCCAGCAATTCGATTCCGAGCGTCTGCACCTGTGGCTGACATCCCTTGAGTGGCGCCGCGCCAAACTGGTTATCCACAGCCGTGATGGATGGATCTCGGCCAACGCTGTGGATAACAGCCCGCTGACCTGGCAACCCAGCGAATGGCGTCGCGACTCACGTATCGAATTGATCTTCAGTGCACCCCAGGACGTAGCCGCGTTGCAGGCTGCACTGGCCGCCTGCCGTTACTGACGGTTCTTGGTGGCGTGGTCCTGGCGCCATTGGCTCAGCTCGATCACATTGGCGCTGGGCAGTGCTTCCTTGACCTCGAACGGGTAGGGCGCCAGTTCGATCTGCGCGCTGTGGGCGCCGAATTGCGTGATGGTCCCGCTGTGACGGGTCTCGCCCGTGACGGTGAACTCGAAATTGTAGATACGCGCCAGACGTCGCCGACCGTTGGCATCCCTCACAAAACCGATGCGCTTCAACGCCACGGCGCCGTCGAGCAATTCGATATCGAGCTTGGCGCAATGCTGCTTGACCCGCGCCAACGCCCGCTCTCGCAGGCCGTGGTTGTGCCATACCCAGGCGGCGCCGGTCGCCAGCAGCATCAACACGAAGATGTTTCCCAGGGTCAGCATGCGAAAAACTCCAACAAAGTGAGAGCAGCTTAACTGTGTCGTCGGTCTGTCGTACAGGCTGCGTTTAGTCGCATACTGCGCGGCCAGAATTTCAATGGCTTTACGGAAATCTCCTGCATGAAACGCACACCTCATCTGCTTGCGATCCAGTCTCATGTGGTCTTTGGCCACGCCGGAAACAGCGCCGCCGTGTTCCCCATGCAGCGGGTCGGGGTGAACGTCTGGCCGCTGAACACGGTGCAGTTCTCCAACCATACCCAGTATGGTCAGTGGGCGGGCGAAGTGCTGGCGCCGCAGCAGATTCCTGCGTTGGTGGAAGGCATTGCCGCCATCGGCGAGCTGGGCAACTGCGATGCGATCCTGTCTGGCTACCTGGGCAGTGCGGATCAGGGCCGCGCGATTCTTACCGGTGTGGCGCGCATCAAGGCCATCAACCCCAAGGCCCTGTACCTGTGCGACCCGGTGATGGGCCATCCGGAAAAGGGCTGCATCGTGCCGCAGGAGGTCAGCGATTTCCTGCTGGATGAAGCGGCGGCCATGGCCGACTTCCTGTGCCCCAACCAACTGGAACTGGACAGCTTTGCCGGGCGCAAGCCGCAATCGCTGTTCGACTGCCTGGGCATGGCCAAGGCATTGCTGGCCCGTGGCCCGAAGGCGGTGCTGGTCAAGCACCTGGATTACCCGGGCAAGTTGCCGGATGGTTTCGAGATGCTGCTGGTAACCGCTGAGGGCAGCTGGCACCTGCGTCGGCCGCTGCTGGCGTTCCCGCGCCAGCCGGTGGGCGTGGGCGACCTGACGTCGGGGCTGTTCCTGGCGCGGGTGTTGCTGGGCGACAGTCTGTTGGCGGCTTTTGAGTTCACGGCCGCGGCGGTGCACGAAGTGCTGCTGGAAACCCAGGCCTGCGCCAGTTACGAGCTGGAACTGGTCCGCGCCCAGGACCGCATCGCCCATCCTCGCGTACGTTTCGAGGCGACGCCGATCAGCCTGTAAGTACACAGAACCCAATGTGGGAGGGGGGCAAACCTCCCCCATTTTTGGTTGGACTTACAGCGCGTCAGCCTTGATTTCCTGGTAGCGCTTCTCGAGTTCCTGGCGGATCTGCCGGCGCTGCTGGGCCTGCACGAACCGGCGCTTGTCTTCACTGTTATGGGGTTGCAGCGGTGGCACGGCAGCGGGTTTGCGCTGGTCGTCCACGGCCACCATCGTGAAGAAGCAGCTGTTGGTATGACGCACCGAGCGCTCGCGGATGTTCTCGGTCACCACCTTGATGCCCACTTCCATCGACGTATTGCCGGTGTAGTTGACCGATGCAAGGAATGTCACCAGCTCGCCGACATGGATCGGCTCGCGAAAAATCACCTGATCCACCGACAGCGTCACCACATAGCGACCGGCATAACGGCTCGCGCAGGCGTAGGCCACTTCGTCGAGGTACTTGAGCAAGGTGCCGCCGTGGACATTGCCTGAGAAGTTGGCCATGTCAGGGGTCATCAATACCGTCATCGACAGCTGGGCGTTTCCGGGTTCCATAGCACACTCACGGGTTGTAGGCATTGGTTGGGGGGCACCTCTGCGGGTGCTGGGATCTTTGCAGCGCCATCCCTTACGGGACGCCGGTGGGCGGCTTGCCGTCACGCGTTCACCGATCTGTTTCCATATATTGCACCGGCTTTCCGGCGGAAGTCGCGGTGTTAACCTTCAAAAGCCCATCTCAGGGCATTTCTTACGATCAAGGCAGACTTTTCCTTCCGCACTTTGCGATTTTTCAAAGGCGCGTGCGGAAGTGGGAAAAGCGCCAGTACCCTCAAGGAGCCCCTCACCATGCACGCCATCAGCTTTATCCAGGACTTGGCCGTGATCATGCTGGTGGCAGGGGTGGTCACCGTCCTGTTTCACCGCCTCAAGCAACCCGTAGTGCTGGGGTACATCGTCGCCGGCTTCATCATTGGCCCGCACACCCCGCCGTTCGGCCTGATCCACGACGAAGACACCATCAAGACCCTCGCCGAGCTGGGGGTGATCTTCCTGATGTTCTGCCTGGGCCTGGAGTTCAGCCTGCGCAAGCTGTTCAAGGTGGGGGCCACGGCGTTTATCGCAGCCTTCCTGGAAATCATCCTGATGATCTGGATCGGCTACGAGATTGGCCGCTGGTTCGACTGGAACACCATGGACTCGCTGTTCCTCGGCGCGATCCTGGCGATTTCCTCCACCACCATCATCGTGAAGGCACTCAATGACCTGAAGATGAAAAACCAGCGCTTCGCCCAACTTATTTTTGGCGTGCTGATTGTGGAAGACATCCTCGGCATCGGCATCATCGCCTTGCTCTCGAGCATCGCCGTCAGCGGTACGGTGAGTTCCGGCGAGGTGTTCTCCACGGTCGGCAAGCTCTCGCTGTTCATGATCGTCGCGTTGGTCATCGGTATTTTGCTGGTGCCGCGCCTGCTGGCCTACGTGGCCAAGTTCGAAAGCAACGAAATGCTGCTGATCACCGTGCTGGGCCTGTGTTTCGGTTTCTGCCTGCTGGTGGTCAAACTGGAGTACAGCATGGTGCTGGGGGCGTTTCTGATCGGTGCGATCATGGCCGAGTCCCGGCAATTGGTTAAGATCGAGCGCCTGATCGAGCCGGTTCGCGACATGTTCAGCGCGATTTTCTTCGTGGCGATCGGCTTGATGATCGACCCACAGATCCTCCTGCAATACGCCTGGCCGATCGCGGTGATCACCGTGGCCGTGGTGCTGGGCAAGATGCTGTCCTGCGGCCTGGGCGCCTTTATCGCCGGCAATGACGGCCGTACCTCACTGCGCGTAGGCATGGGGCTGTCACAAATTGGCGAATTTTCCTTCATTATCGCCGCGCTGGGCATGACCTTGCAGGTGACCAGCGACTTCCTGTATCCGGTAGCGGTGGCGGTTTCGGCGATTACGACGCTGCTCACGCCGTACCTGATTCGCGGCGCCGACCCTTTGTCATTGAAGATCGCCGCCGTGATGCCCAAGCGCCTGAGCCGGGTGTTCGGCATGTACGGCGAATGGTTGCGCAGTATTCAGCCGCAAGGCGAGGGCGCAATGCTGGCGTCGATGATCCGCAAGATCATCCTGCAGGTGGGCGTGAACCTAGCGCTGGTGATCGCGATTTTCTTCGCCGGAAGCTTTTTCGCGGTGCGCATTGGTGGGTATCTGGAAGGTTGGATCAGTGATCCAAGCTGGCAGAAGGCGTTGATCTGGGGTGGGGCATTGCTGTTGTCGCTGCCGTTCCTGATTGCGGCGTACCGCAAGCTCAAGGCGCTGTCGATGTTGCTGGCGGAGATGAGTGTGAAGCCGGAAATGGCCGGGCGGCATACCCAGCGTGTGCGACGGGTGATTGCGGAGCTGATCCCGATTTTGTCGCTGCTGGTGATCTTTGTGCTATTGGCAGCCTTGTCGGCCAGTATTCTGCCGACCAACAAGTTGCTGGTGCTGATTGCCGTGGTCACGGCGGCGGTGGCTGCGGTGCTCTGGCGATGGTTCATCCGTGTGCATACGCGGATGCAGGTCGCCTTGCTGGAGACGCTGGATAACCATAAGGATACGCCGGAGCACTAGTGGGGGCCGCTACGCGGCCCGGCGCGGGACAAGCCCGCTCACCACCGCAAGCCCGTTCGCCACGGGGGGTAGGTGTCAGCTTTCCAGCCAGACGTCCCGCGCCCAGTGCCACACCGATTCCCAGGTCTCTTCGGTGACGAGTTCTTCTTCGCCGGACCACAGCACCACGGTGCCGTCTTCTTCGACGCAGTAGTAATCGTCACCGTCCTGGCAGATCGGGATCATGCTGCGGTCAACACCGGCATCCCAGGCGTTGGCAGCCACGTCCGGCAGGTAGGTGTGGGATTGCGGGTCGGTGACGGTCACCGGCTCCAGGCTGCCGTACACCACATCGCTGACGGTCAGCAGGAATTCACGAAAGACAAACGGGATGTCGATGAACAGCTGTTCCTCGATTTCCACCAGTTGATCTTCGTCAGGCAACTCCAGAGGAACCGGGACCGGTTCATTGGCTTCACGCAATTGTTCGATGATTTCTTCCACGGCCGGGATCCTCTTGCTGATGGCGCGGTTTATAGGGGCGTTTTATACAGTAGCTCGCCATAAGTGCAACCGTGAAATAGAAAACCCCGGACAGGTCCGGGGTTTTGTTACGGCTTGCTCAAGCGCGTGGGTATCAGCCGTTCTGGCGGATACCGGCGACCAGCCATGGCTGGTTGTCGCCTTGGGCACGTTCCATGTTCCAGCTTTCGCTGAACGCTTCACCCTGGTCGAAACGCGAAGTCTTCGACACGCCACTGAAGGTCAATGTTGCGATGGTCTTGTCGGCGCGATCATCCACACCTTCCAGTTGCACGTGCAGGTCGTCGATATAGGTCGACTGGAAGCCGTCGCCCAGGTCGGCGCGTTCGCGCTTGAGGAACTCCAGCAGTTGCGGGGTCACGAACTCGGAGATCTTGTCCATTTCGTTGGCGTCCCAGTGCTGCTGCAGGGACTGGAAGTGGCTGCGGGCCGCTTCGACGAAACGCTCTTCGTTGAACCACGCCGGTGCGTTGATCACCGGGCGGGCTGCGGCAGGCGCTGCCGAACCACCGAAGATCGAACCCATGGCTGGCTTCTGCTCGAACACTTCACGCTGCATCGGCGCGCCGGCCGGAGCCATGTGCTCCTGCTGCTTGCGGCGACGGGCGGCGATGAAACGGAAGACCAGGAAGGCGATGACCGCCATGATCAGGATGTCGAAGATCTGCATGCCCTGGAAGCCGCCGCCCATGAACATGGAAGCGAGCAGGCCACCGGCCGCGATACCGGCCAGCGGGCCCAACCAGCGCGAAGCACCGCCGGCCTTGGCAGCGGCGCCGGCAGCACCGGCTGCGCCTGCGGTAGCGGCAGCACCGCCGGCACCGGCGGATGGAGCCATTTGGCTGGTCTGGTGAGTCGGAGCCGCGCCCGAGCTTTTGCCGCCACCGAAGCGTTTGGCGTTGGCGTCGAGGCTCATCGTCAGGCCGATGCACAACGCCATGGCGATGCTAAGAAAACGTTTCATAAAGGGAATTCCCATTTGTGGATTGCACGCGCGCCATGTTGCACAGGTGTAGTGACAGTGGCTAGCGACATAATGTTTCGGGCTTTTGCGTAAGACCGAAACAGAATGGTCTGTAGGACGTATTACAGATATTGGCCCGCGCTCATTAAAAACAAGGGCGGGCCAATAACCTTCATGTAGGCAAATGTTTCAGACCGCTTCGAGCTTCGCGTAGCCCATCATCAGCCATTTGCTGCCTTCGGCGAAGTTCACCTGTACCCGAGCCTGGGCACCGGCGCCTTCGAAGTTGAGGATCACGCCTTCGCCGAAGATCGCATGCCTGACCTGCTGGCCCAGGCTGAATGGGGTTTCCGGAATCTCGGAACCGGCGAACATGCTGCTGGAGTTCTGCTGCTGGCCCCCGCCGAACGGACGGCTGACGCTGTTGGACAGGCGCACTTCCTGGATCAGTCCCTTCGGCACTTCACGTACGAAGCGCGACACCTTGTTGTAGGTCTCGCTACCGTACAGGCGTCGGGTCTCGGCGTAGGTCATCACCAGGTTCTGCATTGCGCGGGTGATGCCCACATAGGCCAGGCGGCGTTCCTCTTCAAGACGGCCGGGCTCTTCCAGGCTCATCTTGTGGGGGAACAGGCCTTCTTCCATGCCCACCAGGAACACATACGGAAACTCCAGGCCCTTGGCGCTGTGCAAGGTCATCAACTGGATGCTGTCTTCATGCTCATCGGCCTGGGTGTCGCCGGCTTCCAGGGATGCGTGGCCGAGGAAGGCGGCGAGCGGGGTCAGCTCTTCGTCTTCCTCGGTGTTTTCGAACGCGCGGGCGGCGCTGACCAGTTCCTCGAGGTTTTCTACCCGGGCCTGGCCTTTCTCGCCTTTTTCCGCTTCGTGATAGGCAATCAGCCCGGATTGCTCGATCACCGTCTGGGTCATCAGGTGCAGGGGCATTTCCGAACACTTGGCCGCGAGGTTCTCGATCAATTCGACAAACACCCCCAGCGCCCCGGCAGCACGGCCGGTCAGGCCTTTATTGGCGATGAGCAGGCGCATGGACTCCCACATCGACACATCGGCATGGCGCGCGTGGTCGCGAATCGCCTCGACGGTTTTCTCGCCGATGCCACGGGCCGGGATATTGATCACCCGCTCCAGTGCCGCGTCGTTGCCACGGCCTTCGAGCAAACGCAGGTAAGCCATGGCGTTCTTGATTTCCGCACGCTCGAAGAAGCGTTGGCCGCCATAAATGCGGTACGGGATGCGCTCGCGCAGCAAGGCTTCTTCCAGCACCCGCGATTGGGCGTTGGAACGGTACAGAATCGCAATATCGCTACGGGCAAGGCCGGTTTTCAGCGCGCTTTCGATGGTTTCCACCACGTAGCGCGCTTCATCGTGCTCGTTGAACGCGGCATACAGGTTGATCGCCTCGCCTTCGCCGCCGTCGGTCCACAGCTCTTTGCCCAGGCGCCCGGTGTTGTTGGCGATCAAGGCGTTGGCGGCCTTGAGGATGCCGGCGGTGGAGCGGTAGTTCTGCTCCAGGCGGATGGTGACCGCGTCCGGGAAGTCCTCGGAATACTGGTAGATGTTCTCGATTTTCGCGCCACGCCAGCCGTAGATCGACTGGTCGTCGTCGCCCACCACCATCAGGCTGTCGCCGCCCTTGGCCAGCAGGCGCAACCAGGCGTACTGCACGGCGTTGGTGTCCTGGAACTCGTCCACCAGAATGTGACGGAAGCGTTTCTGGTAATGGGCCAGTAAACCCGGATTGTCGCGCCACAGGTCGAGGGCGCGCAGCAGCAGCTCGGAGAAGTCGATGACGCCGGCGCGTGCGCAGGCCGCCTCGTAGGCTTCATAAATGCTGCGCATGGTAGCCAGGAACAAATCGCCGCTGGCCTGGATGTGCTGCGGGCGCAGGCCTTCGTCTTTCTGGCCGTTGATAAACCACTGGGCCTGGCGCGCCGGCCAGCGCTGCTCGTCGAGACCCAGCTCGCGGATCACGCGCTTGACCAGGCGTTGCTGGTCATCGCTGTCGAGGATCTGGAAGGTCTGGGCCAGGCCCGCTTCCTGCCAGTGTGCCCGCAACAGGCGGTGCGCCAGGCCGTGGAAGGTGCCCACCCACATGCCGGCCGGGCTGATGCCCATCAACTGCTCGATGCGGTGGCGCATCTCGGCAGCGGCCTTGTTGGTGAAAGTCACCGACAGGATCGAATGCGGGGACGCGTTCTCGACCTGGATCAACCAGGCGATACGGTGCACCAGCACTCGGGTTTTACCGGAGCCGGCACCGGCCAGGACCAACTGACGGCCAACGGGGGCCGCTACGGCCTGGCGTTGGGCATCGTTGAGGGAGTTCAGCAAAAGAGAGAGATCATCGCGCATCGACGCATTCTATGGGCCTAAGGGGGCTCGGGCAAATCCCAATGCCGGGTGGTCGACGCAAAACGTCTCGCGTGGTCCCGGCCGGGCAAACATTCTGGCAGGGCTGATGACCGGTAAGTCATGGGCCACAGCCCGCGCCGGGCCTCGCTCAAGGGGTCTGGCCCCAAGGTTTGCGGCTGTTCACAGGGTGACTTTTATGATCTGGAGCAGTTTGGCCCAAGCGCTTGCTTGTGTATGCTCCGTCGACGTTTCGGGCTCACCATTATAAGAACACTGCCTATGACTCTCAGCACCGACCTGCTCGGCCCCTCGGCGGCGCCCGCGCAGGTTATCCGCAAACATTACGCTACCGAGATGGCGGTCGAGCGCACACGCCTGCTCTATCAGGGCTCGTTGCTGCCCACCTTATTAATGCTGGTCAACGGCCTGGTCTGCGCCTGGCTGCTGTGGAACCCCAGGCAATACCTGCTCGACAGCATCTGGCTGGTGTGGCTGCTGGCCCTGGTGGCCATGCGCGTGATCCAGGTGGCGGCCTTTGATTCGGCCATGCCCAGCCGCCAGGCCCAACCGATCTGGCGGCGCATGTTCATGCTCGGCTCGGCGGTCAGTGGCCTGACCCTGGCCACCGCGGCCATTGCCCTGGTGCCGGTGGACAGCTTTATCCAACAGGCCTGGGTGTTCGGCCTGATCGGGGCGGCGACGCTGTCAGCCAGTGTCGCCTACGCCGTGAGCTTTCCGGCGTTCCTGTCCTTTGCCTTGCCGTGCCTGGTGCCGGCCATTGCCTATCTGTTCTGGAATGGCGCCCCGCAGCAACAGGGCTGGGGTGTGCTCGGCCTGATCCTGCTGGCCTCCCTGAGCGTGGTAGCGTGGCAGGTCAACCGCCTGATCCAGCGTGGGCTGTTGCGGCGCTTCCAGAACCAGGCATTGATCGAGCATCTGCAGCAGGCGCAGCAACGCAGCGAGCAACTGAATCAGGATCTGGTGCGCGAAGTCGAGCAGCGGCGTCAGGTCGAGCAGGAGCTGCGGGATGCGCAAATCGGCCTGCAGGACCGCGTGGCGCAACGCAGCCAGGAACTGGACGCCGCCAGCCTGGCCCTGAATAAAAGCGAGGCGCGCCTGGCCATGGCCCTGCAAGCCAGTGAGCTGGGCCTGTGGGACTGGAACCTGCAAACCGATGAGGTTCACCACACCCAGCTCAAAGAGCTGTTCGGCCTCGAGCCCGAGTACGTCACGGCCATGCTCGGCCACCTCAAGCCGCGCCTGCACCCCGACGACCTGCCGCTGCTCAAGCGGGCACTGGTGGAGCACCTCAAGGGGCGCACTGAGGATTACCAGGTGGAATACCGCGTGCGCCATGGCGATGGCCACTGGGTGTGGATCGAAGACCGCGGGCGCGCCGTGGAGCGTGCACCCAGCGGGCGAGTGATTCGAATGCTCGGCACCCGCCGCGACATCAGCGCCGGCAAGGCCCTGGAAGAGCAGCAGCGGTTGGCCTCGACCGTATTCGAGGCAGCCAGCGAAGGCATCGTGATCCTTGACCCGGATTACGCGCTGATCGCGGTCAACCAGGCTTTCAGCCGTGTCACCGGGTTTGAAATCGACGATATGCTCGGCCGCAACGTCGTGGAGCTGCCCAGCAGCCGTGATGCCCGGCGCCACTTCCCGGTCATCCGCCAAGCCTTGCTCAGCCATGGCACCTGGCAGGGTGAGCTGGTGGAAACACGCAAGAACGGCGAGTTGTACCCGCAGTGGCTGCAACTGAATGTAGTGCGTGATGTTCGGGGAAAGGTCAGCCATATCGTGGGCTTCTTCGCCGATCTGTCAGCGCGGCGCGAATCCGAGGAGCGCATGCGCTACCTCACCCACTACGATGAGTTGACCGGCCTGGCCAACCGCTCGCTGTTCCGCGAACGGCTGCGCGAGGCCCATCAGCGTGTACGCCAAGGCGGGCGCAGCCTGGCGTTGCTGCATATCAACCTCGACCGCTTCAAGTTGCTCAATGACAGCCTGGGCCATGAAGTGGCCGACCAGTTGCTGCAAAAGATGGCCCGTCGGTTGATCAATGCCTTGCCCGAGGCCGATACCATCGCGCGTTTGTCCGGCGATGAGTTCGCCGTGCTGTTCGACGCCTACGGCAACCTGTCGAGCCTGGCACGGGTGGCCACGCGGCTGCTGGCCAAGCTGCGGGTACCGGTGACGGTAGAAGGGCATGAGTTGGTGGTGAGTGCGTCGATGGGGATCAGCCTGTTGCCGGATAACGCGCGGGAAATTTCCGCGCTGGTCAGTCAATCGAACATGGCCATGCAGCACGCCAAGCACCTGGGCGGCAATAACTTCCAGTTCTACACCGACAGCCTGCAAGCCAGCACCCTGGAGCGTTTGCAGCTGGAAAACCATCTGCGCAAAGCCATCGATGAGCGTCAGCTCACGGTGTTCTACCAGCCGAAACTGTGCCTGGCCACCGGCAAGCTTGACGCTGCCGAAGCGCTGATCCGCTGGGAGCATCCGCAGTGGGGCATGGTGCCGCCAGGCGATTTTATCGGCCTGGCCGAAGAAACGGGCCTGATCGTACCGCTGGGCGAATTCGTGCTGCGCCAGGCGTGCTGGCAGGCCTGTGAGTGGCAGCGCCAGGGGCTGCCACCGATCCGCGTGTCGGTGAATCTCTCGGTGCACCAGTTGCGCCAGGGCAAGCTGGTCAGCCTGGTGCGCCAGGTATTGGAAGAGACCGGCCTGGACCCGCAATACCTCGAACTGGAACTGACCGAGAGCCAGTTGCTCGACAGTGTTGAACACATCATTGCGACCTTCCAGCAACTGCGCGACCTGGGCGTGAAGCTGGCGATCGACGACTTTGGCACCGGCTATTCATCCCTCAGTTACCTCAAGCGTATCCCTGTGGATTACGTAAAGATCGACCAGACCTTTATTCGCGGCCTCGGCCAGGGACGGGAAGACGCCGCCATTACCCGAGCGATCATTGCGATGGCTCACGGTCTGGCGCTCAAGGTGGTGGCCGAAGGCGTGGAAGATCAGCAGCAGCTGGATTTCCTGCGTACAGAACGATGCGATGAGGTGCAGGGCTACCTGATCAGTCGGCCGATGGAGGCCGAAGGGCTGGCAGATTTGTTACGCAACAATGCAGATTTTCCCTGAAGACAGTCCGCACGCCCATATGGCTACAAGGCAGCTGCCCGCTGATTCAAAGGGCATCAGGGCGATTTAGTGATGCATCGGGCGGGCAAAACGGCAATTCTTGTAGTATAACTACAAGCTTGCTACATCCCTGGCCCTGCCAATAACAAGAGTCCTGCCCTTTGAACCTGTTGCAACATATCGCCCAGTCGCGCCACCTGTTACGCAAATCGGAACTCAAGGTTGCCGATCACGTGCTGCTTGACCCTGCGGCCGTGATGCACAGTTCCATGGCCGACCTGGCCCACAGCGTGGGCATCAGCGAGCCGACCATCGTGCGCTTCTGCCGCGCCATCGGTTGCTCCGGGTTCCAGGACTTGAAGCTCAAGCTGGCCCAGAGCCTGGCCGCCGGCGCGAGCTTCGGCCAGTTTGCGATTCACGAAGACGATTCCGTCGCCGATTACAGCCTGAAAATCTTCGACACCACCTTGCACACGCTCATGGAGGTGCGCGAGAAGCTTGACCCGGTAGAGCTGCAAAAGGCCGTGACCGCCATGTCCCAGGCCCAGCGCGTCGAGTTCTACGGGTTCGGTGCTTCCGGTGCCGTGGCTGCCGATGCCCAGCACAAGTTCTTCCGCCTGCTGCTCACCGCCGCGGCCTACAGCGACCCGCACATGCAGGCGATGTCGGCGGTGACCTTGAAGCCGACCGACGTGGCGATCTGCATTTCCCAGTCGGGCCGCTCCAAAGACCTGCTGATCACCGCCAACCTGGTGCGTGAAAGCGGCGCGACATTGATTACCTTGTGCCCGAGCCAGACGCCGTTGGCGGAGCTGTCCACGGTCAACCTGGCGATCGATGTGCACGAAGACACCGAGATCTACACCCCGCTGACGTCGCGTATCGCGCACCTGGTGGTGATCGACGTGCTGGCCATGGGCGTTGCCATGGCGCGGGGCCCGAGCCTGGTCAACCACCTCAAGAGCGTGAAGCGCAGCTTGCGCAGCCTGCGGTTGTCGCCCAAGTCCGTCAAAGCCCTCGACGACTGATCCAGGGCCATACACGCTCAAAATGTGGGAGGGGGCTTGCTCCCGATAGCAGTGGGTCAGTCAAAGAGAAATCGGCTGATGTACCGTAATCGGGAGCAAGCCCCCTCCCACATTTGGTTTGTCTACCTATCCGGAAGATTCATCGTCCTGTAACCCCGGCGCCGTTAAACCGTCATCGCGACAACCCATCCTGTACTCCCCGTACTCGCATTGGGAGACTCCAAATGGCCCGGCCCTACGAAGACAGCAACAGCTCCGTCAAGACCCGTCGTCAACAGGAAGACCAGCGCCGCATGGCGTTCCGTCGCGCAATCGAAGACCGCTGCGACCAGCGCCAGCTGCAGCAGAGCATCAGTGACTACCCGGAACTCCACTGGCAGGCACCCGCGGCTGCCCAGCGAAACGTTCAGCCAACGCGCTGATCTGCACCCGTTCGCTGCGGATAAAGCCCAGGAACGCATGGGCCACCGGTGACAGGCGCTTGGCCTTGGCCTGCACCAGGCACCAGCTGCGGTACAGCGGCAGTTCTTCCACCGGCAGCTCCTTGAGCCCGCCGGTGGCCAGTTCCATATTGACCGCATGGCGCGTCAGCAAGGCCACGCCCAGCCCGGCACACACGCATTCACGTTGCGCCTCGGCGGAGGCCACTTCCACCGTTTGGGTGAAGTGCACGCGTTTCTCCTTGAAATACTCCTCGCAGGCCAGTCGCGTGCCGGAGCCTGGTTCGCGCAGCAACAGCGTGTAGGGTTCCAGGTCCTGCAAACGCAGCGGCCCTTGCAGGCTCAAAGGATGATCGGGGGGCGCCACGGCCACGATCGGGTTGTTGAGGAATGGCAGGAATTCCAGGCCCATGTCCTGGGGCACCATGGACATGATCACCAGGTCGTCGCGGTTGTCGGAGAGGCGGCGGATCACCTGGGCGCGGTTGACCACCGTCAAGTGCAGTTGCACCTCGGGATGCTGGCGTTTGAACGCCGCAAACAGGTGCGGCACGAAGTACTTGGCGCTGGATTCAATCGCGAGCTTCAACTGGCCCTGCAACGAGCCTTGCATGTCCGACAGCTGCATATCGAGGTTTTCCAGGCGCCCGAAAATATCCCGGCTGGCCCGTTGCAGGGCTTCGGCCGCCTCGGTCATGTAGAGCTTTTTGCCGACATAATCGAACAGCGGCTGGCCGACCAGCTCTTCGAGTTGGCGAATTTGCAGGCTCACGGCCGGTTGGGTGAGAGACATTTCCTCGGCCGCGCGGCTGTAAGAGCGCAAATCGCACACTTCATTGAAGATCTGCAATTGACGCAATGTCATACGCATCAGTGACTTACGCATTAATCAAATCCTCTCGCCCCAGGTCGACCGGCCAACTATAAGTCTTTACTTATGAGCGACCCAATAATTATTGATTTTTGTTAATCCCTCCACGGGCTTAGTGTGTGGCTGCGACTGGCTTGAAACATTTAGTCACGCGCCGACCCGGCTCCAGCGGGTCGAAGAACGCAGCAATCGGCTCAAGGGAATTTCCAAGTGATAAAAAAGATCCTGATCGCCAACCGTGGTGAAATTGCCGTACGAATCGTGCGTGCCTGCGCCGAGATGGGCATTCGCTCGGTCGCGGTTTACTCGGACGCCGACCGCCATGCGTTGCACGTCAAGCGTGCCGACGAAGCCCACAGCATTGGTGCCGAGCCGCTGGCCGGCTACCTGAACCCGCGCAAGCTGGTGAACCTGGCGGTGGAAACCGGTTGCGATGCGCTGCACCCCGGCTACGGCTTCCTGTCGGAAAACGCCGAGCTGGCAGACATCTGCGCCGAACGTGGAATCAAATTCATCGGCCCTTCGGCTGAAGTGATTCGCCGCATGGGCGACAAGACCGAAGCCCGCCGCAGCATGATCAAGGCCGGTGTGCCGGTCACGCCCGGCACCGAAGGCAACGTCGCCGACATCACCGAGGCCCTCACCGAAGGCGACCGCATTGGTTACCCGGTGATGCTCAAGGCCACCTCTGGTGGTGGCGGTCGCGGTATCCGCCGTTGCAACAGCCGCGAAGAACTCGAGCAAGCCTTCCCCCGCGTGATCTCCGAAGCCACCAAGGCGTTCGGTTCGGCGGAAGTGTTCCTGGAAAAATGCATTGTCAATCCCAAGCATATCGAGGCGCAGATCCTCGGTGACAGCTTCGGCAACGTGGTGCATCTGTTCGAGCGCGATTGTTCGATCCAGCGCCGTAACCAGAAGCTCATCGAAATCGCCCCGAGCCCGCAGCTCACCCCGGAACAGCGCGCCTACATCGGCGACCTTTCGGTGCGTGCGGCCAAGGCCGTGGGCTACGAGAACGCCGGCACCGTGGAGTTCCTGCTCGCCGAGGGCGAGGTGTACTTCATGGAGATGAACACCCGGGTGCAGGTGGAGCACACCATCACCGAAGAAATCACCGGGATCGACATTGTCCGCGAGCAGATCCGCATCGCCTCGGGCCTGCCGTTGTCGGTGAAACAGGAAGACATCCAGCACCGTGGTTTTGCGTTGCAGTTCCGCATCAACGCCGAAGACCCGAAGAACAACTTCCTCCCAAGCTTCGGCAAGATCACCCGTTACTACGCGCCCGGCGGCCCCGGCGTGCGTACCGACACGGCGATCTACACCGGCTACACCATCCCGCCGTTCTACGACTCCATGTGCCTGAAGCTGGTGGTCTGGGCGTTGACCTGGGAAGAAGCCATGGACCGCGGCCTGCGTGCCCTGGACGACATGCGCCTGCAAGGCGTGAAGACCACGGCCGCCTATTACCAGGAAATCCTGCGTAACCCGGAATTCCGCAGCGGCCAGTTCAACACAAGTTTTGTGGAAAGCCACCCTGAGCTGACCAACTACTCGATCAAGCGCAAACCCGAAGAGCTGGCCCTGGCCATCGCCGCCGCCATCGCCGCCCACGCAGGCCTGTGAGGAACATTCCAATGACTAAAAAAATCTTCGTAACCGACACCATCCTGCGCGACGCCCACCAATCGTTGCTGGCGACCCGCATGCGCACCGACGACATGCTGCCGATCTGCGACAAGCTCGACAAAGTCGGCTACTGGTCCCTGGAAGTCTGGGGCGGCGCCACCTTCGACGCCTGCGTACGCTTCCTCAAGGAAGACCCGTGGGAGCGCCTGCGCAAACTGCGTGCCGCGTTGCCTAACACGCGCCTGCAAATGCTCCTGCGCGGCCAGAACCTGCTGGGCTACCGCCATTACAGCGACGATGTGGTCAAGGCCTTCGTGGCCAAGGCTGCCGTCAACGGTATCGACGTATTCCGCATCTTCGACGCCATGAACGACGTGCGTAACCTGCGTGTGGCCATCGAAGCGGTCAAAGCCGCCGGCAAACATGCCCAGGGCACCATCGCCTACACCACCAGCCCGGTGCACACCGTCGAGGCCTTCGTGGCCCAGGCCAAGCAGCTGGAATCCATGGGGTGCGACTCGATCGCGATCAAGGACATGGCCGGCCTGCTGACCCCGTACGCCACCGGTGAACTGGTCAAGGCGCTGAAAGCCGAGCAGAGCCTGCCGATCTTTATCCACTCCCACGACACCGCCGGTTTGGCCGCGATGTGCCAACTCAAGGCGATCGAAAACGGTGCCGATCATATCGACACCGCGATCTCCAGCTTCGCCTGGGGTACCAGCCACCCGGGCACCGAGTCTATGGTCGCCGCCCTTAAAGGCAGCGAATTCGATACCGGTCTCGACCTGGAGCTGCTGCAAGAGATCGGCCTGTACTTCTATGCCGTGCGCAAGAAGTACCACCAGTTCGAAAGCGAATTCACCGCCGTCGACACCCGTGTGCAAGTCAACCAGGTGCCGGGCGGGATGATTTCCAACCTGGCCAACCAGTTGAAAGAGCAGGGCGCTCTGAACCGCATGAGCGAAGTGCTGGCTGAAATTCCACGGGTGCGTGAAGACCTCGGCTTCCCGCCGCTGGTGACCCCGACTTCGCAGATCGTCGGCACCCAGGCGTTCTTCAACGTGCTGGCCGGTGAGCGCTACAAGACCATCACCAACGAAGTGAAGCTGTACCTGCAAGGCGGCTATGGCAAGGCGCCGGGCACGGTGAACGAGAAGTTGCGTCGCCAGGCCATCGGCAGCGAAGAAGTGATCGACGTGCGCCCGGCCGACCTGCTCAAGCCGGAGATGACCAAGCTGCGCGGCGAAATCGGCGCACTGGCCAAGTCCGAAGAAGACGTGCTGACCTACGCCATGTTCCCGGACATCGGGCGCAAGTTCCTCGAGGAACGCGACGCCGGCACCCTGACGCCTGAGGTGCTGCTGCCTATCCCTGAAGCCGGCGGCGTGGCCCGTGCCGGTGGCGAAGGCGTGCCGACCGAGTTCGTCATCGACGTGCACGGCGAAAGCTACCGCGTGGACATCACCGGTGTCGGTGTGAAAGCCGAAGGCAAGCGCCATTTCTACCTGTCCATCGACGGCATGCCGGAAGAAGTGGTGTTCGAACCGCTCAACGAATTCGTCGGCGGCGGCAGCAGCAAGCGCAAGCAGGCCAGTGAGCCGGGGCATGTCAGCACGGCGATGCCGGGCAATATCGTCGATGTGCTGGTCAAGGAAGGCGACGTGGTCAAGGCCGGCCAGGCCGTGCTGATCACCGAAGCGATGAAGATGGAAACCGAAGTGCAGGCTGCGATTGCCGGCAAGGTGACCGCCGTTCACGTGGCCAAGGGCGACCGGGTGAACCCTGGCGAAATCCTGATTGAAATCGAAGGCTGATCCAGCCTTCGACACGACCGTTTAATCCTCGGGGGGGCAGGTGCCCCCCTTTTTTTTGCCGATTTTTTAATGGTCAACGGAGGGTGCGGCGCTCTGCTTGCGCTTGAAGCCGACAAAAATACCTTCAGGTTTGTAGAGCAGTTCAGGTTCCAGGGTGGTCAGGTTGCTGGTAACGGCGCTGAATGTTCCCTTGATGGATGCCGCATCCGCGATACGTAGCTGGCGCGTGAGCAGTGCTTCACTTTCCGGCTGTACATCAAGTTTCAGGGTGGCGTTATCCAGCGTTAACGTATTGCCGACTTTCAGCGTGGAGTGGGCTTGGTCCGCGCCCACTTTGAACGCCATGGTCGATCCTGGTTTGAGGTGCAGATCCTTCCTGATCCGGGTCCGTGGTGTATTTTCAGGATCGAGCAGCAGGGTACCCGCGACATTAAGGGAGTCGACGGTGCCGCCGGAATAGCTGCCGCCCGCATCAATATCCAGGGTCCCCTTGATAACGCTGCGGTTGGTCAAGGCAGCATCGCCGTACACCTTGCCGTGCCGATTGTCGTGCAGTGCACCGGTCAGTTCCCAGGCGCCCTTGCCGACCCACAGGTGTTGCATTCGGGTCGCACCTTCGAACGTGCCGCCTTTGGTGTCTTCGAGAACCACCTGGTTGGTACCGCTGCCGCCATCGACTTCGCCTTTGAAGCGGCTGCCATTTTTGACAACCAACAGGTCGTCACCGCCGCCCATGTCCAGGGCGACTCCATTGCCACCTGCAATCAGGCCATGGTTGATCACCTCATCGGCCTTTTCTCCCTTCAGGGCCACACCTGTGCCGGATTGGGCCGTGATGCTTCCTCGATTCTCCAGCCAGACAGAGGTAAGCCCGGAGCTGCTCAGGCCATGACCCGGTGAATTGATGTGCACGTCCGGGCTGTTGACGATGTCGACGGCTTTGATGATGTGTGACTTCTCAAGGTTGGACGGGGTTTGGGTGAGGCCGGCGATCTCGTCGATATTCATCCCGTCGCGGCGCGGGGAGTTAGGCGTGGTGATGACTTTGACAATATTGGTGTCGAGCTGGCCATTTGAGGCCTGGCGGGCGGCGTGCCCGAACGAGCGCGGAGTGGTTGGAGGCGCGGTGTGTGGCTCGGGTGCTGCGGCGGGCGGAGTGGCAGCCTCGGCGAAGGCGTTGGCGCTTTGTGCGAAAAGTGCACCAAGGGGAGGGAAAAACGAAAGTGTCGATATCATGATTTCCGGCCTCTTTTGTATAGGAGACCGGAGTGTAGCCAGCAAAAAGTGGTGCTTAATGTCAGCCTTCAAGACCTGTGTGAGTGTGAAGGTTCTTCAGTTTCTGTCTTAAAACGCGCTTTGCCATTGGCCCATTAGTCCATGGTTGCGGCTGTTGTCGCCCACTTCGGCGGTGTACGCGATGCTCAGGGTCTGGTGCTCCGAAAGACGCATGTCCAGCCCCGTGCGCAAGGCCAGGTTATCTCGGTCCAGCGAGGTACCGCCGATGCTGAACGCGCTGTTGAAGTCCTCGCGGGTTTCCCTGGCAAAGGATTGGCGTACGCGGCTGTTGGTGTCGCCATACAAGTGTTTCCAATGGACGCTCAGGTGCGGCTTGAGGGTGATCCGGTCGGCCACTGCGATGTCGCGGCTCAAGCGCAGGCCGAAGGTGCTGCTGAGGTTTTGCTGGGTCTGGGTGCCCACGTTCAACGCGCTATGGCCACCTTTCTCGGAGAAGCGGTCACGGTGATACCGCTGGAAGCCGATTCCGGCAAACGGTTCGGCATGCAAGCCGTCGGTGACGAACCGATGGCCCAGTTCGGCGAATGCGTTCTGGCTCTGGGCCTTGTACTTGCCCGTGAGGCGTTCGCGGTAATCGATGAAGTCGAAGTCCACACTGCGCGTGTTCTGCCCGGAATGGCTGCTGTACAGCGCGCCCAGGCGTAAAGCCCATGGACCGTCCTGGCGCACCGCATAGGCGCCCAGGTGCCAGCTGTCCACTTCACCGTTGAAATGCCGGGCGCTCAGGTCGCTGCCAGACTTGCCGCCCACCACGCCGACCCGCCAGGCGTCATCGATTGCTCCATCTGCACCCAGCAACAGGCCCTGGCTGCTTTGTTTCAAGCCGGCGCTGCCGTGTTGGGCATCGAGGGCACCGCTGCTGGCCAGGCCTTGGACCCAGACACGCCCGTCCTCACCGGTGTGGTTATCCAATTGGCGTATGGCTGTCAGCAGGCTGGCGTGCCAGCGTTTCATGCTGTTTTGAGTGGCCGTGCCCAGGTTGGCGTTCTGGCTGCCGGCCAATTGCTCCAGCAGCGTACCCAAGCGACCTGGCTCCAGGCTGCTCAAGTACCGCCCGTAGTTTTCACGCTGGTACTTTTCCCAGTCACTCAACTCCTCCGATGCCAGCGCGGCATCCACTGCCGAGTCCAGCACGCGGGCAACGCTCAGGCCGTTACGACTGTTGGCTCGGTCGATGAAATAGAAGTCTTCGGGGGTGGGAGTGGCCGGGTCGAAATGAGTTTTCTGGTGATGTTTGGCAATCTGTTTGAACCACTCGCTGTCGGGTTGCATGTCTTCACGGGCCTGTGCGTACTGAGCACAGGTGGCCCCCAGCGCGAGCGTGATGGCGAGTACGAGTTGTTTCTGAATGAGTGGCATGTAAACCCACCTCCTGATGTATGAGGCGGGGAATTTAGCGGGGCACCCGGGGGATAACTGTCAGGCCAAGCACCGCGTGTTTGCGGGAGATGTCTCTAGTCCGATGCGATAAAAATTCAGCTCGATTGGCGCAGTAAGCCTGAGGGCGATAGTGACTTCAATGACCTCACTCTCGCCTCGCATACCCCTTGCCATAGTGCCGCTCCATGCGTGCCTGGATCAGTTCCAGGCCGAGGGACATCACCCAGTAAATGATCGCAGCGGTGGTGAGCATCTCGATATAACGGTAGCTGGAGCGCCCGTAGGATTGCGCCAGGAACATCACTTCCCACACGCCCATCACCGAGATCAGCGACGAGTCCTTGAGCATGGAGATGAACTGGTTGGTCGCCGGCGGGACGATGGTGCGCATGGCCTGGGGCAGGGTGACGTGCCAGAAGATCGCACTGTCGCGCATGCCCAGGGCCAATGCGGCTTCCCGTTGTCCATGAGGGACGCCCAGGATGCCGGCGCGGAAGATCTCGCTCAGGTACGCGCCGTAGTTCAGCGACAGCGCGATGATCCCCGCGACGATGGCGCCCGGCACCAGGCCCAGCTGCGGCAGGCCCAGATAGATCAGCAGGATCTGGATCAGCAACGGCGTGCCACGGAAAAACGACGCGTAGAAGCTGGCGATACCAAAGGCCACGGCACTTTTGGACAGGCGCCCGAGCGCGGTGATAAAGCCCAGCACCGACGAGGCGGCAATCGCACACAGGCACAGGAACAGCGTCAGCGCTGCGCCTTGCAGGAAGCCATTGGGTGCCAGGTGCAGGCCGACCAGGTTGGGCAGCTTGTCGAGAATGATCGAGAACTTCAGGTCAAAGCTCAGGAAGAAACTGGCAAACAGGGCGAACAGCGCCGCCCAGGTCAGGTAAAGCCGCGTGCGAAAGCCCAGCAGGGCGCGCGCAGGTTTTGGGGGAACACTCATTGGCTGATATCGGCACCGATCCATTTTTGCGACAGTTTGCTCAGGGTGCCGTCCTGTTTCAACTGGGCAAATACCTCACGCACCTTGGCGTCCCACTGGGCGTCGCCTTTTTCGATGGCGACCGAATTGGGTTCGGCGTACAGCGGCGTGCCGGCGAGCTTGAAGCGTTTGTCTTCGTTCAGGCGCGGCTGGGCGGTGACCAGGTTGGTGAGGATTGCATCCAGGCGTACACCGGCGCCCAGGCCAAGGTCCTGGAAGGCGACGTTATCGGTGTCGTACGGGGCGATCTGCACGTTCTCGAACGGGTACTGCAACTGGGTGTCCTCGGCGCCTTCGATCACCAGGTTCTTGTTCAGGTAGCTCTCGTAGCTGGAGGCGCTGGTGAGGCCGACTTTCTTGCCGCTCAGGTCCTTGGCGCCGTGGATGCTGTCATCCTTGGCATTGACCACGATCACGGCAGGGGAGGCGTAATACTCCACCGGGAAGTCGAAGACCTCGGCGCGGGCCTTGCTCGGGGTCATCGAGCAGATGCAGATGTCATAGCGACCGCTCCAGCGGCCGGCGGCGATCACGTCCCACGACGGCGTTTCCAGGCGCAGTTTCACACCGAGCTTTTGCGCGACAGCCTTGGCCACATCGACATCGAAGCCGTCGAGCTGGTTTTGCTCGTTGAGGAACGAGAACGGCGGGTAGCTTTCCATCAGCACGCCCACCAGTTCTTTTTTCTTCTCAACCCGGTCCAGGGTCGCGCCGCCAAAGGCTTGGGTGGAGGCAGCCAGTATCGTCAGGCCCAAGGCCAATAGCGGTTTAAGTTTCAAGGAGGCACCTGAATAAAAAAGAGGTTGTTATGAACCGAACGGAACGTATTAAATAGTTATAAGAACGACTCTCATAGTGAGTTATTTTCATAAGCTTATGAGTAAAAAGCATATGGGCGCAGTAAGCACAGTAATTCTGGACGGCGGCATGGGCCGTGAACTGCAACGCCGCGGTGCGCCCTTCAGGCAGCCGGAGTGGTCCGCGCTGGCATTGAGCGAAGCACCGCAGGCGGTGGAGGCGGTGCATGCGGCCTATATCGACAGTGGCGCCAACGTGATTACCAGCAACAGCTATGCGGTGGTGCCGTTCCATATCGGCGAGGCGCGCTTTGCTGCCGAAGGCCAGGCCCTGGCGGCGCTGGCGGGTGAATTGGCCAGACGGGCGGTGCAGGCTTCGGGCAAGGCCGTGCGTGTGGCCGGCTCGTTGCCGCCGCTGTTTGGTTCGTATCGGCCTGATCTGTTCGAGCCGCAGCGCGTGTCTGAGTTGCTGACGCCACTGGTGCAGGGCCTGGCACCCCATGTCGATCTGTGGCTGGCGGAGACCCAGAGCTCAATCGTCGAAGCGCGGGCGATTCATGCGGGCCTGCCGAAGGATGGCAAGCCGTTCTGGCTGTCTTTCACCTTGAAAGACGAAGACACCGACGAAGTACCGCGCCTGCGCTCCGGCGAACCGGTGGCGGACGCGGCCGAAGCCGCCGCGCAGTTGGGCGTGCAAGTGTTGCTGTTCAATTGCAGCCAGCCGGAAGTGATCGGCGCGGCGATCGATGCCGCACGCCAAACCTTCGAGCGGCTGGGTGTGGCGATTCAGATCGGCGCCTACGCCAACGCCTTCCCGCCCCAGCCCAAGGAAGCCACGGCCAACGACGGCCTGGACCCCTTGCGCGAGGATCTCGACCCACCGGGCTACCTGCAGTGGGCCGCGGACTGGAAAAAGCGCGGTGCCAGCCACTTGGGCGGGTGCTGCGGGATCGGGCCGGAGCATATTGCGGTGCTGGCCCAGAAGCTGGGGTAAGCCTTAAAGCGCCTGGCGGCGACACTCCGCCAGGCCCTTCAACTGCCCGGAACCTGCCTGGTTCGCCTCCGACAACCACGCCTCAAACCCCGCGCCCACCGTCGGCCATTCCGAATCCAAAATCGAATACCACGCCGTATCGCGGTTCTGCCCCTTCACCACCATATGCTGGCGGAACACCCCTTCAAAGCTGAACCCCAACCGCTCCGCCGCATATTTGGAGCGGGCATTGCCGTTGTTGCACTTCCACTCCAGGCGGCGGTAACCCTGTTCGAACGCGTATTTGGCCAGGAGGTACACCGCCTCGGTGCTTTTGGGTGAGCGCTGCATCGGCGCGCCGAAGGTGACATGCCCGATTTCGATACGGCCCTGGGCCGGGACGATGGACATCAGGCTGAGGATGCCCTGCACCTGGCCGGACGCACGGTCGACCACGCTGAAGAAATACGGGTCGCTGTTCGCCGCATGGTTGTTCAACCACGCATCAAACGCGGCGCGCTCGGCAAACGGGCCGTAAGGCAGGTAATCCCACAACTTGGGGTCGGCGCCGGGGCCTTCGAGGGCTTGCCACAGTTGGTCGGCGTGGCGGGCCGGGTCGAGTTTTTCCAGGCGGATAAAGCGCCCTTCGAGCAGTTGCGCGGTGGGCGCCGGGGCGCCTTTCCAGTCGGCGAGGGAAGTGGACATGCTGCGCTCCTTAAAGACCTTTGCGAAATTGAATGAAGCCAGGGCGTTCGGCGATGCGCTCGTAGAGCTGGATCGCGGTGGCGTTGGTCTCGTGGGTCAGCCAGTGCACCTTGCAGCAGCCGTCGGCCTTGGCAGTGGCGTAGACGAACTCGATCAGTTTACGGCCGACACCGGTGCCGCGCTGGGCCGGGTCCACCAGCAGATCCTGCAGGTAGCAGGAGTTTTCGATGCTCCAGTTGGAGCGATGGTAGATGAAGTTGACCATGCCCACCGCCTTGCCGTCCTGCCAGGCCAGCGCAGAGTGGGTCGGCTCATGGGCATCGATCAAGCGCTGCCAGGTGCTTTGGCTGACGGCGTCCGGCAGTTCGGTGTTGTAGAACGTCAAGTACGCCTGCCACAGCGGCAGCCAGGCGGCGTGGTCGGTTGCGGTGACCTGGCGGATCTCGATCTGGCTCATTCTGAAACTCCTTGGGGAATAAAGCGCGCGAGGGTCTGGTCGCGTATATCGGCGCTGGCGGCCAGGCCGTCGCGCACGCCGGCGATGTCCGCCGCGCTGCGGTTCTGGCTGAGTTTGCGTTTGCCGATCAGGCGCTCGATCGGCAGGCTGAAGCCGACAATGGCCTTGAGCATGCCGTCAATGTAATCAGCCGGGGCGTCGCTGACCTTCCATGGCTGGGCGCGATTGTCCTCGTGGCGGTCAGTGAGGGCGCTGACCACGCCGAGCAGGCGCTCGGCATCGGTAAACACCTCGGCCTTGCCATAGGCATGCACCGCGATGTAATTCCAGGTGGGCACCACTTTGCCGTGCTCAGCCTTGGCCGGGTAAAACCCCGGGCTGATGTAGGCCTCGGCGCCGGCGAAGATCACCAGAGCTTCGCTGCCGTCTTGCAGGTCTTGCCACTGCCGATTGGCCTTGGCCAGGTGCCCGTACAGCGTGCCGTTGGGGCCTTCATCCGGGTTGAGCAGCAGCGGCAAGTGGCTGGCCTGCAGGCCTTGCTCGCCAAAGGTGACCAACTGCGCCAGGCGTGTGTGCTGGATCAGTTGCTGTATTTCGGGCAAGTCGTCGAGGGCAAAGGCGCGGGGTGTGTACATGAATATTTTCCTTGGCGAATGCCTGCATCCTAGGCAGGCTAATGGTTCGTTGTAAGAGCCATCTTCGGCCAATTTCATAGGTCCAATATGATGTCGCCCATTTCGCCGCCGCTGTCCTTCAACCCTGCCGGTATCGAGCTGGATCGACGCCAAGGCCTGACGCGCCAGCTTTATGAAGCCCTGCGTCAGCGCGTGTTGGATGGGCGCCTGGCCAGCGGTACGCGCCTGCCCGCCAGCCGTGACCTGGCCGCTGCGCTGTTGATTTCCCGCAACAGCGTGGTGCGCGCCTACGATCAGTTGTACGCGGAGGGGTTTATCGAAGGCCGTGTGGGTGACGGCACCTATGTCGCCCAATTGCCCACGGCAAAAAAACTATCCACAAAAGTATCCACAGGCTTATCAACAAGCTTATCCCCAGACTTATCCACAAAATGGACGGAATTGCCGCAAAACCTCGATGGCGAAGTTATCCACAGGCCGGCCTTGGGGCGGGTGCAAAATAACCATTTGCCACAGCCGCCGGCGGGTCCGCCCAAGGCATTTCGCGTGGGCGTGCCAGCCTTCGATCTATTCCCTTTCGAGGTCTGGGCCAAGCTCAACGGGGCGTTCTGGCGCAAGCCGGACCTGGCGCAGCTGTGCTATGGCGACCCGGCGGGTGACAGCCGCCTGCGCGGCTTGATCGCCGCTTACCTGCGCAGCTCACGGGGCATGCAATGTACGGCTGAGCAAATAGTGATCACCAGCGGTGCACAACAGGCAATCAGCCTTTGTGCACAGTTGCTGGTAGAGCCTGGTGACGGGGTGGCGGTTGAAAACCCGGGCTATCGGGCCGCCGGTCACGCGTTCGCCCTGGCCGGTGCCAACCTGCAGGGCGTGCCGGTGGACAGCGACGGCATCGATTGCCAGGTCCTGAATACCTTGGGTGATTGCCGCCTGGCCTATGTCACGCCCTCCCACCAATATCCGCTGGGCGTGGTGATGAGCCTGGCGCGGCGCCTGGAGTTGCTGGTTTGGGCCGAGCGCACCGGCGGCTGGATCGTGGAGGACGACTATGACGGCGAATACCGCTACAGCGGCGCCCCCCTGGCGCCGCTGGCGGCTTTGGACCGCAGCGGCCGCGTGCTGTACGTCGGTACCTTCGGCAAAGTCGCATTCCCGGCCTTGCGCCTGGGCTATCTGGTGTTGCCGCCAGGCCTGGTTGATGCTTTCTCACGGCGCCGTGCGGTGGATATGCGCCACTCGGAAGTCAGTACCCAGGCGGTGATGGCCGAGTTTATGGCGGCCGGGCACTTCCAGCGGCATATCCGCCGGATGCGGCGCGCGGCATTGAGCCGGCGCAATGCCTTGCTCGCCGGGTGGCCGCGCGGTCTGCCGGGGGTGGGCGAGTTGCCCGTTATCGCCGCAGGGCTGCACATGACCGTGCGCGTGGACAGCCTGGCCCGCGAACAACAGCTGCTTGAGCAGGCCCGTGCCGTGGGCGTCGAAGTCAATGGTTTAAGCAGTTACTGGCTGGCGCACTCCACCATTCCGGCAGACCAGCGCGCCGGCCTGGTGCTGGGGTTTGCCGCCGTACCCGAGGCGGCCGTTGCCGAGGCCCTGACCGCTTTGCGCAGAGCCTGGCAGCACGATTGACGGTCAGGTCTGGAAAAACAACGAGCGGGCCAGGATCGGGCTGATTTCACTGCGATAAATCGCGATCTGGTCACGGTCGCTCAAGCCCGTGCGGTGCACAGCGCCCCCCAGTTTCTGCTGGTCGCGGGTCTTGAGGTGGCCGGCGGTGTAGTGCTCCAGCGCCGCCTGGGGAGACTCATAGTGAAAGTGCGCATACCAGAGCACCGCATGGGTCTGGTGATCACGCACCTCGTATTCGTCCAGGTAGTTTTTGCCGGGGCCCTTGAGCCGCCGCCGCGTGACCACTTTGGCGATTTTCACCAGGCCTTGGCTGTGCAGCCACTCCACCCGTGCCGCCGTGGGTGGTTGTTGTTTGGTCATGCTGATGCGAGTGTTTGTGCCCATTTCGTATAGCCGTTGTGCGGCGTCATTGAGGCGACGGTTGAGGGCGGCGGCGGGCGGGCGGTCGCTTTCCGTGAGGTTGAGCCGGGTGAGCGCCTCTTCGATCGTGGCCATTGCGTGTTCCAGGCGTGCGGCGTACTGGTGGAACATCTCTTCGATTTCCACCGGAATACGCCCGGCTTTCTTCGCGTGGTCCAGGGTGCGCAGGGTGGCGGCGGGCTCTTCATTCAGCAGGCTCTGGGCGGTGTCGATGCTGGTGCCCAGGTCGATCACCTGGGGCTCTCGGGGGCTTGAGGGCGTGTTCTGGCGTTCGACCCAGACCCCAGGGGTTTTTTCGTGAAAGGTCGCGATGAGCTTGCCCGTCACCGGGGCCTTGACGTCCACCAGGCCGCTTTCGGCTTCACGGGGCTCGCCCACCACCACCCCGTTGAAGCGTGTCTTGATGACTTTGCGCTTGGGTGTCGGGGGGGCTTTTGATGGGCCAGGCTTGGGCTCCAGGGCTTTTCGTTGCCTGATCAACAGCGCCAGCTCATGCACCGCCTGTTGGTTGAATTCATCGATGCGTTGGCGCAGGTTTTCCAGGGGTTCTCGCTGCACCTGTTCCGGGTGTTCGGCGTGCAGGTCCAGCAGGCGTTGGTCGACAATCGCGAACTGGTCGACCAGGCTGTTGAGCACTTCAATACGCTCGTGCAGGTCGCTGATGCTGGTTTCCACCAGGGTCTCGATCCACGTTTGCACCGTGAGATCGGCGTTATCCACGATGTCATTGAGTTGCGCACGGGCGTCGGTGAAGGCCTCCCCGCTGCCTTCGCCAATACACAGGTAGCGGCTGAGGGTGAGTTGCATGGCCTTGAGGTCGTGCAGCTTGAAGTCGGGCAGGGCCTGCACGCTGGTCTGGATGACCTTGGCACCCTCTATGCCCAGGCTTTCCAACTGGCGATAGCGCGACTGCGCATACTCCATGCGGTTGATCATATCCAGGTTCAGCTTCGCCATCGTCTGTGCGATCTCGTTACGCTGTTTGATGTCCAGGGAGGTGAGGGCTTCCATGTCTTCCACCGACACCAGCAACTTGTCGCGAAAGACCGGCAAGCGTTCCGCGATGGCCGAGCGGGTCAGCAGCAGTTGTTTGTTCAGGTAGTCGATCATCGAACTCTGGTAGTTGGGTACCGAATCGATGACATTCAGCGAACGTAACTGGCGAATGGGCACGTCATAGTCGGCCAGGCGGCTGTCGACCTTGTCGAGGAACGCCTGGCGCTGGCGATCGGAGGAGGGCCCGGGCACCGGGTCTATCGCGGCGTGGGCCTGGGCGACTTCAGCTTGCCCGCGCCGTTCGTCAGCATCGAATTGGTTGAGTTTCTGCCGGAGGTCGGTGATCCGCGAAGGTACTTTGCCGCGAGCCGATTGCCGGCGATTCCTGAAACCGGCACCGCGCAGGCGCAGGCGAGTGTCGACAAACCATTGCCCGGCCAGGTTGCTCACCAGCAGCGGGCCGATGTGAGTGGGGCGGCCCGGATCGACGATCATGACATTGTCGTGCTCATCCACCGCCACCTCGAACCAGCGTGCGCCCACCGGCGCGTACCATTTATCGGCAAGCGCATAGAGATGCAGGTGCGGCCCTGTTTCCTTGACGGCTTCCCCCAGCCCGTCGGGCCTGGCCACTTTGAGGCGGTCCAGTGTGGCCCCCAGGCTTGTCGGAGAACGTTGGAGTGCGCCGCTGTTGTACAGCGGGCCTTGATGGCGAGCGGGCGGTTCGGCGTCGGGCAAGTCGGGGCGGCGCATCACGGGGATCCGGTGCTCCGGCGGCAGTCTGGTTTCAGGCGCCTGGGTCGGGGTGGCTTCCTGTTTCGGCAACGTGGCCTTGGGCGTCTTTCGTACCGGCGGATGGCGCAGGGCGACGTGCAGCACCAGGGCCATGCCCAGGTTGAGCAGCAGATCCACCTGGGCTGTCCAGGACACCTGCCCGTCAGGCTCCGGCTCCGCCTGGGCGGTCGCCTGCAGGTCGTCCATGATTTGCCAGATCCAGGCCGCGATGCCCACGGTGCGGCCCATGAATGGCAACGCCGCGCTGAAAATCAGCCAGCCGGCTTCTCGATAGCTTGCCCAACGTTTCTGAGCGTTGGACACCGATTGCCGCGTCGCCAATTCAACCATCGCGTTGGCGTTGTCCCTGAACAGCGTCGCCAGGCTGTCGTTGCCCACCACTTCGTCGCTCAAGGCCAGGGGGCCGCTCATTTGCACCACCACTTGCGGCTCCACCAACCCGCGCACCACGGTCCACGGCGAAGGTAATGCGGCAGGGAAGACATACTGCTCGTAGTTGAAGCGTACATCTTCGGCCAGCCAGGCCAGCACCGAGTCGCGCAGGGTGCGGTGATGCTTGATGGCATACAACAGGTTTTGCCGTGACGGGTACTGGATCAGCACCGGCTCCAGCAGTGGGCGGTACAACAGGCAAGGGCCTTGGGTGTGGTCGCGGGGGCCGATCACAAACATATTCGCCACCCCGTCCTGCGCCTGGCTGGTGCGCAGGGTGGGAATGAACGCCAGGCGCCGGATGACGATCTCTTGCCCCTCGACCTGCCGTTCATGGGCGTGTGCCTGCACCGCGGCAGCGATATAGCGATAACCGCGATCATCGATGCCGTGCAGGCCCTGGATTTTCCACTGCAAGGCCAGCAGTGGCAGTTGCACCCGCAAGTGCGAAGTGTAGAGGGTTTGCCGAAGCCTCGATTGAACGGGGTCGTCGAGCAGGGTGTGTTTGATCAGCGTCGGGTAACGCTCACCGATGTCGAGGGTTTCGATCACGTCCTTGAGGTAGTTGTACGTCAGCCATTGCGGCCCCTCGCCGCCGTTGTAGTGCACGCTGGGCGTACCGGTGGGCAGCCCGGTGAGGTTTTCCAGGGCCAGGTCGATCAGGTTGCGCCGGGTGATGTCACTGGTTCCGGGCAGCACGAAGGTGCCCCAGACCACCGGGCTTTCGATGCTGATCTCTATCTTGTCCAGGTTCAGGCTCGCGCCATTTGCATGGGCCTTGATCCGGTTTTGCAGTTGCTGCCGGGCGTAGTCGCGGATCGGCGGGATACCGTCCTGGAAAGACTGGCCGTGGTTGTGGGTATGCAGTTCGGCCAGCTCGATCACGTAACGGCTGTAGGTCGATACGTCCAGGTCCGAGGCATTGGCAAGCCAGTCGGGAAGTTGCTCGTGGATCTGGTGGATGCTCGACAATGAGTGATCGCTCAAGTCTTCAATCACCGGCAGGATGCGCGCGACGGCCTGGCCAGTGACGGCAGCCGTGGCGGGGGCTTCAAGGTCGGCGGAGCCAATTGACCCGATGGCCTGCAATTGCAGGGCGATCAGGTTGCACGCCAGGCTGTCGAAAAAATCCCCGGCGGGTTCGTACAATCGCCATTGCACGGTTACCTCCCCATCAGCTTGAGTCAGTGCCGCGGGCAAGGCTTCGCCGAGCTTTTGCAGTGACTCGAATTTCTCGTAGCCGTTGATCAGCGAATACGTCAGGACCCGCTGGCGTTGCTCATGTACCCCGATCAGCACCGCGATATCCGACAGGCCGACGTGAGTGGAGCGGTTGTTTTTAAGGCCATCTATATCGATCAGGTAAGCGTGTGTCTGGAATGTGTCGAAGTTCCGACGCTTGGCCCGGTCCGGAAAGTGGAACAACGTCCTGGCCATGGCGCAATCGTGTTCATCCCAGCCGTCCTGCGCCGTGACGTTCCAGACTTTGCGCAGGGAATGGGAGAGCGTTTGCCAGCGTGGGCCCGCCAGGCCGTTGGAAGCGTTCCAGTAATCAAGTTGCTGCTCCTGGAAGGCGGTAAAGATCAGCGCCGCCAGCTCATTGATCAGCCGCGCAATGGCATCGATCTGCACCGGCAGGTGCACGGCGGGCTTGGTCTCGGGTTCCAGGGTGAGGAAGTGTTCGCCGTCGATATAGATCACCGGCTCGGGCGCCAGGGCCTGGTTGGCCAGCACCGAGGTCAGCGATTGCGCGGTGGCGGGTGCGGATTGGATGACATCGCCAACGATGCGCCAGCGCGGCGTGATGACCATGGCCAGGTCAGGGTCGATAGCGAGTGTCGGGTATTGCTCCATGAGGGACGAACGCAACAGGTTGGCGGCAACGTCGCGGATCGACGGGCCGACGCTCAGTTGCGTCAGCAGCTCATAGCTGCTGGGCGGGCGATTGTTGCTAGGGGGTGAATCGTTGGGCATCTGCAGCTCCTTGGCCTGGGTCGGCATGAAGAGCTGCAAGGTAATTGGCGCTGCGGCCGGGCGGTCGGTAGATAAGTCATCGTGGCCGGGAAGCACTTCCCGGTCACGTTTGCTCAGGTCCCGGACTTGATCCTGGACCAGGCGCGGGTCCTGGCGCGTTCGGCGTCGCGTCCCAGGGGTTTCAAGGTATAGAGCGTGGCCATCGCGGCTTCGGTGGGGTACAGGTTGGGGTTGTTGCGGATCGCCGGGTCCACCTGCCCGGTAGCGTCTTTGTTCGGGTTGGGGTAGCCGACAAAATCACTGATCGGCGCAATGACGTGCGGTTGCAGCAGGTAGTTGATGAAGGTATAGGCGTCCTGGGGGTTCTTCGCGCCCTTGGGAATGGCGAGCATGTCGAACCAGATCGGCGCGCCTTCCTTGGGCAGGCGCATGTCGACGATCACGCCGTTCCTGGCCTCCTTGGCGCGGTTGGCGGCCTGGGAGAAGCTGCCGGAGTAGCCGACGGCGACGCAGATGTCGCCGTTGGCGATATCGGCCATGTACTTGGAGGAGTGGAAGTAGGTGATGTACGGGCGGATCTTCAGCAGCAAGGCTTCGGCTTTTTCATAGTCCTTGGGGTTGTTGCTGTTGGGGTCCAGGCCCAGGTGCTGCAAGGCCAGGGGCAGGATCTCCGAGGGTGAATCCAGCAGCGCCACGCCGCACTGCTTGAGCTTGCTGATGTTCTCCTCCTTGAAGATCAGGTCCCAGCTGTCCACCGGTGCATTGGCGCCCAGTGCGGCCTTGACCTTGTCGGGGTTGAAGCCGATCAGGATGGTGCCGTACATGTAGGGCACGGCGAATTTGTTGCCCGGGTCGTTGGCCTCGATCAGCTTCATCAACTTGGGATCGAGGTGGTTCCAGTTCGGCAACTGGCTGCGGTCCAGGGCCTGGAACACACCGGCCTCGATCTGTTTGGCCAGGAACACATTGGATGGCACCACCACGTCATAGCCGGAATTGCCGGTGAGCAGCTTGGCTTCCAGGGCTTCGTTGGTGTCGAAGATGTCGTAGACCAGTTTGATCGACGGGTTTTGGGCCTTGAAGTCTTCCAGGGCCTTGGGGGTGATGTAGTCGAACCAGTTGTAGACCCGCAGGGTTTTCTCTTCAGCGTGGGCGGCGGTGCTTAATACGGCGGCGCAGAGCACAAGCGACTTGAGCATATTCATCAGGCAGTCCCCTCAAAACCTTCGAGCACGTTGACGGCATTGATGCCGATTTCTTCTACCGCGTAGCCGCCTTCCATCACGAACAGCGTCGGCTTGCCCAGGCGGGCGATACGCCTGCCCATGGCCAGGTAGTCGGGGCTGTCGAGCTTGAACTGCGAGATGGGGTCGTCCTTGAACGTATCGACGCCCAGGGACACCACAATGACGTCGGCGCCGTAGCCCTCAATCGCCTGGCAAGCCTGTTCCAGTGCGGCGCACCAGGTGTCCCAGCCCGAACCGGCCGGCAACGGATAGTTGAAGTTGAAACCCTCTCCGGCCCCGTCGCCCAGCTCATCGGCATAGCCGAGGAAAAACGGAAACTCGGCTTCCGGATGCCCGTGGATCGAGGTGAACAGCACATCGCTACGCCCATAGAAAATCGATTGGGTGCCGTTACCGTGGTGGTAATCCACGTCGAGGATCGCAACCTTCCTGTGGCCCTGGTCGAGAAATGCCTGGGCGGCGATGGCGGCGTTATTGAGGTAGCAATAACCGCCCATCAAGTCGCCGGCGGCGTGGTGTCCCGGTGGCCGGCACAGCGCGAAGGCACTGTGGGCGCCTTGCTGGATCGCCTGTTGCGCGGTCAGCGCCACCTGCGCCGCACTGTAGGCCGCCTGCCAGGTGCCGGCGGTAATCGGCGCGCCGCCGTCGAAGCTGTAGTAACCCAACTGGCCGTGCAGGCTGGTGGGCAAGACGGCTCGCAGGGTGCGGGCGGGCCAGGTATAGGGCAGCAGGTCGCCGTCCTGGCCGAACTCGACCCAACGGGCCCAGGCACCTTTGAAAAAATCCAGGTACTCGCGGCTGTGGATGCGTTGCAAGGGGGCCAGGCCAAAGTCCTGCGGCGCTTGCACCGGGCCGAGCTGGCGGTCCTTGACCCGCTGCAGCACATGGTCGGCGCGGGCGGGCATTTCGAAGCAGGGCATCAATTGCCCGTCCATCAATTCACAACGGCCGTGGTGCAGATGATGATCGTCCGAGTAGATCGTCAGCATTGTTGTTGTTCTCCGCAGGCTGCTTGGGATGCCTTGCAGTGTTGCGGCGTGGGCAGGTTTGGAGAACGGCAGGAGCGGCCAAAAGGGGATAAATATGGCCAAAGCCTGTGTCCGTTATTCGCCCCATGTCGGTGCGCGCGACTCAAGCGCGGAACTGACTCGGTGCCACGCCGCTCCAGCGTACGAAGGCGTGCCTGAAACTTGCGGTTTCACTGAAGCCCAACTGCTCGGCGATGCGATAGATCGGCAGTTGGTCCTCGCCCAGCAACTGCTTGGCCCGCTCGAAGCGTAACTCGTCCAGCAGTTCCTGATAGCTGCAACCCAGGTCATGCAGATGCCGGCGCAAGGTGCGCGGCGAACAGTTCATCTGCCCGGCCAGGCCATCGATGCCGGGGGCGGCGTTCAATTGGGCGGCCAGCAATTGACGTACCCGGCCGAGCCAGGCCTGGCGCCCGGTGAATTCGGTGTTCTGTTTGCGGCAGCGCTCGCCCATGGCGCGGTGGGTGATGGGGTCGGCCAGCGGCAACGGCTGGTCGAGCCAGTGCCGGTCGAAAGCGAAGGCATTGGCACTGGCGGCAAAGGCAAGAGGGCAATCGAAGTGCTCGGCATAACGTGCGCAATAGTCGGGGGCGCGGTGTTCGAAACGCGCACCGAGCAACGGCAGGGCATGGCCCAGCAGATCGTCACAGATGACCTTCAACGACACCAGGCAGAACTCGACATTGAAGGTGGCCAGCGCCGGGTTTTCCCGATACCCGTCGGCGGTGAACCAGATGCGCTGGCCGTCGTCTTCCAGGCTCAGCTCGAAAAGTGTTCCCAACAGCGCCGGATAGCGCAGGGCCAGGCGCAAAGCGTCACCGAAGGTGGCACTGGTCAGCAGCGCGTAGCCGAGCATGCCGTAGGATGACACGTGCATGCGCCGGCCCAACTCCAGGCCGATATCGCGGCGCAGGGCCACGGCATTGGCACATACGCGCATCTCCTGGTTGGTGGTGATGCGCGTGTCGGCGCGGTTCAGGTCGACGCCGCAGATACCGCTGCCGGCCAGCAGCACGTCGCGGCTCACGCCTTCGTCCCTGAAGGTGTCGAGTACCAGGGAGACGGCGTTGAGCGTAGTCAGGTGCGAGTGCAGCATGGGGGAGTCCTGCCAGGGTTTGCCCAGAGGCAGCAAGGAGTGTGCCGCTTACTTGTGGTCAAAAAATAGCCGTTTGGCCGCCTCCAGGCTGATCTCGCTGCGGTAATAGTCGATTTGCTGCTGCTCGTTCAGGCCTTTGACCGAGTCGGCCGCCGAGCCTTGTCGATATTCATGGGTGGTCTTCAATCGTGCGCTCAGGTAGGCCCTGGCAGGCGTCCAGTCGGTCGAATAATGAAAGTGCGCGTACCAGAGCACTTGATGGGTCGCGCGCTCGGTGATGATGTATTCGTCCAGGTAGTCCGGTGTGCTGCTTTTGAGCCGGCGACGCCTCACGGATTTCTTGATGACGATCTCGTCGCGCTCACTCAGCCATTCGACGCCTTTGGTGGTTGGGGGGTGCTGTTTGATCATGCGCGTCATGCTCTCGGACGCGCGCAGGTACAGGTCCTGTGCCGCGTCGTTGAGCTGCTTGCCAAGGGCGGTTGCCGATTGGGTTTGATCCGCTGTGATGGTGCTGTCGGCCAGGGCCTGCTCGATGTGCCGGCTGGTTTCTTCCAGCAGCAACGCGTGACGGTGGTACAGGTATTCGATGCCGACGGCGGTGCGCCCGGCTTGGCGTGTTTGCTCGATGGCCCGTTGCTTGAACGCGGGCAAACCGTCCAGCAGCGTGCGGCCCTGTCCGAGGCTGGACTGAAGCTCGGGCACCGCCTGCTCGGTGTGTGCAGGGCTCAGCCGTTGCACCCAGACGTTGGGGCTTTTCTCATGGAAGGTGGCAATGACCTGTTGGGTCAGCGGTGACTTGATATCCACCAGGTCGGTTTCAAGGCCGACCGCCGTCAGGCGGGGCTCGCCGATCATCACGCCGTTGTAACGGGTATGGATGAATTTCTTCAAGGGCTTGGGGGGCGTCGGTGGAGGGGTGGGTCGGTTGCGCAGTATGTCCCGCTCGGCGTGCAGCTGGGACAGATGGGTCAAGGCCTGCCTGGAGAAATCCTTGACCTGTTTGCGCAGGCGTTCCAGCGGGGAGAGGTGGGTCAGGCTGGAAAACTCCTGGGAGAAGTCCTCCAGGCGCTCGTCAAGGACCTTGAATTGTTCGATCAGGCTGCTCAGGGATTCGATGCGTTCGTCCAGCCGCGCCTCGCTGCGTTCGTTGAGGGTGTCGCGCAGGGCCTGGACCGACAGATCGGCGTTGTCGACAATCTCATTGAGGTTGGCCCAGGCCTGGGGTGCACGGGTCGCGCTGTCCTCCGGCAGGCACAACCTGCGCGCCAGGGTTATCTGCAGGGCCTTGAGGTCGATGCTGGTGTAGGCCGGCAGTTTTTTCCTGGCGCTCTGGATCAACTGCACGCCCTCCTTGGCCAGGGCCTTGAGTTGAGTGAAGCGCGCATGGGTGTAGTCCAGGCGCGTGATCATGTCTTCACTCATCTCGGTCATTTGTCGCGCGTCTTCGACGTACCGCGTCGGGTGCCGGGTGTCGGGGTGTTCGAGCTGGTCAAGCACGACCCTGAGCTGGGGGGTGAAGGTGGTCTGGGCCTCCCTGATCGCGGCTTCGGTAAGCTCCAGTTGCGCTCTTATATAACCCAGGGCTTTTTGCTGGTAGTCGGGGACCGGGGTGAACACACTCAGGGTCTTGAGGTGTTGCAGTGCCGCTTCGTAATCCGCGCTTTGCTGGTCGAGGGTGTCCATGTAGTGCTGGCGTTTGACTTCGGCAGCGTTACCGGAGACGTCGGTCATGGCCTGGCGGGCCTGTTGCAGCGCTCTTTGTGCGGTCTTCTTGGCGTTTTCGAAGGCCTCGAGCTTGGCCCGTACTTCGGCGGCCTTGAGGGTCGCTTCCGCTTCGGCTTTGTTGAGCATGCGCTTGGGGCCGCCGCCGCGCAGGCGCAGGCGGGTGTCGACGAACCATTGGCCGGCGGCGTTGTGAATCAGCGGCGGTCCGGTTCGATCCGGCTGCCGAGGGTCGATGATGACCACGTTGCCCTCGTCGTCCGCGCTCACTTCAAACCAGCGCTCGCCGACCTGTGCGTAGAAACGCTCGGCGACGCGGGTCAGGTGGCGGGTCGGCCCCGGGCGGGTGTCGACGCTGCTCGCTGCGCCAGGCTGGCTGACTTTGAAACGGTCCAGCACCCGCCCCAGGGTGGCGGGCGACCGATTGAGCGCGCCGCTGGTATGCAGCAGTGGAGTGTGACCCGGTGGGCTTTCATTACCGTCGATGGCGTCCAGCTGTTTGATCTCGACCCGCTGCCCTGCCGAGGGCTCGGTCGGCCTGGATTCCCGCTCGGGCCGAGCGCCGCGGGGACGCAGGCGCGTGCTGATATGCAGGGTAATCGCCATCGACAGGTTCAGCAGCACGTCGGTGAAAGTGGTCCATTGGACCGCGGTGTCATCCTGCTCCGTGGCCCCGACAAACTGTTGCAACTGATCGACGATCTGCCAGATCCACAGGCCTGTCGCCACGCTGGGGCTGGTAAAGGGCAGCGCGGCATTGAGGAGCGTCCAGCCTGTTTGCTTGAGGGTCGCCCAGCGGTTCTCGGTATTGGAGGTCGACTGGCGGTCGGCCAGCTTGACCAGGGCCTGGGCGTTGGCTTCAAACAGGCCGGCGAGCAGGTCACCCTTGAGTGGGTCTTTGCCCAGGCCGATGGGGCCGCTCATGGTTTCCAGTGTCGAGGCGTCCACCAGAAAATCGGCGACGGCCCAGGGGGAAGGCAATTCTCCCGGGAACACATAGTTGGCGTAAGCATCGCGCGCGCTGTCCGGCAACCAGGCCAGCACCGAACGGCGCAGGTCGGGGGACTGTGCAATGGCGTACATCAGGTTGGCCGGGGACGGGTATTGCACCAGGGCCGGCGTGAACAGCGGTCGATAGAGCAGGCAGGGACCGGCGGCGGGATCTTGCGGGCCGATGACGTACATGTTTTCGACCTCATCGGCAGTGGCGTCGTCCCGCCGTTGCGGGATGAACGCCAGAGGCCGCATGACGATGGTCTGCCCGTCTATCGTGTGATCCGAGGCCTCGGCTTGCATCAGGGCGGCGACGTATCGATAGCCGCGGTCATCGATGCCATCCTGTTGCTGAATCTTGCCCTGCAGGGCCAGCAACGGCAGCTGGATGCGCAGGTGCTGGATGTAGAGGTTCTTTCGCGATGAGGCCTCGCGAGGGATTTCCAGCAGCTTGCTTTTGATCAGCGCCGGGTAGTTCCGGCCGATGTCCACCCGGGAAATGAGGCTCTCGAAGTACTCGACGGTCAGCCAGTCCGGCAGATTTTGGCCGTTATGCAGCTGCAAGGTCTTGTTGCCGACCGGGATGGCGATCAGGTTGTGCAGCGCCAGTTCGGCGAGGTTGAAGGTGGTGGTCTCGGTCATGCCGGGCACCGTGAAAGTCCCCCACACCACCGGCTGCTGGACTTTCAGGGTGAGCGTATCCAAGGCCAGGGCACCGGCTTGCGGATGGTCCTTGAGGATTTCCGCCTTGAGGTGATTGAGCGCGTACTGCTCGATGGGCGGGATATCGTCCTGATACAACTTGCCGCCGGTGCTGCTGTTCAGGGACGCGAGGTCCTTGAGATGCCGCGCATAGAAGTTCAGGTCGGACGTCGACGCCTCCTGCAGCCAGCCCGGCAGCGCCTGCTGGTACCACTCGCGGCCGGGGCCGGGACCGGTGGTCAACTCGGTGGCACCGGGTGGCGGAGCCGTGTCCGGGTGGCGCACGTCGGAGAAGTCCAGGCTGCCGATAGCCTCGACCTGCAAGGCAATCAGGCTGCAGGCCTGGTGATCGAAAAAATTGCCGTCAGGTTCGAACAGGCGCCATTGCAACTGTGTGCGGGTCGCCGAGGTGTCCAGGCGAGCGGGCAGGCTTCGGCCCAGCTGTGCCAGGGACGTGAACTTCTCATAGCCCTTGAGCAGCGAGTGGGTGAGGATAACGTCTCGCCCGGCCTGCTTGCCGATCAGGACCGACAGCGCGAGCCGGTTGAGGTGGGTCACCTGCGCGCCGTCGACCTGATCGATGTCGAGCAGGTAGGCGTGGCTGGTGTATGGGTCGTCGAGCCGTCGCACATCGTAGGTGGGCGCGTGAAACAACTGGCGCGCCATGGCGCAGTCGCTTTCGTTCCAGCCCGGTGCCCGCTGGACATTCCACACCGCGCGCAATGAGTTGGACAGCTGATGCCAATGGGGGCCGCTGCCGTTGCTTTTGTTCCAGAACGCCAGCTGTTGCTCCTGCCAGGCCGCCAGCATGACGGGGGCCAGGGTATTGAGCAGATGGGCGATGTCACCGATGCGCACCGGCAAATGGGTTGGCGGCTCGGTGAGCGGTTGTTGGGTCAGGAAGTGTTCGCCTTCGATGTACAGGGTCGGTTCGCCGAGCACGGCCTGATCGGTCAGGCTGTCGCTCAGTGTGCGGTAAGCGGTGGTAGTGGCGCAGGCCTGTTCGTCGATGATCTCCCAACCAGGGGTGCCGATCAGGCAGATATCGGGGTCGATTGCCAGTGTGGGGTAGCGGGCCTGCAGTGCCTGGCGCAACAACACCGCCGCCACTTCCCTGAACGACGGGCCTGTTAACAGTTGGGTGAGCAATTCCAGTGGCTGTTGTGAAGCGATTGAGATGGGCGTGGTCATGGGGCATCCCTGTCTTGCCGGTTGATGGGAACGGCCCGAGGTGTTCGCTCGGGTGTTCCATGCTAGGGGCCGGCCAGCCAGGGAAGGGGGTGACTATCTACAGTGCGGCGGTGGGGTCAGCTCAGTTCGCCGCACAGGTCCAGCTCTACCAGTCGCCGGACTTCGGCGATGGACAGCCCGGCCCCGAGCAACGCGTTGAGCTTGCCGAATACCGCTTCACGGGTCATGCCGCCACCTGACAACACGCCCACGCCACGCAGGCGGCTGCCGGCTTCATACACATCCAGTTCCACGCCGCCTTCATGGCATTGGGTGATTGCCACGACCACGATGCCGTTTTCTTCGGCGCGCTGGAGGCTGGCAAGAAACTCAGGGTTGTCGCTGGGCCCGGTGCCGCTGCCGAAGCATTCCAACACCAGTGCCTGGATGCCGCTGCCGAGCAATGCGTCCAATGGTGCTGCGGCGATGCCCGGTACCAGCGGCAATACACCGACATTGGCCAGGGCCTTCGGTTGGCGGTAATCCAGCGCGGCGGGCAGCGCTTCGGCCTTGGCCACACCGCCGTTGCGCTGCAGCGCGGCGAACGGATGGCGACCAAAGCTGCGGATCTTCGCGCAGCGGGTCGGGGCCATCAGCGCGCCGTGGAAGTACAGGTGCACGCCGGGTGCCAGGCCCTTGCCCAACGCCAGCAGGGCTCCGCTGACGTTTTCCCAGGCATCGCTGTCGGGGACGCCGGCAGGCAACATCGAACCGGTGAACACCACCGGCGCCGGCAAGCCCAACAGCTGGAAGCTCATCGCTGCTGCGCTGTAGGCGAGGGTGTCGGTGCCGTGCAGGATCAGCACGGCATCGCAACCGTCATCCACGGCCTCGACCACGGCGGTGCGCAGGCGCTGCCAGTAGGCGGGGGTCATGTTGGCGCTGTCGATCAGCGGGGACATTTCCCGGAAGCGCCAGGCGGGTACTGACACGTTGGCGAGCTGTTCGCGCATGCGCGCTTCAAAACCGGACGCGGGGGCCAGGCCATTGGCGCTGGCCTGCATGCCGATGGTGCCACCGGTGTAGAGCACCATGAGATTATTGGCTGGGGACATCGAAGATTCTCCTGAACGAAAAACGCCGCCGGGCCCAGAGCATGCCCAAGGCCGGGCGGCGTGTCATCTGTCTACGCTCAGCGTTGCACTTGAGCGTTCAGTTCCGCCGCTGGGGTCGCTTGCGGTTTTACCGGATTAGCCGGCCAGGCCTTGCGATCCAGGTCCAGGTCTGGGAACTGGCTGGAGTCGAACACCGGGGTCTTGATGCCTGCCGCGCGCTGGTTGTCGTAGTCGTTCAGGATGCGCATGGCAATCTTGAACAGGAATGCCAGGGCGAACAGGTTGACGAACGCCAGCATGGTCATGGTGATGTCGGCGAAGGCGAACACGGTGCTCAGGTTCTCGATCGAACCCCAGAAAATCAGCACCAGCACCAGCGCGCGATAGCCCATCAGCACCTTGCGGTTGTTGCCCACCAGGAAGCGCAGGTTGCTCTCGCCCAGGTAGTAGTTGTACATGATCGAGGTAAACACGAACAACGCCAGGGCCACCGAGATAAACATGCGGCCCCAGTCACCCACCACAGCGGCCAGGGAGTTCTGGGTCAGGGCAATGCCGTCGCCTTCGAAGCCTGGGGTGTAGAAACCGGAGAGCAGGATCAGCAGCGCGGTGCAGGTGCAGATCACGAAGGTGTCGAGGAACACGCTGAACGCCTGGACCACGCCTTGGGCGATCGGGTGTTCTACCGAAGCGACGGCCGCTACGTTGGGCGCACTGCCCAGGCCGGCTTCGTTGGCGAACACGCCGCGTTTCACACCCATGATGATTGCGCTGCCCACCAGGCCGCCGAAGGCTTGGTCGAGGCCGAAGGCGCTTTTGACGATGGTCGCGAGCATGGCCGGTACGTGGTCGAATTGCAGCACGATCACATACAGGGTCACGGCGATGTAGACCAGGGTCTTGACCGGTACCAGCAGGTCGGCGATCGAGGCGATGCGCTTGATCCCGCCGATGAACACCAGGCCCAGCAATACCGCCAGGGCCAGGCCGGTGTAGGTGGTGTCCAGGCCAAACGCGTTGTTCAGCGAGTGGGTCACGGCGTGGGCTTGCAGGCCGTTGAAGGCAAAGCCGAAGGTCACCAGCAGCAGGAACGCCATGACCATCCCCAGCCAGCGCTTGTGCAGGCCGTGCTGGATGTAATAGGCCGGGCCGCCACGGTAGGTGCCTTCCGCGTCAGTGCGCTTGTACAACTGGCCGAGGGAGCACTCGATAAAGCTCGAAGACATGCCCACCAGCGCGGTGACCCACATCCAGAACACGGCACCCGGGCCGCCCAGGGTCACGGCAATGCCGACACCCGCGATGTTGCCGGCACCGACACGCCCGGCCAGGCTGAGCATCAGCGCCTGGAACGAGCTGAGTTGGTCGGAGCTGTTTTTCAGGCTGTCGCGAAACACCGAAAACATGTGGAAAAAGTGACGCAATTGAACGAAACGCGAGCGGATCGTGAAATAACCGCCGAGCCCGACAATGAGCACGATCAGTACTTTCCCTGAGAGGAAGTCGTTGATGACTTCGAGCATGGAGTGTTCCTCGCTGATTTTTCTAATGGCAAACGCAGGACGGTCCTACCCCTCGCATAGCACCAGGCAGTGCGCGACGGTTCGACCCCAATCCTTTTGCGGGTGTTGTTATTCATGCGCTATCGCGTGTATCCGGGCTCGTTACCGACGGCCGCAGACGCGAAGAGGGGCGGCACTATACCTAGGCGAACGTGATCCGTCTGCTCGGGCTGATTAAAGGTTTCAGCCAAGCTGTTACAGGCAAGGAGGGTTTGCAGGGCGATATTGGATTTTTTATGGGCGTCATTTCACAACCTTGAGGCAAAAAAAAGGGCCTGAAGAACGAGCCTTCAGGCCCTCAAAAGGTGAGAGGTGTCTAGTCCCTCAACCTGGTGAGCGGTGCAACAAACGCTTAGGCCTTCAACGGGACCAGGCGTGGGGCAATCATGTTTTCGGGGCGCAGGATGTCGTCGAGCATGGCGTCGTCGAGCAAGCCTTCTTCGCGCACCAGTTCCAGCACGCCGCGGCCGCTTTCGAGGGCGATACGCGCAATGCGGGTGGCGTTTTCATAGCCGATGTACGGGTTCAGCGCGGTGACCAGGCCGATGGAGTGCTCCACCAGTTCGCGGCAGCGGGCTTCGTTGGCGGTGATGCCGACGATGCAGTGCTCGCGCAGCATGTCCATGGCGCGTTGCAGCAGGCGGATCGAGTCGAAGATCTTGAAGGCGATCAGCGGCTCCATCACGTTCAGTTGCAGCTGGCCGCCTTCGGCCGCCATGGTCAGGGCCAGGTCGTTGCCGATGACTTGGAACGCAACCTGGTTCACGGCTTCCGGGATCACCGGGTTGACCTTGCCGGGCATGATCGAGCTGCCTGGCTGGCGCGCCGGCAGGTTGATCTCGTTGATGCCGGTGCGTGGGCCGCTGGATAGCAGGCGCAGGTCGTTGCAGATCTTCGACAGTTTCACGGCGGTACGCTTGAGCATGCCGGAGAACAGCACGAAGGCGCCCATGTCGGAGGTGGCTTCGATCAGGTCGGCAGCCGGGACCACTGGCTGGCCGCTGATAACGGCCAGGCGTTGTACGGCCAGGGCCTGGTAGCGTGGGTCGGCGTTGATGCCGGTGCCGATGGCGGTACCGCCCAGGTTCACTTCGGTGAGCAGCTCTGGCGCCAGGGTTTTCAGGCGGGCCAGGTCTTCACCGAGGGTAGTGGCGAACGCACGGAATTCCTGGCCGAGGGTCATCGGCACGGCGTCCTGCAATTGGGTGCGGCCCATTTTCAGCACGTGGCTGAACTCGACGCCCTTGGCGGCGAACGCCTGGATCAGGCTGTCGAGGCTGGCCAGCAGCGCGTCGTGGCCCAACAGCAGGCCCAGGCGGATCGCGGTCGGGTAGGCGTCGTTGGTCGACTGCGCCATGTTCACGTCGTTGTTGGGGTGCAGGTACTGGTATTCGCCCTTGTTGTGGCCCATGGCCTCCAACGCGATGTTGGCGATGACTTCGTTGGCATTCATGTTGGTTGAAGTGCCGGCGCCGCCTTGAATCATGTCCACCACGAATTCTTCGTGGAAATCGCCGCGGATCAGGCGGGCACAGGCTTCGCTGATGGCCGCGTGCTTGGCTTCGCTGAGCTGGCCCAACTCGCGGTTGGCATCAGCCGCCGCTTGCTTGACCATTGCCAGGCCGACCACCAATTTCGGGTAATGCGAAATCGGAACGCCCGAGAGGCGGAAGTTATTCACCGCTCGCAGGGTCTGGATGCCGTAATACGCTTGGGCAGGTACTTCGAGTACGCCAAGCAGGTCTTTTTCTGTGCGGAATGATGCAGCGGAGGACATGACGGAAATCATCTCGATATGGACCCGGAACAGGCCGGAACGCTGCGAATGCTAGGCCTGTAGGAAATTTTGGGCCAATGCTGTTAAACACTGGCCTATGCATAAACGGCATAATGTGAGTGTGACCCGGCTATCATGGCGGGCGTGTGTGCCAAAATGGTGCGTATCCGTGGGAGGCAGTGATGAACCTTGAGAGCAAATGGCTGGAAGACTTCAGCGCCCTGGCGGCGACTCGCAGCTTTTCCCAGGCGGCGGAGCGGCGCTTTGTCACCCAGCCGGCGTTCAGCCGACGTATCCGCAGCCTTGAGGCCGCATTGGGCCTGACCCTGGTCAATCGCTCGCGCACGCCGGTTGAGTTGACGGCGGCGGGGCAGCTGTTCCTGGTCACCGCGCGTACCGTGGTCGAGCAGCTCGGCGAAGTGCTGCGCCATTTGCATCACCTGGAAGGCGGGCAGGGCGAAGTCATGCAAGTGGCCGCGGCCCACTCCCTGGCGTTGGGTTTCTTCCCGCGCTGGATCGCGCAACTGCGCAACGACGGCCTGAACATCGCCACGCGGCTGGTGGCCACCAACGTCGGCGATGCGGTGCATGCCCTGCGCGAAGGCGGCTGCGACCTGATGCTGGCGTTCTACGACCCGGATGCGGCGATGCAAATGGACGCCGAAATCTTCCCCTCACTGCACCTGGGCAACACCGAAATGCTCCCGGTATGCGCGGCCGACGCCGACGGCAAGCCGCTGTTCGACCTCGAAGGAGAGGGCAGTGTGCCGCTGCTGGCCTACAGCGCCGGGGCGTTCCTCGGCCGTTCCGTGCACCTGTTGCTGCGCCAGCGCGCGCTGCGCTTTACCACGGTGTACGAAACCGCCATGGCCGACAGCCTCAAAAGCATGGCCCTGGAAGGCCTGGGCATCGCCTGGGTGCCGCAACTGAGCGTGCGGGCCGAACTGGCCCGCGGTGAGTTGGTGGTCTGCGGCGGGCCGCAATGGCATGTGCCGCTGGAAATTCGTCTGTATCGCTGCGCGCTGGTGCGCAAGGCGAATGTGCGGTTGTTGTGGCGCAAGTTGGAAGGTGGCGCGGCGCAGAATGCCTGAGCCAATCTCGGGCCGAATGCAGGGCAAATGGGGGAGGGGGCTTGTGGTGATTTGGCTGACTTGAAAGTCAATAAAACCGCCACTTTGCCCCGCTAGACAGATGGTCATCCCAGGGGCTGTTTATCTGGATTATTACGGTATACTGCGCGGCCTTCGGCCGGTCCAACCGGCCACATTTCGTACAACAAGCCACGCCGGATTTCCCGCGTGGCTTGTTGTTTTTTGACGCGCCTGCGGGCGCCCAGAGAGAAGAGGCACGACGATGAGTGCATTGGTTGGCGTGATCATGGGCTCCAAGTCCGATTGGTCCACCCTTAGCCACACCGCCGATATGCTGGAAAAACTCGGCATTCCGTATGAAGTGAAAGTGGTCTCTGCCCACCGCACCCCGGATTTGCTGTTCCAGTATGCCGATGAAGCAGAATCCCGTGGCATCGAGGTGATCATCGCCGGTGCCGGCGGTGCCGCACACCTGCCGGGCATGTGTGCGGCCAAGACCCACCTGCCGGTGCTTGGCGTACCGGTGCAGTCGGCAATGCTCTCGGGCGTGGATTCGCTGTTGTCCATCGTGCAGATGCCGGCCGGTATCCCGGTGGCCACCCTGGCGATCGGCAAGGCCGGTGCCATCAACGCAGCCCTGCTGTCCGCCAGTATCCTGGGCGCCAAGCACCCGCAGTTCCACGCGGTGCTGAAGAAATTCCGTGCCGAGCAGACAGACAGCGTGCTGGACAATCCAGACCCACGTATCGCCTGAGGGTGTTGACGATGAAAATCGGTGTAATCGGTGGCGGCCAACTGGGCCGCATGCTGGCCCTGGCGGGTACCCCGCTGGGGATGAACTTCGCTTTCCTGGACCCGGCGCCGGACGCCTGTGCGGCAGCCTTGGGTGAACACCTGCGCGCTGACTACAGCGACCCGGACCACCTGCGCCAACTGGCCGACGAAGTCGATTTGGTGACGTTCGAGTTTGAAAGCGTACCGGCCGAAACCGTGGCCTTCCTGTCGCAGTTCGTACCGGTGTACCCGAGCGCCGAAGCCTTGCGCATTGCCCGTGACCGCTGGTTCGAGAAAAGCATGTTCAAGGACCTGGGCATTCCGACCCCAGCCTTCGCCGATATCCAGTCCCAGGCGGACCTGGACGCTGCCGTCGCCAGCATCGGCCTGCCGGCCGTGCTGAAAACCCGCACCCTGGGCTACGACGGCAAGGGCCAGAAAGTCCTGCGCACCGCCGCCGATGTGGTCGGCACTTTCGCCGAACTGGGCAGCGTGGCCTGCTTGCTTGAAGGCTTCGTGCCGTTCACCGGCGAAGTCTCGTTGATCGCCGTGCGTGCCCGGGATGGTGAGACCCGCTTCTATCCGTTGGTGCACAACACCCATGACAGCGGCATCCTCAAGCTGTCCGTGGCCAGCACCGATCACCCGTTGCAGGCCCTGGCCGAAGACTATTCCAGCCGCGTGCTCAAGCAGCTGGATTACGTCGGTGTGATGGCGTTCGAGTTCTTTGAAGTCGACGGCGGCCTCAAGGCCAACGAAATCGCCCCGCGTGTGCATAACTCCGGGCACTGGACCACCGAAGGCGCCGAGTGCAGCCAGTTCGAAAACCACCTGCGCGCTGTCGCGGGCTTGCCATTGGGCTCCACGGCCAAGGTCGGTGAGAGCGCGATGCTCAACTTTATCGGCGTGGTACCGCCGGTGGAGCGCGTGATCGCCATCGAAGACTGCCATCTGCATCACTACGGCAAGGCCTTCAAGGCCGGGCGCAAGGTCGGCCACGCCAACCTGCGCTGCAAGGACCGCGCAACGCTGCAAGCGCAGATCCTCAAGGTCGAAGCGCTGATCGCCGAGCAATAACCCGGGGGTCGGCGGGAACCATTGGTTATCGCCGTCCTCTGATTGCAGGATGCCAAAGCCTGTCTAGGCTTTGGCATAGCTCACTTCATTCAGAGGGAAATGCCATGGGTATCATCGGAACCATCTTTATCGGCTTGATCGTCGGCCTGTTGGCGCGTTTCCTCAAGCCCGGCGACGACAGCATGGGCTGGATCATGACCATCCTGCTGGGTATCGCCGGTTCCCTGGCCGCGACCTACGGTGGCCAGGCGCTGGGCATCTACCAGGCGGGTCAAGGCGCAGGCTTTATCGGCGCACTGGTCGGCGCAATCATCCTGCTGGTGATCTACGGCCTGATCAAAAAGAAGTAATCAGCCGACAAAGTCCTCTGCGCTGCGCAGGCGCAGAGGGCTAGAATGCTCGCCACTTGTACTTGCCGAGCCTCTCCATGCGCCGTCTCCTGTTGACTCTTCTTCTGCTGGGCTCTGGCCTGGCCCATGCCGGTGAATTGCCGGAAACCGACTGGCTCGACCTGATGCCGCTGTCGGACCAGAAGGCCCTCGAAGCCATGCCCGAGATCGATCACAACTCCCCCGAAGCCCAAGGCACGTTCACCGACAAAGGTGGCCTGAAGCAGAGCAAAGGCTTGCCGGCGGTGATGTACTCGACCAAGACCGTGGCCGCCATGAACGGCAGGAACATCCGGATCGGCGGCTACCCGGTGCCGTTGGAAACCGACGCCAAAGGCCGCAGCACGCTGTTCTTCCTGGTGCCATACCCGGGCGCCTGCATCCACGTGCCGCCACCGCCGCCTAACCAGTTGGTGCTGGTGCGTTATCCCAAGGGTTTGAAGCTGGATGATATCTACACGCCGCTGTGGGTGACCGGCACGTTGAAGGTGGAGACGGTGAACAACGATTTGGCCGACGCCGCCTATGCGCTGGATGCGGGCAAGGTGCGGGTCGTAAAGGAATCCGATCTATAAGCTTCCGCTGAACCCAATGTGGGAGGGGGCTTGCCCCCGATAGCAGGGTGCCAGTCACTGTCTTTGGTGACTGATTCACCGCTATCGGGGGCAAGCCCCCTCCCACATTTGGAACTCCATCTACCGGGTAACACCGGTGATGCTCACACCCAGCGTGTGGCTTTCACCCGGCGCCAGCGTCACCACATCATCCAGCACATTCGCCGTCTCGATGCACAGCATGCCCTGCCAGCCATCATCGGCCATGTCGTCGAAGGCCTTGGCGCGTTCGGTCCAGGGGTTCCAGATCACGGTGGATTTCGAGCCTTGGCTGGTGAGCTGGATGCGACGCTGCCAGTCCTGATCGAGGATGCTCAGCGACGGGGGCGTATCGAGGTAGATGCGGTCGGTCTCGGCAGTGAAGTGCAGCAGGCCGGACTGGGTTTTCTCGCTCCAGCCATCGGCGGTATCGATGTACGCCGAGCCGTCCAGGCCTTCGACCTGCACGTTGCGTACGTCGCTCACGGCGAAGTAGGTGTGCAGCGCCTGGCTGAGCGTGACAGTGCCGTCGCCACGGTTGTGGCTGGTCAGGCGGATGTGCAGTTGATCGTCCAGCAGCAGGCTCAGGCTCAGGTCGACCTGATGGGGCCAGCCGGGGAAGCCGCCTGCAGGAACCGGTAGCTTCAGGTCCACCCGCAGCGCTTCACCTTCAAGGGTGGTCCCGGCCAATGCCCAGGTCGCGGTACGCACGAAACCGTGAGCGCCCGCAGGCTGATCACTTTGGCGCATCGCCTTTACGCTGGACGGGTTGCGGTCGAACACCCCAAACCAGGGCCAGCACACCGGGACGCCGGTACGAATGCCCTTGCCCTTCTTGAACACCGCCTCAGGGTTCGGCCAGATCAGCGGCTGCTCGCCTTCGCGGCCGTAACTGAAGATATGCGCGCCCTGCTGGGCAATCATCAGCTCGGCGCCGTTATGGCGGATGCGCCAGCAGTCCAGCTCGTCGATTTTTACGGTCTCAACGTGGGGCGTAGGCATAACAGGCACTCTCAATGGCAGGCAATGGGGCAATTGACCGTCAAAACCCCGCGAGGTTTAACGCGCGCGCGATGGCACCGAGCGTGTGCGGCCGCTGCCATCGATAGCGACAAATACAAACACCGCCTCGGTGACCTTGCGCCATTCGCTGGACAGCGGGTCGTCGCTCCACACTTCGACCATCATCTGGATCGAGCTGCGGCCGATTTCCAGGGCCTGGGTATAGAAGGACAGTTGCGCGCCCACTGCCACCGGCACCAGGAACGCCATGCGGTCAATGGCCACGGTGGCCACACGCCCGCCTGCGACCTTGCTGGCCATGGCGGTACCGGCGAGGTCCATCTGCGCGACCAGCCAGCCGCCGAAGATATCGCCAAAACCGTTGGTTTCACGCGGGAGCGCGGTGATTTGCAGGGCGAGATCGCCTTGCGGGATAGGATCTTCTTGTTCGAGTTCGATCATGCCGGGGGGCCTCTGACCCGTGACGCTTTTATAGGTGGAGCAAGGTGGATAGCCGACTGTTAGAAAAACGTTTCAGCACAAACATACTCCGTTCGATACGTTTCTCGTAAGGCGTACTAAAGGGAAACTCTGCCAAATCGGCTGGATGGCACCCAACGACGTTTTGGCGCAGCAGCCCCTCAAGCCTGGGGTTCTTGCGCTTGCAAGGGCCGAGTATATCGAGACCCTGGCGCCACGACGACCTCCCGGCGCTCATTTGGTCGGTAAATAGCCGCTGTATCGCGGCTTTTGCGCGCAACTGTTCTCCTGGCGCTGTGCTTTTACAAGCGATTTGCTATCTTGCCAGACCGCCGCCGGTCCCGGGCGTGTCGTCCTTATCAAGCTGACTACTATAAGAGAAGCCTTGCCATGTCCTCCGTGCCTGCAAGCAGTGCGCAACCGTCGCGCCCGCTGACCCGCAACGACTACAAAACCCTGTCGCTGTCTGCCTTGGGCGGGGCGCTGGAGTTTTATGACTTCATCATTTTCGTATTTTTCGCCACCGTGGTCGGAAAACTGTTCTTCCCTGTCGATATGCCCGAATGGCTGCGCATGATGCAGACCTTCGGCATCTTCGCCGCCGGTTACCTGGCACGCCCGCTGGGCGGCATCATCATGGCGCACTTCGGTGACCTGCTGGGCCGCAAGAAAATGTTCACCCTGAGCATCTTCATGATGGCCGTGCCGACCCTGATCATGGGCCTGCTGCCAACCTACGCGCAGATCGGCCTGTGGGCACCGGTCCTGTTGCTGTTGATGCGCATCATCCAGGGCGCAGCGATTGGCGGTGAAGTCCCCGGCGCCTGGGTGTTCGTCTCCGAACACGTACCGCCGCGCCATATCGGCTACGCCTGCGGCACCCTGACCAGCGGCCTGACCGCCGGGATCCTGCTGGGCTCGCTGGTCGCTACCGCGATCAACACTATTTACAGCCCTGAGCAGGTCTCGGATTACGCTTGGCGCATTCCGTTCCTGCTCGGTGGCGTGTTCGGCCTGCTGTCGGTGTACCTGCGCCGCTGGTTGCATGAAACGCCGATCTTCGCCGAGATGCAGCAACGCAAGACCCTGGCCGCCGAGCTGCCATTGCGTGCCGTATTACGTGACCACCGCGGTGCCATCGTGTTGTCGATGCTGCTGACCTGGCTGCTGTCAGCTGGCGTCGTGGTGGTCATCCTGATGACCCCGACCGTGCTGCAGACCATCTACCACTTCAGCCCGACTGTTGCGCTGCAGGCCAATAGCCTGGCCATCGTGACGTTGAGCCTTGGCTGCATTGCCTCCGGCGCCCTGGCTGACCGTTTTGGTGCCGGGCGTGTACTGGTAAGCGGTTGCGCCTTGCTGCTGGCGACCTCCTGGACGCTGTACCACAGCCTCATGACCCACCCGGACTGGCTGTTCCCGCTGTACGCCTTGACCGGCCTGTTCGTCGGCACCATTGGCGTGGTGCCTTACGTGATGGTGAAAGCCTTCCCGCCCGTGGTGCGCTTCAGTGGCCTGTCGTTTTCCTACAACGTGGCCTACGCCGTATTCGGCGGGCTGACGCCCCTGGCGGTGTCGCTGCTGATGAAGGAAAGCCCGATGGGGCCGGCCTACTACGTGGCTGTCCTGTGCGTGATGGGGATGGTGGTGGGTGGGTATCTGTGGAAGCGCGGGCGGTAACCCCGTTTAGCGCTTTTACCGGTAACCATGTGGCGAGGGAGCTTGCTCCCTCGCCACATGCCTTGCGTTTTATAACAATTACCGCTTGTTTCCAAGAAGTCGCTTAGTCGCCCTAACCTCCTCGTACGTCCCGACCTTCTCTCCTTTTGTTGTGTGATCTCCAATGCTGGCCTTTCATCCAATTGTCATATTTCAGACATAGAGTGTTCACACGGCCTCTCGATACTTGGCCCCGATCCAACTATCCCTATCTGCTAGGAGCAAGGCATGAAACTGAAACGTTTGATGGCGGCAATGACTTTTGTCGCTGCTGGCGTTGCGACCGCCAACGCGGTGGCTGCAGGTGTTGATCCGGCAATCCCGGCTTACGTCAAGACCACTGGTGTGTCGGGCAACTTGTCCAGCGTCGGTTCCGATACCCTGGCCAACCTGATGACCCTGTGGGCCGAGGGTTACAAAAAGGAATACCCGAACGTCAACATCCAGATTCAAGCTGCCGGCTCCGCCACCGCGCCACCTGCGCTGACTGAAGGCACCTCCAACCTGGGCCCGATGAGCCGCAAGATGAAGGACACCGAACTGGCGGCCTTCGAGCAGAAGTACGGCTACAAGCCAACCGCTATCCCGGTTGCCGTGGACGCCCTGGCCGTGTTCGTGCACAAGGACAACCCGATCCAGCACCTGACCATGGAACAAGTCGACGCGATCTTCTCCTCGACTCGCCTGTGCGGTGGCAAAGCCGATGTGAAAACCTGGGGTGACCTGGGTGTGACCGGCGACCTGGCCAACAAGCCAGTGCAACTGTTCGGCCGTAACTCGGTATCCGGCACCTACGGCTACTTCAAGGAAGAAGCCCTGTGCAAAGGCGACTACAAGCCTAACGTGAACGAACAACCCGGCTCGGCTTCCGTCGTGCAGTCGATCAGCTCCTCGCTGAACGGCATCGGTTATTCGGGCATCGGCTACAAGACCGCCAGTGTGAAGACCGTGGCCCTGGCCAAGAAAGGCAGCACTGACTTCATCGAAGACAGCGAAGAAAACGCCCTGAACGGCAAATACCCGCTGTCGCGTTTCCTCTACGTTTACGTCAACAAAGCCCCGAACAAGCCTCTGGCCCCGCTGGAAGCCGAGTTCGTGAAACTGGTTCTGTCCAAACAGGGCCAGGAAGTGGTCGTCAAGGACGGCTACATCCCACTGCCAGCCAAGGTTGCCGCCAAGGCCCTGGCTGACCTGGGTCTGAAAGAAGGCAACTGATTGCCTCTGCGGGGCCGGGATACCGGCCCCGCATCCAAATTTTCTAGTCCGCTGCCAGCCCTGCTTCGCGGCGGATTTGTTGCGTCACTGCACTGTCATCTTTCTGTCATACAGGATCGCTAGGGTGTGCGCATGAATGATCTGGCCAATTCCACCATGACGACAACTTCTCCCCCCAAGCGCATTGATTTCAATACGCCTGAGCTGCAACGCAAGCGCCGTATTCGCGCGCTCAAGGATCGCCTGACCCGTTGGTACGTGCTGGTGGGCGGCCTCGCCGTTCTGGGTGCGATCACCCTGATCTTCTTTTTCCTCGCCTACGTGGTCGCGCCACTGTTCCAAGGCGCCTCGCTGACCAAGGAAGACGCACTGACGCCCGCCTGGATGCAGGACGCCGGCAAGCCGTTGTTGATCTCCCTGGAAGAGCAGAACCAGGTCGCCATGCGGGTTTCCGACAAGGGCCAGGCGCTGTTCTTTGACGTCACGAGCGGTGCCGAACTCAAGCGTGTCGACCTGCCGCTTGCGCCCGGCGTGAGCGTGGCTTCCATCGGTGAAGACCAGCCGGGCAGCCCGCTGGTGATCCTCGGTTTGTCCAATGGCCAGTCCCTGGTGTTCCGTCACACCTATAAGGTGTCGTACCCGGACGGCAAGAAAACCATCACGCCTGCGATTGAATACCCCTACGGTGAAACGCCGATCGTGCTCGACGATGCCGGCCGCCCGTTGGAGCATGTTGCCCTCAACGCCACCGATACGTCGCTGGTGGTGGCAGGCTCGGCCGGTTCGCACTTGAACGTGCTGACCCTGAGCCGCGAAGAAAACATGATGACCGGTGAAGTCACCAGCGAGCAGAAGCGTGTCGAGCTGCCGCAAATGACCGAGCCGGTGAAGGCGATCTTCATCGATCCGCGCCAGCAATGGCTGTACGTGATCAACGGACGTGCCCTGGCGGATGTGTTCAGCCTGCGCGACAGGAGCCTCAACGGTCGCTACAAATTACTGGAAGATGGCGCTGCCGAAGTCACCGCCAGCACCCAGTTGGTGGGCGGCATCTCGCTGATCGTCGGTAACTCCAAAGGCGGCCTGGCCCAGTGGTTCATGGCCCGCGACCCGGATGGCGAGCAGCGCTTCAAGCAGATTCGTACCTTTCAGATGGGCACCGCGCCCATCGTGGAAATCACCGCCGAAGAGCGGCGCAAAGGCTTCACCGCCCTCGACGCCTCCGGCAAATTCGGCGTGTTCCACAGCACCGCCCACCGCACCCTGCTGGTGGATCCGGTGGTCGACGGCCAGGGCGTGTTTGGTATGTCGCCGCGCGCCAACCGGGTGATCGTCGAAGCCGGCGGCAAGCTGCAGCCGCTGCTGCTGGACAACCCGCACCCGGAAGTGTCCTGGAGCGCGTTGTGGAGCAAGGTCTGGTACGAAAACTACGACGAACCTAAGTACGTCTGGCAATCGACCGCCGCCAACACCGACTTCGAACCCAAGATGAGCCTGGCGCCATTGACCTTCGGTACCCTGAAGGCGGCGTTCTACGCCATGCTGCTGGCGGCGCCACTGGCTGTTGCCGCGGCGATCTACACCGCTTACTTCATGGCCCCGAGCCTGCGCCGCAAGGTCAAGCCGGTGATCGAACTGATGGAAGCCATGCCGACGGTGATCCTCGGCTTCTTCGCCGGCCTGTTCCTGGCGCCGTATGTCGAAGGGCATCTGCCGGGGATCTTCAGCCTGCTGATGCTGTTGCCGATTGGCATCCTGGTGGCCGGGTTTGTCTTCAGCCGCCTGCCTGAATCCATTCGCCTGCGGGTTCCCGATGGTTGGGAAAGCGCGATCCTGATCCCGGTGATCCTGTTCGTGGGCTGGCTCTCGCTGTACACGAGCCCGTACCTGGAAACCTGGTTCTTCGGCGGCGACATGCGCATGTGGATCTCCCACGACCTGGGCATTACCTACGACCAGCGCAACGCCCTGGTGGTCGGCCTGGCCATGGGCTTTGCGGTGATCCCGAACATCTATTCCATCGCCGAAGACGCCGTGTTCAGCGTACCGCGCGGCCTGACCCTGGGTTCCCTGGCCCTGGGCGCCACACCGTGGCAGACCATGACCCGCGTGGTGATCCTGACCGCCAGCCCGGGCATCTTCTCGGCGCTGATGATCGGCATGGGCCGCGCCGTGGGCGAGACCATGATCGTGCTGATGGCCACCGGGAACACGCCGGTGATGGAGATGAACCTGTTCGAAGGCCTGCGCACCCTGGCGGCCAACGTCGCGGTGGAAATGCCCGAGTCGGAAGTCGGCGGCAGTCACTACCGCGTGCTGTTCCTCTCGGCGCTGGTGCTGCTGCTGTTCACCTTCATCATGAACACCCTCGCCGAGCTGATTCGTCAGCGTCTGCGCAAGAAATACTCGTCGCTTTAAGAAAGGTAGAAGTCTGTGAAACAGAACTCCCTGAATGGATGGTTCAAGAGCGGCGCTCCGGGCGTCTGGATCAGCGGTGGCGCGGTGTCCATCGCGGTCATCATGACCATTGGTTTGCTGGCCGTGATTGCCGTGCGGGGCCTGGGCCACTTCTGGCCGGCCGACCTGATCCAGGCCAACTACAACGTGCCGGGCCAGGAAAACCATATCGTCATCGGCGAAGTGGTGCAGAAAGAAGAAGTGCCGCGCGAGCGCCTGAAAAGCGCGGGCCTGCCGGTGCCCGATGCGGGCCCTGAATTCATGACCCGCGAGCTGATCAAGGTCGGCAACCGCGACCTGAACGGCAACGACTTCACCTGGATCGTCGGCGAATGGTTGAAGGACCAGAGCACGCCGAAGAACCTGATGACCATCGAACGTCGTGAGTGGGGCAACTTCTACGGCACCCTGGTCAACGTCAAGCAGGATGGCAAGGTCATCGCTGAAGGCGAGGCCGCGTGGCCGGAGCTGCAAGCCCGCGTGGACCGCGTGAACAAGCTGGCGGCCCAGCTCAAGACCCTGGAGAAGTCCGACATCGGCGCGATCAACGCCGGCCTCGAGCGCATCCGCCTGCATGGCCGCAAACTGGAACTGGAAGGCAAGCTCGACGCGGCCGCCCAGGCCGACATGGAGGCCGACCGCGCCGAGCTGAACGCGCGTTACCAGGACATCGAAGCGCGCCTGGCCGACCTGCACGCCCAGTTCAACCGCGACGCCTTGACCGCTCGCGATGGCAACGGCAAGGAAATTGAAATCGGCATCGGCAAGGTGGTGCACGCCTACCAGCCGAACGCCATGGGGACCGTGACCAAGATCGGTTTCTATGTCAGCAAGGTGTGGGAATTCCTCAGTGATGACCCTCGGGAAGCCAACACCGAAGGCGGGATCTTCCCGGCGATCTTCGGCACCGTGATGATGACCCTGATCATGGCGATGATCGTGACCCCGTTCGGCGTGCTGGCAGCGGTGTACCTGCGTGAATACGCCAAGCAGAACACCCTGACCCGTATCATCCGCATCGCCGTGAACAACCTGGCGGGTGTACCGGCCATCGTCTACGGCGTGTTCGGCCTGGGTTTCTTCGTGTATGTATTGGGTGGCTCGGTCGACCGTCTGTTCTTCGCCGAAGCGCTGCCGGCACCGACCTTCGGTACACCGGGCCTGCTCTGGGCCTCGCTGACCCTGGCGCTGCTGGCGGTACCGGTGGTGATCGTGGCCACCGAAGAAGGCCTGGCGCGGATTCCGCGTACGGTGCGTGAAGGCTCCCTGGCGCTGGGCGCGACCAAGGCGGAAACGCTGTGGAAGATCGTGCTGCCGATGGCCAGCCCGGCGATGATGACCGGCATGATCCTCGCCGTGGCCCGCGCCGCCGGTGAAGTGGCGCCGCTGATGCTGGTCGGCGTGGTGAAACTCGCCCCGTCGCTGCCGCTGGACGGCAACTACCCGTACCTGCACCTGGACCAGAAGATCATGCACCTGGGGTTCCATATTTATGACGTCGGTTTCCAGAGCCCTAACGTCGAGGCCGCACGGCCGCTGGTATACGCCACCGCCTTGTTGCTGGTGCTGGTGATCGCCACGCTCAACCTGTCGGCAGTGTGGATTCGTAACCACCTGCGTGAGAAGTACAAGGCGCTGGACAGCTGATCTGAATTGAACGCGGACTTATTTGTGGGAGGGGGCTTGCTCCCGATTGCGGTGTGCCAGCCAGCACACATGTTCCTGATGCACCGCTATCGGGGGCAAGCCCCCTCCCACACAACAGCACAGGGAGCATCCCATGCAACACGACACCCATTCCCACGGCATCAACATGTCTGCCCTGGGTCGCGACAAACAGAGCCTGAGCCTGGCCCAGGAAACCGTGGCCATCGAAGTACCGGGCCTGAGCCTGTATTACGGTGACAAGCAGGCGCTGTTCGACGTCAGCATGAACATCCCCAAGCAGCGCGTGACCGCCTTCATCGGCCCGTCGGGCTGCGGCAAGTCCACGCTGCTGCGTACCTTCAACCGCATGAACGACCTGGTGGACGGTTGCCGTGTGGACGGCGCCATCAACCTCTACGGCACCAACATCTACCGCAAGGGCGAAGACGTGGCCGAACTGCGTCGCCGTGTGGGCATGGTGTTCCAGAAGCCTAACCCGTTCCCCAAGACCATCTACGAAAACGTGGTCTACGGCCTGCGCATCCAGGGCATCAACAAGAAGCGCATCCTCGACGAAGCGGTTGAGTGGGCCCTTAAAGGCGCGGCGCTGTGGGACGAGGTCAAGGACCGCCTGCATGAGTCGGCACTCGGCCTGTCCGGCGGCCAGCAGCAGCGTCTGGTGATCGCGCGCACCATCGCCGTGGAGCCGGAAGTGCTGCTGCTCGACGAACCGTGCTCGGCACTCGACCCGATCTCGACGCTGAAAGTCGAAGAACTGATCTACGAGCTCAAGTCCAAGTTCACCATCGTTATCGTGACCCACAACATGCAACAGGCGGCGCGGGTTTCCGACTACACCGCGTTCATGTACATGGGCAAGCTGGTGGAGTTCGGCGATACCGACACCCTGTTCACCAATCCGGCGAAGAAGCAGACCGAAGACTACATCACCGGTCGCTACGGCTAGGAAGCTGTGGTTCTGATTGCACTGACGCTGCGGTTCTCCGCACCTTACCGGACGCTCCAAGGACGCCAACATGATTAGCAAAGAAGGCCTTACCCACCATATCTCCGCGCAGTTCAACGCCGAGCTCGAGGAAGTGCGCAGCCACCTCCTGGCGATGGGCGGGCTGGTGGAGAAGCAAGTCAACGACGCCGTCACTGCGCTGATCGAGGCCGACTCGGGCCTGGCCCAGCAAGTGCGCGAGATCGACGACCAGATCAACCAGATGGAACGCAACATCGACGAAGAATGCCTGCGCATTCTCGCCCGTCGCCAGCCGGCGGCATCCGACCTGCGCCTGATCATCAGCATTTCCAAGTCGGTGATCGACCTCGAGCGGATCGGCGATGAAGCCACCAAGATTGCCCGCCGCGCCATCCAGTTGTGCGAAGAGGGTGAAGCGCCGCGCGGTTATGTGGAAGTGCGTCATATCGGCGACCAGGTGCGCAACATGGTCCGGGATGCCCTGGATGCCTTCGCGCGCTTTGACGCCGAGCTGGCATTGTCGGTAGCGCAGTACGACAAGGTCATCGACCGTGAATACAAGACCGCCCTGCGTGAGCTGGCCACCTACATGATGGAAGACCCGCGCTCTATCTCGCGGGTCTTGAGCATCATCTGGGTGTTGCGCTCCCTGGAGCGGATCGGTGATCACGCGCGCAATATCTCGGAACTGGTGATCTACCTGGTGCGCGGTACCGACGTACGGCACATGGGCCTCAAGCGCATGAAGGCCGAAGTTGAGGGTTCAGCCGATCAAATCCCTAATGTTCCGGGCGAACCTGACGATAAGTAAGGTTGCCCGAGAAATTAACGCCCGGCCTCTGGTCGGGCGTTTTCGTTTGTGGCGCCTGAATTTTTTGCGAATCGGGTAAAAGAAAGTCCGAACGTGACTACAGAGTTTTGGCAAAATGCCATTAGTCAGGCGTTTTGCGTGCCGAAGTTTTTATAGGATGAAGGGTCGATGAGTAAAGTCAGTGTATTGGTGGTGGATGACGCCTCGTTTATCCGCGACCTGGTGAAGAAGTGCCTGCGCAACTACTTCCCCGGGATCAAGCTTGAAGATGCGGTAAACGGCAAGAAGGCCCAGACCATCCTGATGCGCGAGAGCTTCGACCTGGTGCTGTGCGACTGGGAAATGCCGGAGATGTCCGGCCTGGAGTTGTTGACCTGGTGCCGCGAGCAACCGCACCTCAAGGCCATGCCGTTTGTGATGGTGACCAGCCGTGGCGACAAAGAGAACGTGGTCCAGGCGATCCAGGCCGGGGTTTCCGGTTACGTCAGCAAGCCGTTCACCAACGAGCAACTGCTGAACAAGGTCAAGCAAGCCCTGCACAAGGTCGGTCGCCTCGACGCCCTGGTCGCCAGCGCGCCGACCAAGATGAACTCGGCCTTCGGCAATGATTCCCTGAGTGCCCTGACCGGTGGCAAGCCCGAAGCCGTACGTGCAGCCCCCGTTGCGGCGGCTGCCTCTGCGCCAAGCAAAGGCCTGCTTAACAACGCCCCGCCGGTCCAAGCGCCAGGCGCTGCACCCACTGGCGGCCGTGGCCAGGGCCAGTTGCGCCTGTCCAGCGGCACCCAGCAATGCGTGATCAAGGCACTGAGCATCAAGGAAGCGCTGCTGGTGGTGCGTCGCGGTGAAGTCCTGCCTCAGGTACTGGAAAGTGCCGTGCTCGACCTGGAACAGGGCGACAACGCCGAGGTGGCGCGTCTGAACGGCTACCTGCACGCCATCGTCGCCTTCGAACCCAAGCCGGACAGTGACTGGCTGCAACTGACCTTCCGCTTTATCGACCAGGATGCGCAGAAGCTTGACTACATCTCTCGCCTGATTGCGCGCGGTACGGCGCAGAAGCATTTTGTGCCGGGGGCCTGACCTTCAGTCCGAAGGGGCGTGCCCCGGGATTGTCATGATCCCTTGCTAGCTTGCTGTTCATTCACTCCGGCAGGTTCGCGCCATGCTCCTTCGCCTTTTGCTGTCCTGCATATTGGCCTTGGTCGCCAATTCGACCCAGGCCATGACCCTGTACAAATCCACCGATGCCAACGGCATGGTGTTTTTCAGCGATCGGCAAACCCCCGGCGCCCAGGCGTTCGTGATCCAGGAACGTAGGGTCGAGCGCGTACAGCCGCCGATACTCTACAGGCCAAAACCCGTTTACCCGCAACAAGCCTACCGTTACCCCTTGCCCTGGCGTGGCGGCCCGTTCCGCTTGACCCAAGGCCCCAACGGCAGCTTCAGCCACACCGACGCCAAAAGCCGCTACGCCATGGACATCGCCATGCCCGAAGGCACGCCGATCATCGCGGCACGCAGCGGTGTGGTGATGAAAATCGAGAATAGCCAGATCGGACGCGGCAACGATGCGTCAGGCAATTTCGTGCGCGTGCAGCACGATGACGGCACCCAGGGTGTGTACCTGCACCTCAAGCAAGGCTCGGTGAGTGTCAGGCCGGGGCAGCGTGTGGCGGTGGGCAGCGCGCTGGGGTTGTCGGGCAATACCGGCAACAGCAGCGGGCCGCACCTGCACTTTGTGGTGCAACAGAGTACCGCGGCCGGGCTGGTGTCGATTCCTTACGAATTCAACCAGCCGGTCGGGACATTGCCCAATTTTGCATTGGGCAATTGAGGGTCAATCCAGCAGCAGGACCTTGGCCAGCACGATCTTCGGCCCTTTCATCTTCTTGATGATGATCCGCAAGCCTTCAACCTCCAGCACTTCTTCCTCTTCCGGCACCCGTTTGAGGGTGTCGTAGATCAGCCCTGCGAGGGTTTCGGCCTCGATGTGGTCCAGGTCGACGCCCAGCAGGCGTTCCACCTTGAACAGCGGCGTATCGCCCCGTACCAGCAGTTTGCCAGGCTGGTAGGCGAGGATGCCGCGCTCGGCCTTGCGGTGTTCGTCCTGGATATCGCCCACCAGCACTTCCAGCACGTCTTCCATGGTCAGGTAGCCGATGATCTTGCCGTCGGCTTCTTCCACCAGGGCAAAGTGCGCGCCGCCTTTGCGGAACTGCTCCAGCAACTGCGACAACGGCATGTGCCGCGACACACGTTCCAGCGGGCGGGTCAGCTCGGCCAGGTTGAACGATTCGGGGATGTGGTCCAGGGCCGCCAGTTCCAGCAGCAGGTCCTTGATGTGCAAAAGCCCGACAAACTCGTTGCGCACCGCGTCATACACCGGATAGCGGCTGAATTTATGGCGACGGAACAGCGCGAGGATTTCCTTGAGCGGGGCGTTGAAGTCCAGGGTCACCAGGTCTTCACGGGAGTTGGCCCAGTCCACCACTTCCAGCTCGCCCATTTCCACGGCCGAGGCCAGTACACGCATGCCTTGGTCGCTCGGGTCCTGGCCACGGCTGGAGTGCAGGATCAGCTTGAGCTCTTCGCGGCTGTAATGGTGTTCGTGGTGCGGGCCGGGTTCGCCTTGGCCGGCGATGCGCAGGATCGCGTTGGCGCTGGCGTTGAGCAGGTAGATCGCCGGGTACATGGCCCAGTAGAACAGGTACAGCGGCACCGCCGTCCACAGTGACAGCAGTTCGGGCTTGCGAATGGCCCAGGACTTGGGCGCCAGTTCACCGACCACGATGTGCAGGTAGGAAATCACGAAGAACGCGGCAAAGAACGACACGCCCTTGATCACTTCCGGCGATTCGACGCCTGCGGCGCCCAGCAGCGGTTCGAGGATGTGCGCGAACGCCGGCTCACCGACCCAGCCCAGGCCCAGGGAGGCCAGGGTGATACCCAGCTGGCAGGCCGACAGGTAGGCGTCGAGCTGGCTGTGCACGGTACGCAGGATCTGCCCGCGCCAGCCGTTGGTGTGGGCGATGGCCTCGACCCGGGTCGAGCGCAGCTTGACCATGGCAAATTCCGCCGCAACGAAAAAACCGTTGAGCAGTACCAGGATCAGAGCAAAAAGAATCATGCCGAAATCGGCGAAGAGTGTGGCGAGGGTGATACCAGGGGAAGGGTCCATGATTGGGTTTTGCAGGTTCCGTGTGTTCAATGAGGGGTGACAGAAGGGCCTGAAAGGCAGGCGCAAGTCGGCCAATGTAGCGGCTGACGGGGCGCTTGCCTAGTGGGTGCCGCCGGGTGGGGTGTGGAATGCCTTATTCGAAACAGCACAATTCCACTTGTGGGAGGGGGCTTGCTCCCGATAGCAGTGTGTCAGTCAGCATATCTGATACTGATGCACCGCCATCGGGAGCAAGCCCCCTCCCACATTTGGTTTTGTGCTGTGTTTGAGTTATTCGTCATTTCCGACGAGCCGCGAACGGGTCATCTGCCCTGGCGGAAAGTGGCAGGTGAATGTACTGCCATGCCCCAGCACACTGCTGATTTCCAGGCGTGCGCGGTGGCGCAGCAGCACATGCTTGACGATGGCCAGGCCCAGCCCGGTGCCGCCGGTGTTGGAGTTGCGGCTGGAATCGACGCGGTAGAAACGCTCGGTCAGGCGCGGCAGATGCTTGGCGTCGATGCCGATGCCGGAGTCCTGCACGCTCAGGTGTGCGCCTTGCTCGTCGGCCCACCAGCGAATGCGGATAGTGCCCTTGTCCTGGGTGTACTTCACCGCGTTGAACACCAGGTTGGAGAACGCGCTGCGCAATTCGCCCTCGCTGCCTTTGAGCAACACCTGCGGGTCGGCATCCAGGCTGATCTGCTGCCCACGCTCGCCCGACAGGGCCTTGGCGTCATTCTTGATGGTCTGCAACAGGCTCTGGACGGCCACCGGTTGGTTGTCCGACGGATAATCCGTGGCCTCGAGCTTGGCCAGCAACAGCAAGTCGTTGAGCAGGGTCTGCATGCGTGAACCCTGCTGCTGCATCTGTTGCAGGGCACGGCTCCAGCGCGGGTTGATCTCATCGACGTTGTCCAGCAGCGTCTCCAGGTAGCCGCAGATCACCGTCAAGGGCGTGCGCAGTTCGTGGGAGACGTTGGCAACGAAGTCTTTGCGCATCTGCTCCAGCTGATGGATGCGGGTTACGTCGCGCACCAGCATCAGGTGTTCGTTGTTGCCGTAGCGGGTCAGGTACAGCTGGATGCGCACGCGGTCGTTGGTGGGCGAGGGGATTTCCAGGGCTTCTTCGTAGTTGTCCTGCTCGAAGTATTCCTTGAAGCGCGGGTGGCGCACCAGGTTGGTTACCGGCTGGCCGCTGTCCTGGGGCGTCTTGAGGCCCAGCAGGGTCTCGGCGGCGCGGTTCCACCACTCCAGGTTGCCGTCGCTGTCGAGCATGATCACCGCGTCCTTGAGCGCAGCGGTGGACTCCTGCACCCGGTCGATCACGGCTTGCAGGCGCCCGCGTACCCGTTGGTCGCGGCGTTGCAGGTGGTAGATGCTGTCGAACACCTCACCCCACAGGCCGTAGCCATCGGGCGGTGCTTCGTCGGGTTTGTGCTGGCGCAGCCATTCATGCAGGCGCAGCAATTGCTTGAGGGTCCAGCCCAGGTACAGGCCGATACCGATGGCCAGGCTCCAGCCGTAATAGCCGCTGACCAGGCCCACCAACAGGCAGCCGGTGATCAACAGGAGCATGTGGCGGATCAGGGTGCCATGCCAGTTCTGGTTCACTTAAACATGCGTCCTTGTCAGCTGTTAAGGAAGGAAAGTGACTGGCTCAGCCCTTGGTGGAGAACCGGTAGCCGGTGCCGCGCACGGTTTGTACCAGATTCTCGTAGGCATCGCCCAAGGCTTTGCGCAGGCGACGGATATGCACATCGACGGTGCGTTCCTCGACATACACGTTGCCGCCCCACACCTGGTCCAGCAACTGGCCACGGGTATAGGCACGCTCCTGGTGGGTCATGAAGAACTGCAGCAGGCGGTATTCAGTCGGGCCCATCTCGGCCGGCTTGCCGTCGATGGTCACGCGGTGGCTGATCGGGTCCAGCAGCAGGCCACCGACTTCGATAGGCGCTTCGCCATCGGTCGGGCCGGCACGGCGCAGCACGGCTTTCAGGCGCGCCACCAGTTCCCGTGGGGAAAACGGCTTGGTGATGTAGTCATCGGCGCCGACTTCCAGGCCCTGGATCTTGTTGTCCTCTTCGCCCTTGGCGGTGAGCATGATGATCGGGATATCCCCGGTCAGCTCATCGCGCTTGAGGCGGCGGGCCAGTTCGATGCCGGAGGTGCCGGGCAGCATCCAGTCCAGCAGGATCAGGTCCGGCTTGCGGTCGACGATAATGGCATGGGCCTGCTGGGAGTTCTCCGCCTCCAGGCAGTCATAGCCGGCCATTTCCAACGCAACGGCGATCATCTCGCGGATGGGCGCTTCGTCGTCAACAATCAGAATGCTCCTGCCAACCATGCCTAAAATCCTCTTGTCATTTAACTGTCTTGCGCCGCATTAGATAACGGAATTATTGCAGTCGTGTGACAGTAATTTAGTCGCTCGGGCAATTCGGGACACTCTGGACTACGCTTTGGGTCCGAATCCTGACAACCACAAAAGGAAGGTTCCGATGACTCACAGTACTTTTTCCTGGAAGGCCCTGCTGGTCACGGCGGCGTTGACGCTGCCGACACTGGCATTCGCGGCGGAGCCGGCGATGACCCAGAACGGTCTGTTAGTGGATCACAGCGGGAAGACCCTTTACACCTTCGACAAGGACGCCGATGGCAAGTCAGTGTGCAAGGACCAGTGCGCGACCAACTGGCCGCCGCTGAAAGCGGAGTCTACCGACAAATCAATGGGCGATTGGACCGTGATCACCCGTGATGACCAGACCAGTCAATGGGCCTACAAAGGCAAACCTGTCTACACCTACAAGGATGACCACAAGGCCGGCGACAAGAGCGGTGATGGCAAGGGTGGGGCATGGCATGTGATCAAGCCCTGATTTCGCGGCGTTGCTGAAACCATCGGGGGCTTGCCCCCGATGAGGCCCGACCAGGCACTGCAAAAACCTCAGCGAAACGCGTAATCCGCCACAATCCCGACAAAAATCGCCAACCCGGCCCAGTGGTTGTGCAAAAACGCCTTGAAGCATTTCATCCGGTCCCGGTCGCGGGTGTACCAGAACTCCCAGGCAAAGCAGCCTGCCGCCGCCAGCAGGCCCAGGTGGAACCACCCCCCCAGCTCAAACCGTGAGCCGGCCAGCAACAGGCACAGCAGCGCCAGGCCTTGCAGGGTCAGGATGATCACACGGTCGGCATCGCCGAACAGAATGGCGGTGGACTTGACACCGATCTTCAAGTCGTCGTCGCGGTCGGTCATCGCGTAATAGGTGTCGTAGGCCACTGTCCACAGCAGGTTGGCTATATAGAGCAGCCAGGCGGTAGCGGGCAGGTGGCCGGTTTCGGCGGTGAACGCCATCGGCATGCCCCAGGAAAACGCCGCGCCCAACACCACCTGGGGGTAATAGGTGTAGCGCTTCATGAACGGGTAGCTGACCGCCAGTGCCAGGCCGCCCAGCGATAACCAGATGGTGGTGGCGTTGGTCAGCAGCACCAGCAGGAAGCTGATCAGCATCAGTACCGCAAAGAACACCAAGGCCTCTTTCGAACTGATCCTGCCGCTGGCCAGCGGGCGTTGCGCGGTGCGTTTCACGTGGCCATCGACTTTGCGGTCCGCCCAGTCATTGATGACACAACCGGCAGCGCGAGTCAGCGTCACGCCCAGCACAAAAATCACGATGTTGGCCAGGGACGGCGAGCCCTTGCCGGCGATCCCCAACGCCCACAGCGTCGGCCACAGCAGCAGGTAGATGCCGATGGGCTTGTCCATGCGGGTCAACTGAATGAAATCCCAGGCCCTGGGGTGCAGGCGGTTCAAGGATTTGAGCAGACGTTGATACATCAGCAGTTCTCCGGATGGTCATGCAGCGCGTGCCAGAAAGCCGGCAGGAAGACTTCCGCCACCAGCACGCTCAGCGGCCCGCGATCGAAGCGTGAGCGGCGCGCCCACAGCTCGTCGGCCTGGTCCGTGGTGGGCAGCCATTGGCGAGGGTAATGGCACACCTCGATGGCCTGGCGGGTGAACGCGCGGTCGCAAAACAGCAATTCGCCGAGGGAACGGCTGCCCAATTCGTCCATCTGCAAGCCGTCGCCCTGCAGCGCACTGCGCGCCGCCACACTGCGGGCGAACACCCAGGGTTGGCCATGCCCGCGCAAATACACCTCGCGCACCCAACCGATACTGGCCGGTGGCATGTGCAGCGCCGCGCATTCATCATCGCGCAGCGGCTGCCAGCCTTCGAACAGCGGCGTCACGCTGAAGCCATCGTGGGACAGCCACGTCAGCCGGCGGGTCAGCGAGCCTTCGTCGAACAGCCAGTTCAGGGTCAAGGGCGCGGGCGCAGGGCTCAGGAGGCTCTGGGTCAACCATTGGCAAGCATCGGGAAGGGCGATTGAGTGCGGCACGGTGCGTCAGTATTGGCGGCAAAAGAGGCGGCGAGCTTACCATGGCGTCCTGATCTTTTGCCGGGCCGTCCCGGCGCCTTGCGTCGATCAAGCTTGCATCTGTCGGCCCCGATCAGTACAAAACGCCCTGAGCCGCGCGGCAACGCTGGATCCATCGACCGCCGGCCAACCTGCCTGGACCCTGAGGAAGCAAGTAAATGAAGAAGTGGCAATGTGTAGTCTGCGGCCTGATCTATGACGAAAAAGACGGCTGGCCGGATGATGGTATCGCTCCGGGCACCCTGTGGCAGGACGTACCGGAAGACTGGCTGTGCCCGGACTGCGGCGTCGGCAAAATGGATTTCGAAATGATCGAAATCGGCTAATTTTCAGTTTCAGAGACGTACTACAAGGAGAACGGAATGAACACACCTGTCGTGATCATCGGCACAGGATTGGCCGGTTACAACGTGGCCCGGGAGTTTCGCAAGCTCGACAGCGAGACCCCATTGCTGCTGATCACCGCGGATGACGGGCGCTCCTACTCCAAGCCCATGCTCTCCACCGGCTTTGGCAAGAACAAGGAAGCCGATGGCCTGAGCATGGCCGAACCCGGCGCCATGGCCGAGCAACTCAAGGCCGAAGTGCGCACCCACACCCGTGTCAGCGGCATCGACCCCGGCCACAAGCGCCTGTGGATCGGTGAAGAAGCGGTGGCTTATCGTGATCTGGTCCTGGCCTGGGGCGCAGAAACCGTGCGGGTACCGGTCGAAGGCGATGCGGCTGAGCTGGTTTTCCCGATCAATGACCTCGAAGATTACGCCCGCTTTCGCGCCGCCGCGGCCGGCAAGCGCCGCGTGCTGCTGCTCGGCGCCGGCCTGATCGGCTGTGAATTCGCCAACGACCTGATCCTCGGCGGTTATGAAATCGACCTGGTGGCGCCGTGCGAGCAAGTCATGCCGACCCTGCTGCACCCGGCGGCGGCCGCAGCGGTACAGGCCGGCTTGGAAGGGCTGGGCGCGCGTTTCCACCTGGGCCCGGTGCTCAACCGCCTGCAACGCAGCGCTGACGGCCTCGAAGCGCACCTGTCGGACGGTGAAGTGGTGCACTGCGACCTGGTGGTCTCGGCCATCGGCCTGCGCCCGCGTGTCGACCTGGCCGCCGCCGCCGGTCTGCAGACCAACCGTGGGATCATGGTGGACCGCCACCTCAAGACCTCCCACGCCAATATCTACGCCCTGGGCGACTGCGCCGAGGTCGATGGCCTCAACCTGCTGTACGTCATGCCGCTGATGAGCTGCGCCCGTGCCCTGGCCCAGACCCTGGCCGGCAATGCCACGGCCGTCAGCTATGGCCCGATGCCGGTCACCGTGAAAACCCCGGTCTGCCCGCTGGTGGTTTCGCCACCGCCACGGGGCACCGAAGGGGTGTGGAGCGTCGAAGGCCAGGGCGCCGACATCAAGGCCCTGTGCCGCGACGCCAGCGGCCGCCTGCTGGGTTACGCGCTGACCGGCAGCGCCGTGATGGAAAAACTTGCCCTCAACAAAGAACTTCCGCCGTTGCTGGCGTAAATACCGGTCGTTCTGTCGGAATAAGCACGTTTTTCCCCCGAGAAAGGTCGCCGCGAGACTGGCGGAGCGTGCGAGGGCATGCCATCCTCACTCCCGTCTGCCGCAGAGTAGAGCCTGCGGCGCTTTGGGCGCTGCTCCACAGACGAGCAGCACGGACATAACAACAAAAAACCGTCAAAGAGGCTTCACATATGCGTAAACCAGAACTCGCAGCCGCCATCGCTGAAAAAGCGGATCTCACCAAAGAACAGGCCAACCGCGTCCTCAATGCCGTTCTCGAAGAAATCACCGGCGCCCTGCACCGCAAGGACAGCGTCACCCTGGTGGGCTTCGGCACCTTCCTGCAACGCCACCGTGGCGCCCGCACCGGCAAAAACCCGCAAACCGGTGAGCCTGTGAAGATCAAGGCGAGCAACACCGTTGCGTTCAAGCCGGGCAAGTCGCTTAAAGACACCGTTAACGCGTAAGCAGTGCCGTCTCGACAGGGGGCGGGGAGGTAGGAAAATGGGCACGCCGACTGGGTCGGGTGCCCTTTTTTTGTGGACGGATATTGTGTGGTGGGGCAGCCAACCCCTGTTTTTTATCTTTATCTTAACTAATCAAAAAGTGATGGTGGCTGGTGATAGTGACCGGTCTGTTTTTCAGCAGATCGTTAATGATCGAGTGCTGAGCGTCGAATTCTTCCTTTAGCGTACGCTCCCAGACGGGGTCATCTTCTGTTTGCGCGTAGTGATCAATCAGATTAATGATCACCTCAAGGGCGTAGGCAAGGTTCTCCGTGTCGGTTGCGCTGTTAAGTGCAGAATTGAAACCCGCCAACGAATAGGTTTCGTGTGCCTCGGGTTCCTCATAGTTGGCAGCATACTCATCCATTGTGTCCAGCAGGTGTTGAAGTTTGTGCTGATAGGACGAGATGTTGCCTTGAAGAATAGAATCAACAATAGTTTCTTTGCTGTCGCTGATACCCAGTTTTTGCTGAATAACAGCCAGGGTATTTGGCAAGCTGAATAAGCCATTGACACACCAGGCCGATAAAAAAATAGTTTGCTTATCGGACAATTTTTTAAGGCTGTTCTGAATGAAGGCCTGATAGTTGTCTATCTCGTCGACGATATTAAACATCATGATTGTCCTGTAAGTTTTTAATCGAAAATGCCGCCGGAAGCATCCACATGAGGCTGGCAATTTGAACAGGATGCGTTGGTTTGTTTACCACCCCACGACACGCCCCATTTTTCGACTTTTGCACCTTCTGGCAGGTTTCTGATGATAACCCGTTCAGCATGGTTTTCCAGTTTCGCCTGTGTCGGGTCCGCATTACTGCTTCGTACCTTCGTGCCTGACAATATGTTTTCAGGTGGTATACCCATTTCAGCGGCGAGTTTTCTTTGCGCGGGGGAGAGTGTGCCGCCGCTGCCAGCCACGTAATGTGTAGTTTTTCCATTGATCGTGACCTCCGCGATGGCGACGGTTGAATTCCGTTTGGCGAACGGATCTCTCGCCACGTCATGTATTTTTCGAGCCTTGGCACTGAGGGAGCAACTTAATCCCAGCGGGTCGATCCAGCCAATCGGATTGGGCGCGTACTGGTAAAGATTGAGTCCGCCTGCCAGCCCGATAGGGTCCCGGGTGGTAAACCGCCCTACATCAGGGTCGTAAAAGCGGAACGTGTTGTAGTGCAGACCGGTTTCTCTATCGAGGTACTGGCCTTGGTATCTCAGGTTTTGCCCTTCGATGTAATACGGTTCTTGCACTTCTTGGAGGGTATTGCCCCAGACTTTATAAGTGGCCTCCCAGACAGGGCTTCCGTCCGCTTCAGTCAGTTGTAGGGGCGATCCATTAACGTCGTTATGGTAATACCTGATTTTTTGCTGGTGACCGCGCCCATCGACACGTGCCAAAGGCTCGTATCCGCTGGTGGCATACAGGTATAAGCTTTTCTGACTGTTATGTTGCTCCTCGAGTAGTTTTAAACCGTCCCATACGAACGTGGTTTTGTTTGTCTGAAACCCATTGCGCCACTCACATTTTTCCTGACGCCTGCCCAAAGGGTCATACTTCATGCAAATCACGGAGTCCCCAGCAGTACCGTGATTTCGAACTTCAATCAGGCGATGCTCAGCGTCGTATCTGAAGCTCTGGAGACCGCGTTGGCTGCTTCTTTTTTCGATCACCCGGCCAAATCCGTCGTAACGGAAGCGCTTGTCTTGATAAGTGATTAATTTGTTGTGTACGACCAGGCCCGCTCCTTGTTGCGACCCATCCAGCAGATTTGCCGCCGCGTCATAAGCAAATATTTCTGCTTGTCCTTGGATATCGCCCTGGCTGGCAATAATCCGCCCCGTAGCGTCGTAATGCAGAAGCTGGTGGCGCTGTCCCTTGGCGTGTTGATCTCGCTTTACGACCAGGTTGTTTGCGAGGTCGTATTCGAAGTTGCTTTGCTCTGCACTGGGCAACAGCGACGCCTGTTGCGTGTATCTGCGTTGACGAGACCTTAACCTGCCACTGCGGTCATACCCCAAGTAAGTACTGATCTGCCCCTGGGTACGCATGACTTCGCGATGCAAGCGGTCGCGCTCAAAGTCACTGATGATGACGCCGTCTAAGTTGATTTGATGGAGGTGGCCACTGCCGTAGAACAATCGATTTAACCAGCGTCCGTCGGGCAATTGGGTTTGTGTCAGGTTACCCAACTCATCGTAATGATGGCGCAAACTCCCAGCTGGGCTGGCCTCCTCCAGAAGTTGGCCGAGTGCATCATACGAAAAGCCCAGCGCTTGCGAATTGCCTTGGTGATCTGTAAACGTCACTGCGAGCAATTGGTTGAGTACGTCATAAACGTATTCGGTCCGGCCATCGTCGGTAACTTTAGCTGTCAGGCGCCCGATTGCATCCCGCTCCAGCCGGTGAACAATAGGTTTAGCCCTGGTGGGCGGTACAACTGAAAGCCCTGTGCCATAAAGTGCGGGCACAGATTCCACGCTGGCCAAGTTATCCAGCGCATCGTAGGCGTAGTACTTGGCACTGCCGTCGAGATCCTGCTGTTTCTCAAGCCGGTCACCGGCGTCCCAGGTAAACAGATAACGTTCGCCATTTTCATTGGTCAGCGCCTGCAGCCTCCCGAAGGCATCGTAGCCAAACTCGACCGTACGACCGTGGGCATCTGTGCGCTGTGACACCTGCCCGCGACGGTTGCGTCGATAGTGCGTGGTATGGCCGGCAGCGTTGGTGTGGCTGACCAATTGCCCGTTTGCATTGCGCTGAAAATAGTCCATCTGCCCGTCGGGTGATTGGCTGGTTAGCAGCCGTCCTTTGGCATCAACACTGAAATGGGAGCGTTCTCCCAGCGCATCGGTAATCGTCTGCAAAAAGCCACGTTCGTCATAGCTGAACCGTGTCGGGTAGCCCGAGCAGTCAATGTACTCAATGAGCTGGCCGAATTGATTCCAGCGCATTCGTTTGCTTTTGCCCGCGGCATCAATGATTTCTACGATCTGCCCATGAGCGTCATAACGGTACTGCGTGCTATAGCCCAATGGGTCAGTTTCTCGGATGCAGTTTCCGCGTGAGTCGTATTGATACGTCCAACTATTGCCCGCCGCATCAATTTGAAATCGAGGCAGCGCCCAATGCGGCAGCCACACGGTAGAGTCACTGCGTCCCAAGGGGTCGTGTTCGCCAATCAGGTTTCCCGAATCGTCATAGCTGAACGCATATCGCCCCCCTTTCGGATCGGTTGCACTGAGTAACTGACGCTCGTCATTCCACTCAAACAGCCACGTCTGGCCCAAGTTGTCGGTGTAAGAGACAATTTGATGTTGGCTATTCCACAACCGGGTGCTGACACGCTGCAGGCTGTCGGTGATCCGAGTAATGCCCGCTTGCAGGTCATATTCAAATCTGTACTCGTCCCCTTCATCCGTCCAATGCCGGATAACCCTCCACTCCATCTGGTCAATCAACGCCCACTCATAGAAACAACGCAACCCTGTGGGCAACTGGTGTTCGACCATTCGCTGGCTGCTGTCATAAGCGAAACGTCTTTGAGTCTGGCCGGTAGCATCGCTGACGTGCGCCAGATCACCGGCTGCATCGAAGCTATAAAGGGCAAGGGGTTCTCGCCGGTGGTCGGGGTACACGCGGACAATCTGACAGACACGATTACGTTCGCGCGTCAGTTCAATCTGTATCAAGTCAAAGGTATCTCGCAGTCGAACCAGTTGACCTCGCTCGTCATAATCAAGATAAATCCGGTTGTCATTGCGGTCGCCCAATTGACTCAGGCGCAGAAATGCCGAGTCTCCAGGGGCGCTGTCGAACAGGCGGTACAGCCCGTCTTCACTCTCGATCAGCACCTGCCCGTTACGGTGACGTCGAATGCTCAAGCCCTCGCCGGCACTGAACATCGCAGTACCCAGCGGCATAGCCCCCAGATGGATGCGTCGTGCCTGTTCGTCGGTGTAGACCAGGTCTTCGCCGCCATCTGGGTGAGGCAAGATTTCGATGCAGACCTCATACGAAACGCTCCATCCTGCGCCAAACATCCCGTTGCGACGTTTATCCCGGCTGTTGTAAAAGCGTTGCCAAGTGATCGGCAGTATCCCTGGCAGTACGAAATCCATTTCGGTATTACCGCCCAGCACCTTTGCTCCCGTCGCCGCATGTACCGGATTGGGCGAGCCCATCGTTGCATTTGCCGCTGCCCCCATAGCCTGGCTGACCGCATAGGACGTGACTCCGCTAAGCAACATGCAAGGCAGGTCGCTCAGCGTCTTGCCCTTCGCTCCCTTGAGCATCATCAGCACTTCAATCGCCAACCCAACGCCTGGGGTTTTCCCGCTGCGAATCTCCTGTACCACCACCGTACCGCCGCCAATCGTGACATTCGGCGAGATCAGGCCCGAGGACACTACCGTCGCGTCGCACATGCTGCGGTCACCACTGCGCACGGCGGGCTGGCCGTTGATGGTGACTTTGTCGGAACCCTCCGCCAGAAGTTGCGGGGGCATCGGCGGATGACGGGCGCACAGGACCATATCGGTGAGGGCTGGAACGACACCAGGCGCGGGCGTGGCGACGGTCGGCCGCCATAGCTGCGAGAAGAAGCCCTCGGCCATATCCAGGAAGCCAGGCTCGGCTTGTGGCGCGGTGTCGGGTTCCGGCGGCGGGAGTTCAAGCTCCGTGCCTGCGGGCGCCACATGCGAGGGAATGGAGCCTGCCGCACGCGCAGCGGGGATGCTATTGACGAAAGTGTCGGCCGAGCCTACCGCAATCGTGGCTTCCACCACCGGAGGAAACAGCGCGTTGGCGAAACTCTCGCACATTTTACTGAGGCCCTTGTCGGCCCCCGTCTTGCTCATGGCCATGCCGACGACAATGCCGACTACCGCGCCGAGGATGCAGCCACCAATGCCGGCAGTAGCGACCGTCACACCAATCGCCGCCGCCACCGCAGCAGTCGCCAGAGCAGTGATCGCCACGTTGGCCGCCACCTCCAGCACACCGCCAAGAATGTCGGCCATCATGGAGGTGTGGGTCAGCGCATCGCCCATCCGGGCAGCCCATAACGCGTCAGACATACAAGCAACTCATCAGGAAATAGCGTCGAACGACAGCGAATTTTTAATCAACGCCCAATGCGCCGCCTCGGCATCCCCAAGCTTCTCCGCCTTCACATAACTCAAGGCGATCATCTTGCGCGTGCCCGGTATCACCAAGGCCAGCTGGTACTGAAATACCTTGTCATTGCCCTTGTTGAATTGGCTGCGCAGCTCGATGCCTTCCACCTCCTGCGCGGCGCCCAAACGCACGTCCACACCCGGTTGATAGCGTAAATCCTGCACCTGTTTTTCCAGGCGCTGGAGCTGGTCGTTGAAGTTGCTGTGCAGGGTTTCGCCGTCAGCCAACAGGCTGCGGCTGACGATCAGGGATGTGCCCAACTCCGGGAACTTGAGGATATTGATCGTCGCGTCCTGCAACTCACTGGCGGGCAATTGGAACTGGAATTCGTTGATTCGGTACGTCATGGCAAACGGGTCTCGTCAGGAGCTTTTAGGCGCGGGGAAGGCGGCTTTGATATTGGCGTCGATGGCGCCTTTCTGGCCCTGGCCGTCGGGCGTGGCGCCAGGGCCGCCGCCGTTGTTCAGGTGCAGCACGCCGCCGGTATTGAACTCGGCATCGCCGCTGGCGTAGAAGCTGATTTGCACGCCGGTCAGGTTGATCTGCCCACTGGCGTTGAGCTCCAGGATGCTTTCACCGCAGACCAGGCGCAGGTTTTCGCCCACTTCGATGACATAGCTCTGGCTGATGCTGTCGGTCTTTCTCTGGCCCACCGAGAGGATGTCTTCCTGCTTGACGATGCGCAGGCGGTTGTTGCCGATGGTCACCGTCTCGTTATGGCCGATACTTTTATTGCGGTCGTGCCCGACGGAATGACTTTCATCCACCTCCACCACAATGTCCTGATTACGCTCGGCATGGATATACAACTGCTCCAACCCCTTCTTATCCTCCATGCGGATTTCATTGAAGTTGGCCGGCGTGCCGCCTTTGCTGGAGCGACTCTTCATGCCGCTCTGGGTCGCGTTCTCCGGCAGGTCGTAGGGCACCGTCTGCTCGGCGTTGTACACCCGCCCCGTAATGATCGGCCGGTCAGGATCACCTTCCAGAAAGCTCACAATCACTTCCTGGCCGATCCGTGGAATCTGCATCGAGCCCCAGTTCTTGCCGGCCCAGGATTGCGACACGCGGATCCAGCACGAGCTGTTTTCGTTGGATTGGTCGTGGCGGTCCCAGTAAAAGTGCACCTTCACGCGGCCGTACTGGTCGGTCCAGATTTCCTCGCCTTTGGGGCCAACCACCAATGCTGTCTGCGGGCCTTTGACGATGGGGCGGTGGGTGGTGGCCAGCGGGCGGAAGCTTTGCTGGGCGTCGATGCAGCTCAGGCTGCTTTCGAACTGCGCCGAACCCGAACCACCGCCGCTTTCCAGGCTTTCCTGGACGATGTAGTAGCGGCAGCCGACGATCAGGTATTCGCGGTTCTGGTCCTGGCGGCTGAAGCCGGTGAGGCTGAACAGGTGGCCGGAACCCAGGCCACGGGCATTGCCGGCGAACTCGACCTGTTCATGCAGGGTTTGCAGGGCTTCGATGCGGGTGCGCGCGTAGTGTTCGCCGTCGGCGCTTTGCACGTAGGTACCGGGGTAGTCGTACAGCGGATAGTCGCCGGCGGTGTGCGGGCGCGGCATGGCCGAACGCACGTCGATGCTGGCGCTGGGGCGCTGGAAGTCGTAGTCGTTGAGCTCCAGCGAGCCCGGCTGAACCTCCTGCGCCAGGTGCCAGTTGTGCATGTGGTCGCGTTCGCGCTGCTGCTCGTCCTTGGGGTAATACGGGATCGACGCATAGCCCGGCACCGTGGTGTGGGCGCCATAGGCGTCGGCCAGCACCAGCACATGGCGGTCCTGTTCATGGCGGAAGAAGTAGTAGATGCCTTCCTGTTCCATCAGGCGGCTGACGAAATCGAAGCTGGTCTCGCGGTACTGCACGCAGTATTCCCACTCGCGGTACGGCCGGCTCAGGGCGTCTTCGAAGTCGGAAAACCCCAGGTCGCGGAACACCTGCTTGATGATCTGCGGGATGCTCAGGTTCTGGAAAATCCGGCAGTCCGAGGTGCGAGTCAGCAGCCAGAACCACGGGCGCAGCGTCACCTGGTAACTGGCGAACTGGCCCTGGTCGATGTTCTGGCTGCAGCGCGCGACGATGCCGTGGAAGTGCCGCTCACCACCGTCCGCCAGTTGCAGACCGACGCTCATGGGCTTGCCGAGCAACTGGTTGAGGTCGATGTTGGCGTCCAGGGACGTCAGTTGCAGCTCATAGGTGAACAGGCGGCCCAGCTCTTCGCCGCCGCCCATTTCATTGAGCAGCAGCACATCCGGCCCGAGGGGGCTGGTGATCTTGGCCAGGCGTGAGGCTTGGTTGAATAGCATCGGTTAACCTGTAAATGACTAAATAACTGACGGAACCGGTTCGAAATGTGGGAGGGGGCAAGCCCCCTCCCACATTTGCATTGCATTCCAACAGTCGTTATTCGGCGTCGCTGAAGTCATAATGCAGCTCGTTATCCCGGCTGCTGATGCGCACACCCGCCAATGCCTTGCCTTCGAGCATGCGCGTGAGGAATTCACGGCTCATGTCCGGCAGCAGGCTGTTGGTGAGGATGGTGTCGATCATGCGCCCGCCGCTTTCGGTCTCGGTGCAGCGCGAGACGATCAGGTCGACCACCGCGTCGTCGTAGTCGAAGGCGACCTTGTGGGTCGTCTCCACGCGCTTCTTGATGCGGTTGAGTTGCAGGCGGGTGATCGCCTTGAGCATCTCGTCGCTCAGCGGGTAGTACGGGATCGTCACCAGGCGGCCGAGCAGGGCGGGCGGGAAGATCTCCAGCAGTGGCTGGCGCAGGGCCTTGGCGATTTCTTCCGGCTCGGGGATGTTCGCCGGGTCCTTGCAGACCTGGGAGATCAGCTCGGTACCGGCGTTGGTGGTCAACAGGATCAGGGTGTTCTTGAAGTCGATCACCCGGCCTTCGCCGTCTTCCATCACGCCCTTGTCGAACACCTGGAAGAAGATTTCATGCACGTCCGGGTGGGCTTTTTCCACCTCGTCCAGCAGCACCACGCTGTAGGGCTTGCGCCGCACCGCTTCGGTCAGCACGCCGCCTTCGCCGTAGCCGATATAGCCCGGTGGCGCGCCCTTGAGGGTGGACACCGTGTGGGCTTCCTGGAACTCGCTCATGTTGATGGTGATCACGTTCTGCTCGCCGCCGTACATGGCTTCGGCCAGGGCCAGGGCGGTTTCGGTCTTGCCCACGCCGGAGGTGCCGGCCAGCATGAACACGCCAATCGGCTTGCTCGGGTTGTCGAGGCCGGCGCGGGAGGTCTGGATGCGCTTGGCGATCATCTGCAGGGCGTGGTCCTGGCCGATGATGCGTTTTTTCAGGTGCTGGTCGAGGTTGAGCACGGTTTCCAGTTCGTTGCGGGCCATGCGGCCCACCGGGATACCGGTCCAGTCGGCGACCACCGAAGCCACGGCCTGGTAATCCACGGTCGGCAGGATCAACGGGGTTTCGCCTTGCAGCGCGGTGAGGCGCTGTTGCAGGTCGACCAGTTGCGCACGCAATTCATCGTTGCCGCTGTCCACGACGCCGGCCTTTTCGCGCAGGGTTGCACGAGTGGCGAGCAGCTCATCCACCAGGGCTTTCTCTTCGGCCCAGCGGCTTTCCAGGGTCGCCAGGCGCTCACGCTCGGCGCTTAACAGGGCTTCGCTGTTGCTCTGGCGCGCACCAATGGCAATGCCGATGGCATGCTCGCGGGCGATGATTTGCAGCTCGGTTTCCAGGGCTTCGATGCGGCGGCGGCTGTCGTCCACTTCGGCCGGCACCGCGTGCAGGCTGATGGCGACGCGGGCGCAGGCGGTGTCCAGCAGGCTCACGGATTTGTCCGGCAGCTGGCGCGCCGGGATGTAGCGGTGGGACAGTTTCACCGAGGCTTCCAGGGCTTCGTCGAGGATCTGCACCTGGTGGTGCTTTTCCATGGTCGAGGCCACGCCGCGCATCATCAACAGCGCCTTGTCTTCCGACGGCTCGGCCACTTGTACCACCTGGAAGCGGCGGGTCAGGGCCGGGTCTTTCTCGATGTGCTTCTTGTACTCGGCCCAGGTCGTCGCAGCCACGGTACGCAGGGTGCCACGGGCCAGGGCGGGCTTGAGCAGGTTGGCCGCGTCGCCGGTACCGGCAGCGCCACCGGCACCCACCAGGGTGTGGGCTTCGTCGATAAACAGGATGATCGGCTTGGGCGAGGCCTGGACGTCTTCGATGACCTGGCGCAGGCGCTGTTCGAACTCGCCTTTCATGCTCGCGCCGGCTTGCAGCAGGCCCACGTCGAGGCTGCGTAGTTCCACATCCTTGAGTGCGGGCGGCACGTCACCGGCGACGATGCGCAGGGCAAAACCTTCGACCACGGCGGTCTTGCCCACACCGGCTTCACCGGTGAGGATCGGGTTGTTCTGGCGGCGGCGCATGAGGATGTCCACCAATTGGCGGATCTCTTCGTCACGGCCCACGATCGGATCGAGCTTGCCGCTGCGCGCTTGTTCGGTGAGGTCAACGGTGAAGCGCTTGAGGGCTTCCTGCTTGCCCATCGCACTCGGTGCCATGGCGCCGCTGGCCTCGCCCGGCACGGCGCCGGCATTGAAGCCGTCGCTGGCAGTCAAAGCGTTTTCCGGCGAATCACCGACGTATTCGTCAAACCGCTCGCTCAGGGCTTCGGCCTTGATCTTGTCGAACTCCGAGGACAAGCCCAGCAGCGCATGGCGCAGGCTTGGCGTCTTGAGGATGCCCAGCACCAGGTAGCCGGTGCGCACCTGGCTTTCGCCGAACATCAGGCTGCCGTACACCCAGCCGCGCTCCACCGCCTCTTCAACATGGGAAGACAAGTCAGTGATCGACGTCGAGCCACGCGGCAGGCGGTCCAGGGCTTCGGTGAGGTCTCGGGCCAGGCGCGCCGGCTCGACGTTGAACTGGCGGATGATGCGGTGCAGGTCCGAGTCCTGCAGTTGCAGCAACTGGTGGAACCAGTGGGCCAGTTCCACGTACGGGTTGCCCCGCAGCTTGCAGAACACGGTGGCGGCTTCGATGGCCTTGTAGGCCACGCTGTTGAGTTTGCCGAACAGTGCGGCGCGACTGATTTCACCCATGCTCTGGATTCCTTGAGGTGGTGGCTTGATCGGCGTAATGCCGGGCCAGGATTAGGTCGTTGGCATCAACCGCAGGGCAGCCGAGCCAGGTGTTGAAGCCCAGGCGGAACTGGCCATTGAGTTGCAGCGCCGGTACTTCGGGTTGTTGCAGAACCAGGTTCAAGTCCCAGTCCAATTCATGGCCCAGGTACTCGGCCACCCACGCCACCAGCTCGTTGAACGGCTGGCTGCCGGGCAGCATGCCCATGTAGTCGTCCAACTTGAGCGGGCCCAGGCGGATGCGGAATTTATGCTGGCGGTCCCACACGTGGCTGCCCAGGCAGAAGTCCACCCCCAGCTGGTGGGCGCTCACGCCCACGCGGCTGCGTTCGGGCAGTTCCAGCCATTGGCCGACGTATTCTTCGATCTCCACCGGCAGGCCGAAATACTCGCCGAGGATCGCCTTCAAACCGTCCGGGTAGCGGGTTTGTGCCGACAGGTGGCCGCTGTAGTGCAGCTTCGCCGTGTCCGGAATCAATCCTTGGTTAAGCAGGCTCGGCATGCCCCGGCCACTCAAGGCAGCGAGGCGTGCGGACCAGTAGTCATCGTCCGGGCGGTCGTGGCTGACCGTCGGCCGCGCCTCGGCCCAGGCCCGGTAAAACAGGCTCAGCAGGCGGTGGTGGAAGACATCCAGGAACTGCTTGCTGGTGCTGTCGGCGTTGTTGCGCTGGCGCTCGCGTACGTACTCGGTGATATGCAGCGGCAACGGGCCGTTGGGGCCACCCAGGCCGAAGAAGAACTGTTCCAGCCGCGCCGGTTTGCCGTCGCCACCGGGATCGACCGAGGCCAGGGTGGCCGGGGCGAAGGTGCAATCGGCCTGTTGCCCCAGACGCAACGGGTCATCCGCCAGGCGCAGGGAATGGCCCAGGCGCGGCAGCTCGGGCGATTCGCACTCGATACGCCGCAACGCCTGGAAGAAATCGTATTCCCAGGGCTCCTGATGCATCGCATCCAACGTACTCACAGGGTCGGACGACGCCCGGGCTTGGCTTTCCATCGCATGATCTCGCCGCGTTCGGTGGTACGGATCACCGTCTCGGTAAAACTGTTGATCGACACGTAGCGTGCCAGGAAGCGTTCCAGCACCGCACCGAGCAGGAACACGCCGGTGCCGCGAAACGCGTTTTCATCGAACTCCAAGGTAATTTCCAGGCCGCGGCCAAACACAATCGGGCCGGGCATCGGCAGGCGCCGGGTAACGGCCTTGCTGCTGACGTCGCGCAAGCCTTCGATCTGCAATTGCAGGGCCGCGTCATTGCTGTCGCCATACAGGCGCAGCAATTCGCGCAATGCCGCCGCGCCCTGGCCTTGCTCGCTCAGGGACAAATAGTTGAGCGACAGCTGGCTGATCAGGCGCCAGGCCTTGGCGTCATGGGCATGGCTGGCGCGTGGGCGGCTGGGCCCGGCGACGCAACGCACGGATAACACCGGCGCGCTGTCGGCCAGGGTGAAGTCGGTCTTGCCGTTGCCCACGCTCATGAACAACGGCAGGTCGCGGTTGGTGCACAGCGCGGTCACGCCGAGTTGGCGCAGGTCATGGCGATACGGCGCCTGGCGGCTGTCGACCAGACTGACAAAGGTTTCGCTGCCCACATAGGTGGAGCGCGGGCCGTTGCGGCGTTGGTCGCTGGACAGCACCCGCGGCTCGCGGCGCACGGTGTAGTACGCCTGGTCGCGGCCGTAACGGGATGGGTCGCGGACCGCATAGAACGGCAAAAAGGGCTGCTCTGGTCCGGTGCCATGGCCGGTGATGCCGCTCAACGAATGAATCTCGAAATCCATCGGCCGCGTGCGGTCGGCGATCACGTGGTGCTCGTTGACCCGGTCGGACAAGTGGATGCGGTCCACGCGCTTGGGGAACAGGTTGATCGCCGGGGTGCAGAACGGCAGGAACTGCGCCGCGCCGACGCTGCCTTCCAGGCTTGGCTCGTGACGGTCGAACAGCACGATCAGCTCCAGCTCCTGGCCGTCGCAACGCTTGACCGCGCGGCTCAGTTCGGCGAATTCGACGAACAGGAAACGGTGGGGCAGGGCGAAGTATTCCTGCAACAGGCGATAGCCCTGGAAGGCCCGCGCGACCACCGGCATGGCCGCATCGGCATCGTCGAAACCCCGCGAGCGCAGCGCGTCCTGGGGCAGGCGCTCGACCCAATCGCCACCGGGCTTGCGCGCAAACACCGCGCAGGCGTTGCCCAGCAGTTGTTCGTAAAGGCGGAACGGCTGCTCGTCGGCACCGCTGAGGTACAGCGGCAGGTTGTCCAGGTCGAGGCTGTTGAACGGCAATTCGGCGCCGGTACGCAGGGTCAGGCGCAAGCCGGCCTTGGCTTTCGGCTCACTGGCGGCCAGGCGCCCGAGCACGGCGGCGGGGTTGCCGAAGTACTCGGCGCTGCTGACCTGCAACGGCCACAACGTCACCGGGTGCGCGGTGCGGTACTCACAGCAGGTCTGGGTTTCGCGGCCCAGGGCGGCGCGCAATACGGTGTCGCGCGGCAGCGGAAAGCCGCTGGCCAGGGAGCCTTCATCGGGGTCGGTGTGCAATTGCACCACGGTCATCGATGGCGTCGGCGCCAGGTAGTGCGGGTAGGCGATTTCCAGGAGGTTGTGGGTGAAGGTCGGGTACTCGGCGTCGAGTTTGAGCTGTACGCGGGCAGTGAGGTAGGCAAAGCCCTCAAGCAGGCGTTCGACGTACGGGTCGGCGCAGTCCATACCGGACAGGGTCAGCCGACTGGCGATCTTCGGGTATTCCTTGGCGAACTCCGCCGCGCTTTCGCGCACGTGGTGCAGTTCCTGGTTGTACAGCTCCAGCAGGCGCGGGTTCATGGGCGCCTCCGCTGGTCGGCATTCACCACGCGCACATGGCCGGATTCCAGGTCGAGGTCGGTTTGCAGCAACAGGCGCAAGGGCACCGGCTGCGCCCACAGGTCGCCTTCGATCTCGAAACTCAGGGCGTTGTGATTCATCTCGCCATGGCCGACGCGGGCCTTCACCCGCAGGGTATGGCGCAGGATGCGCGGTTCAAAGGTGGCAATCGCCTGGTAGATCAGGGCTTCCAGGGCCTTGATGTCGACGCTGGAAACGCTGTTGCCGGCCAGCGCCGGCAGGCCGTAATTGACCACCGAGGTACCGGCCTGTGTGTGCAGCGTGGCATCGGCATCGAGCAACGACGTGGTATTGAGCAGCCACGCCAGGTCGCGCAGCACCGAGGCTTTCAATTGGGTCAGGGACAGCACGCGTTTATCGGCGCTTTCCTTGGGATTGGTTGGGTCGTCGTCGGTCAACCGGTCCAGCAGGGACGGTTGCAGACGGTCGCGGGAAGCGATTTCAGTTACCACCAAAGCAGCTCCACGGACGGGTTGCGAGAGGGACAAAAGGCTTGTGGCCGTGGCGTAAAGCCACAGCCACAAGCGCTATCAGTGCTATCAGCGCTTGGTGTTGGAACGGATGTTCCAGCCAAACTTGATCGCGCCGCCGTCTTTGGTGCCGTCGGCTTTCTGCGGCTGGTAGTCGACCATCACTTGGGCGAAGTTCAGGGTGACGTTTTCAGTCAGGCGGTCATCGCCGCCCGAACCGCCGGTGCTCAGGGACGTTACCAGCACTTCTTCCAGGTTGATCACCATGTACTCGACCTGGCTTTCGCCACCGGCCTTACGCACGGTCAGCTTGACCTTGTCGATGTGTTTGCCGCTGGCGCAGTGCATCATCAGGTTCGGCGAGGCCTTGTCGACGTACTTGGTCAGCGACAGGTCCTGGATGTTCACCTTGCCCGCGCCGCCGCCACCGCCAACGTGCATGTTGCCGGACTGGGCCATGCCCCAGCTCCAGTTCAGCACGTCGATTTCGTCCTTGTGGGCCTTGTCCATGGACTCGCCCTTGATGTCGCCGATCTTGATGAAAATATCAACAGCCATGTTTTCTCCCTGTGTGGCTCTTGCCACTGAATTTGAGTGACTCCAAATGGGCAGTGCTTTTGTGTGGTAGGGGGCTTGCCCCCGATGCAGGCACCTCGGTGTGTCAGTCACACCCCAGTGATGCTATCGGGGGCAAGCCCCCTCCCACAGAAGAGCCAGCTCATCCGTGGGTTAGGCGCTTTTCGCCGAAGGCAGCTTCGATACCAGGCGCAACGACACGGTCAGCCCTTCGAGCTGGTAGTGCGGGCGCAGGTAGAACTTGGAGTTGTAGTACCCCGGGTTGCCCTCGACGTCTTCCACGATCACCTCGGCGGCGGCCAACGGGTGCTGGGCCTTGGTGGTCTCGGTGGAGTGCGCCGGGTCACCGTCGACGTAGTTGAGGATCCAGTCCTGCAACCAGCGCTGCATCTCGTCCTTCTCTTTGAAGGAACCGATCTTGTCGCGCACGATGCACTTCAAGTAGTGCGCGAAACGGCAAGTGGCGAACAGGTACGGCAGACGCGCGGCCAGGTTGGCGTTGGCGGTGGCGTCGGGGTCGTCGTATTCGGCCGGCTTCTGCAACGACTGGGCGCCGATGAACGCGGCGAAGTCGGTGTTTTTCTTGTGCAGCAGCGGCATGAAACCGTTCTTCGCCAGTTCCGCTTCACGGCGGTCGCTGATGGCGATTTCGGTCGGGCACTTCATGTCCACGCCACCGTCATCGGTCGGGAACGTGTGGGCCGGCAGGTTTTCCACTTCACCGCCGGACTCCACGCCACGGATGCGCGAGCACCAGCCGTAGTGCTTGAACGAACGGTTGATGTTCACCGCCATCGCGTAGGCGGCGTTGGCCCAGGTGTACTTGGAGCTGTCGGCGCCGTCGGTGTTTTCTTCGAAGGCGAAGGCTTCCACCGGGTCGGTTTTGGCACCATAGGGCAGGCGCGCCAGGAAGCGCGGCATGGTCAGGCCGATGTAGCGCGAGTCTTCCGATTCACGCAGCGAGCGCCAGCCGGCGTATTCCGGGGTGGTGAAGATCTTGGTCAGATCGCGCGGGTTCGACAGTTCCTGCCACGAGCCCATGCCCATCACGGTCGGCGATGCCGCAGCAATGAACGGGGCGTGCATGGCGGCGCAGACTTTCGACAGCTCGCCCAGCAGTTCCACGTCCGGTGGCGACTGGTCGAAGTAGTAGTCGCCCACCAGGCAACCATAGGGTTCGCCGCCGAACTGGCCGTATTCTTCTTCGTACATCTTCTTGAAGAGCGGGCTCTGGTCCCACGCGGTGCCCTTGAATTTCTTCAGGGTCTTGTGCAGGTCCGGCTTGGAGATGTTGAGCACGCGAATCTTCAGCTGCTCATCGCTCTCGGTGTTATTGACCAGGTAGTGCAGGCCACGCCAGGCGCTTTCCAGCTGCTGGAAATCCTGGTGGTGGATGATCTGGTTGACCTGGGCGGTGAGCTTGGCGTCGATGGCGGCGATGATCGATTCGATCGATTTGATCGCGTCGTTGGACACCAGGTCGGTTTGCGCCAGGGCCTGTTCGGCCAGGGTGCGCACGGCGGTTTCCACGGCTTCGCGGGCACGCTCGGTCTTGGGCTTGAATTCCTGCATCAACAAGGATGCGAACTCGCTGGTTTCCTCGGTTGCACCCAGGCTCTGGGTGCCTTCGCGGGCGGTATTGTCAGTCATGATTACTGGTCCCCTGCAGGCTTAGGCGCACTGGCAAGTGCCTGGAGCAGTGCCGGGTCCTTGATCGCCTTCATGATGATTTCTTCAGCGCCAGTCTTGCCGTCCATGTAGGTCAGCAGGTTGGCCAGCTGGGTGCGGGCTTCGAGCAGTTGCTTGAGCGAGTCGACCTTGCGGGCCACGGCGGCCGGGCTAAAGTCGTCCATGCTTTCGAAGGTGATGTCCAGGCTCAGGTTGCCTTCGCCGGTCAGCTCGTTGGGTACGTGGAATGCCACGCGCGGCTGCATGGCCTTGAGGCGCGAGTCGAAGTTGTCGACGTCCACTTCAAGGAACTTGCGGTCGGCCACCGGCGCCAGAGGCTCGGCAGGCTTGCCGGCGAGGTCGGCCATCACACCCATCACGAAGGGCAGCTGGACCTTTTTCTCGGCGCCGTAGAGCTCGACGTCGTACTCGATCTGCACTCGAGGCGCGCGGTTGCGCGCGATGAATTTCTGAGAACTTTGCTTCGCCACGTTGCTGCTCCTGGTCGCTTGAGCGACGGTGTTGTTACTGCGCAGTCGAGTGGCTTACTCGCCGTCCGGGCCGCGCAGGTTTTCAAATTGGGACATCCCATCGGGAATCAGATTGCGCACGATGGCCGCGAAGTCGGCGTGCACAAGATGCTTGGCCCGGTTCAGCAACACCGGCAACGGGCTCGAAGGCTCGTGCCGGGTGTAATACGCAAGGATCTTGTCGAGGCTGCGCAGCACGTCATCACGGTTGCTGATGTCGCCGCTGGGGCGAGGTGCGGCGGGGGCAGCGGCGAAGTCCACCGAGGGGGCATTGTCGTCACTGACGGCCTCGGGTTCGCTGCTGGCAGCGCTGTTCGGAACAAACTGGTTGAGCACCTGCAGCGCCTGCTTGAGCGGTTGCTTCAACAGGCTGAGGTCCACGCCTTGGGCGGAACCCACCTGGTCGCTGACCTGCTGCTCGATGGCTTCGCAGGCGGCGCGTGCGGCGCTCAAGGCGTCGCGGGTGGCTTGCAGGTGTTCGGGGTCGCTGTCGAGGAACGCGGCGTTGAGCTGCTGGGCGCCGAGCTGTTCGTCGGGGAAACTCATCAGGCCGCTGGCATTCAGCGCGGCGCGCAGGCTCACAGGGCCGAAGGTGCGCGAGCGCGTGAGGATGCTTTCGCGCAGCAGACGAATGGTCGCATCGCTGGTCAGGCCGGAGAGGGCGTTGATGCGTACGGTGGGGTCGTTATCGTCGTCGGCATCCAGGCGCGGGTGCAGGTCGGCCCAGTATTCGCGCAGCAGCGCATTGATCAATGTGAGGACTTCAGCCAGCCCGGCCGCACCCTGGAGGGCGAGGGAGCTTTGCAACAGGAAATGGGTGATGCGCAGGTCTTTGCTGCGCTGCAGCAAGTCGAGGCTCTGCTGCTGGATGCTGCGCCATTCCGGCGGCTCGGCGGGCAGGATCGAATCGCCCATGCTGCGCTCGGGTTGGCCCTTGGCATCACGCTCCAGCTGGAGAAAATCCGCGTCATATTCCATGTCTTCGCCACAGGGCGAACTGGCGGAAACGGCGGTGAGCAGCAACGGCACATCCACTGAAATTGATCTCCCTATCGGCCCGTTGTTAGATGGCGGGCAATGCATGCATTAGTTGCACAAGGAACTTTGCATGTTTTCTTGGTCATATAAGCAAGATGCCACTAATGTGCCATCACTGGTATTCAAGAAGTTGTGCATTTTTGGTGTAGTACTTATGCCTTGTCAAGGTAAGCTATTCGCCCTCTGTGACAGATGTGCGGTGCTTAACAACCTGTGCGACTGGTGGGTCGAACGACGCACCGGCATAGGATTTTTGTCATGGAGCCCAGTTAAGATCAGCGATCATGCTGGCATCAGCAGGTTTTGAACGGTCGATTGCACGACCTGATGGGGATCTCCCGGGCGTCGCTGTCCCTGGGGTCGACTGCGCGCGAAGTATCAGCAAGGAGGCAAGATGTCGCTGTGTTTGACTATCACTAGTTATCACAAGATTACCCCCGGGCAATGCTCGGAAAAGTCCATGAACCAGGGCTCGATGGCTATCGGCCGTAGCTCGGATAATGACTGGGTATTGCCTGATCCCGAGCGCCTGGTGTCTTCGCAGCACTGCGTTATTCAATACAAAGATGGTCGTTATTATTTAACCGATAACAGTACAAACGGTGTGGAGTTGGTTAACGCCGGCATCCGTTTGCGCAGGGGTAACAGCGAGCTGTTGCAGGATGGCGAGCTGATCCGCATCGGCGATTACGAGATCCAGGCGCGGATCGACTTCAACATGCAGGCCATCGACAGCCAGCCGTTCGCCGGTGATTCGCCGAACAGCTTTGAGGCCCTGATGGGCGCCGTGGCGAACAAGCCCGCGCCGACGCCGGTGATTGCCCCGCAATTCCAGGGCGCTTCGTCGATGGACACGCTGCCGGACCTGTTCGACTTCCTCAGCCCCACCACCGTGCCGCCGCCCACCGTGGCCGACCATGTTCCCAGCGAACAACACGACTTCCGCCCGCCGACCCCGGTGGCGGTACCCGTGGTCGAGACGCCTGTGGTCTCGGGCTCGGTGATTCCCGAAGACTGGGACCTGTTTGGCGACACGCCGGCACCGTTGGCCAGTGCGCCTCCGCCACCGCCACCCGCACCGATCATCCAGCCGCCACCCGTGGTCGAGCCAGCGCCCCCTGTAGCCGACACCCGGCAGCCCGATCTCTTGCAAGCCTTCCTGCGCGGTGCCGGCCTGGACCAGTTGCGCCTGGACAAGGCCCAGGCGGAGGCGCAGATGGAAAACATCGGCCGCAGCTACCGCCTGATGGTCGAAGGCCTGATCGACGTATTGCGTGCCCGCGCCAGCCTCAAGGGTGAGTTCCGCATGCAGCAGACCATGATCCAGCCTGCCGAAAACAATCCGTTGAAATTCGCACCGAATGCCGACGAAGCGTTACTGCTTTTGCTTCGCCACGGCAACCAGGCGTTTATGGCGCCGGACATTGCCGTGCGCGACAGTTTTGATGACCTGCGCGCCCACCAACTGGCGGTGATGGCCGGGGTGGAAGCAGCGATCAAGCACCTGCTCACGCGCTTTGAACCGGCGCAACTGGAAGAGCGCATGGGCAAGCCCGGCGGGCTGTCGAACCTGTTCGCCGGCTCGCGCCAGGCCCAGTACTGGCAGCAGTTCACCGAGCTCTACAGCAATATTTCCCGCGAGGCCCAGGAAGATTTCCAGGACCTGTTCGGCCGTGAATTCAGTCGGGCCTACGAAGAACACAGCGCGCGACAGCGTCGGTAAAACCGCGCCGCAACCTATGGATTAACGGATAGCTAAGTACGTCATTGAGGACGCAGGATGATTCCCAGGTTTTTACTCGCAGTCGCCACCGCGCTGCTGCTGACCGCGTGTAGCAAGGATGCGGTCAAACCCGAAACGGCTGCTGAGGCTGAAGTGGACACCGCCGCCGTCGAGCTGCACTTCCACGCCATTGCCGGGCTTAACCCCGGCGCCAACGGCCAGGCCGCGCCGGTGCGGGTGCGCATTTTCGAACTGAAGAACGCCGCCACCTTCGCCCGCTCCGATTACTTCGCCCTGGCCGACCGTGCGCAATCGACCCTCGGCCTGGACCTGCTGGACCAGGACGAAGTCATGGTGCAACCCGGCCAGCAACTGAGCATCCAGCGCGACCTCGACCCCTCCACGCGCCAGATCGGCTTGCTGGTGGGTTATCGCGAGTTGGACCGCGCGCAATGGCGCACGGTGATCAACGTGCCGGCGCGCCAATACACCGAATACCAGATCAGCCTCGATGTGCGTGCCGTGCGCGCCGACGTCGTGGTCACCCCATCCAGCCCTGCCCAATAAGAAGCAATCGGAGCTCCCCATGTCCTGGAACAATCGCGTGGTCTGGTCGGAAGGCATGTTCATCGGAACGCAGCACTTCCAGCAGCATGACCGTTACCTGGAAAACCTGATCGACGCCCGTAGCCGCCCGTTGTCCGCCGGCGCCTGGGGGTTTTCCGAATTGCTGATCGACCAGGGCCTGCTGGCCCAGGGCAAGCTGGCCATCGTCTCGGCGCGCGGCCTGTTGCCCGACGGCACGCCGTTCAACATTCCCCAGGATGACCTGGCGCCCAGCCCGCTGAACATCGACGACAACCTGCGCGATGGCCTGGTCTACCTGGCCTTGCCACTCAAGCGTGCGGGGGCCCGCGACACCGTGGATGAAGGCGAACCCCTGGAAGCCGCGCGCTACGTGAGCCAGGTGCGCGAAGTGCGCGATGACAACGCACCGTTCGAAAACCGCGCGCCGGTGGCCGTGGGTTCCCGGGCCCTGCGCTTGCTGACCGCCCAGGATGGCATCAGTGACTACGCCGCCGTGGGCCTGGTGCGCATCAAGGAAAAACGCGCCGACCGTGCGCTGGTCCTCGACGACAGCTACATCCCGCCCGTGCTGGACGTGGCCGCGAGCAAGCCGTTGAGCGCGTTTCGCAGCGAACTGCTGGGCCTGCTGCACCAGCGCGGCGAAGCCCTGGCGGGCCGCGTGGTTGCCTCGGGGGCCGGCGGTGCGTCGGAGATCGCCGACTTCATGCTGCTGCAACTGGTCAACCGCGCCCAGCCGCTGATCCAGCATTTCAGCCAGTTGAGCCCACTGCACCCGGAGCGCTTTTTCAGCGCACTGGTCAGTCTGGCCGGTGAGTTTTCGACCTTTTCCACCTCGAGCCGTCGTCCCCAGGAATACCCGCAATACCAGCACGACGACCTGGCCCTGAGCTTCGCCCCGGTCATGGCGGCCCTGCGCGAAGCCCTGTCGATGCTGATCGACAGCAAGGCCACGCCGATCCCGATTGTCGAGAAAGCCTACGGCGTCCACGTGGCCATGCTGGCCGACAAAACCTTGCTCGACAGCGCCAGCTTCATCCTCGTGGTCCGTGCCGATGTGCCCGGCGAAACCCTGCGTGCGCGCTTCGGCCAGCAGAGCAAGGTCGGATCGGTGGAGCACATCCGCGACCTGGTCAACCTGCAACTGCCGGGTATCACCTTGCTGCCGTTGCCAGTGGCGCCGCGCCAACTGCCGTACCACGCAGGCTCGACGTATTACGAACTGGACCGTGGCAGCGAGCATTGGCAGCAACTGGGCAATTCCGGTGGTTTTGCCTTCCATATCGCCGGGCAGTTCCCGGGCTTGAACCTGGCCTTCTGGGCGATCCGAGGATAATCCGCGATGCATCCCAATGATGACGACCGCACCCAGTTCATGCCGCGCCCGGGTGGCCGTGCGCCGGAACCCGCGCGTGCCGAACCGGCCCCGCTGTCGATGCCGGCCGCGCCGATTCTCACCGGCAAAAGCCAGGGCCTGAACCCGCTGGAAAGCGCCGCCGGCCCGCTGTTGGCGCTGTTGACGCGCCTGCGCAACACCATCGCGCACCCGGCGCCGGCCAGCCTGCGCGCGCAGTTGCTGGCGTACCTGCGCCAGTTCGAAGAACGCGCCGAAGCCGCTGGCGTGGCCCGCAACGAGGTGCTGCTGGCGCGCTACGCGCTGTGCACCGCCCTCGATGAGGCGGTGTTGAGCACGCCGTGGGGCAGCACCAGCGATTGGGGCAAGCAGAGCCTGTTGATCACCGTGCACAACGAGGCCTGGGGGGGCGAAAAAGTCTTCCAGTTACTCGACCACTGCCTGCAAAGTCCACGGGAGCGCCTGTACCTGCTGGAGCTGTTGTACCTGTGCATGTGCCTGGGGTTCGAAGGCCGTTACCGCGTGATGAACGACGGTCGCAGCCAGTTGGAAGCCTTGCGTGAGCGCACGGCGGCGGCGATTCGCAGTGCTCGCGGTGACCACGAGCGCGAACTGTCGCCCCATTGGCGTGGCGTCACCGTCGCGCGTGATCGGCTGGCGCAGTTCATGCCGCCCTGGATCGCCGTGGCGATCGGCCTGGCGTTGTTGCTGGCCTTGCTGTTCACCTTGCGCCTGCTGCTGGCGGCGCAGGCCGAGCCGGTGTTCAAGAACATCCATGCCCTGGGCGAGATCCCGGTGCAGGCCATCGACCGTCCGGTGGCACAGCCCAAAGTGATCGAGCGTCCGCGTCTGGCCGGCTTCCTGGCGGAAGACATCAAGGCCGGTCGCGTCGCGGTGGAAGACAAGGTCGACCGCTCCGTGGTCACCATTCGTGGCGATGAGCTGTTTGCGTCCGCCAGTTCCAGCATCGTCGATGACTACCAGCCGCTGATGCTGCGCATCGCCGACGCCATCCGCAAGGTCAAGGGCCAGGTGCGCGTCACCGGGCACAGCGACAACCGCCCGATTGCTACGCTGCGTTTCCCGTCCAACTGGGCATTGTCCGAAGCGCGGGCCAAGTCGGTATTGGAAATCCTCGCGGCCAAGACCGGCCAGGCTGATCGCTTCAGTGCCGAGGGCCGCAGCGACACCGAGCCGTTGGCGACCAACGCAACTGCCGAAGGCCGTGCCCGCAATCGTCGGGTTGAAATCACCGTATTGGCGGAGGGCGTCGAGTGAAGGCGTTTTTCAGTTTCATGATTCGCTGGGTGATCCCCGTGCTGGGCCTGATCGCCCTGAGCCTGATCATCTGGTTTGTGGGGCCGTTGCTCGACGTGCTGGTGCCGGAAGGGCGCCGTTGGGCGCTGATCATCCTGGTGTTTGCGGTGTGGATCGCCTACCGCGTGTTCCGCATCATCCAGGCGCGGCGCCAGGCGGCCGAAGTGATGCGCAGCCTGGCGGCCGAAACCCCGGCCGACCCCAACAGCGTGGCCACCGCCGAAGAACTCACCACCCTGCGCCAGCGCATGGACGAAGCCCTGGCGCTGCTGAAAAAGGCCAAGCTCGGTGGCGACGAACGTCGCAACCTTTATGAGCTGCCGTGGTACGTGATCATCGGCCCGCCGGGTTCGGGCAAGACCACGGCGCTGGTCAACTCCGGGCTGCACTTTCCGCTGGCGGCCCAGTTGGGTGCCGGGGCGGTGCGCGGTGTCGGCGGTACGCGCAACTGCGACTGGTGGTTTACCGACCAGGCGGTATTGCTCGACACCGCCGGCCGCTACACCACCCAGGACAGCAATTCGACGGTGGACAAAGCCGCCTGGCTGGGCTTTCTCGACCTGCTGAAAAAGCAGCGCTCGCGCCGGCCCATCGATGGCGCCTTTATCGCCATCAGCCTGTCGGACCTGCTGCTGGGCACCGATGCCGAGCGCGCGGCCCATGCGGCGGCGATCCGCCTGCGTATCCAGGAGCTGTACACCCAATTGGGCGTGCGTTTCCCGATCTACCTGATGCTGACCAAGCTCGACCTGGTGCCGGGCTTCATGGAGTTCTTCGACAACCTGAGCAAGGAAGAACGCGCCCAGGTCTGGGGCATGACCTTTGCCCTGGACGACGGCAAGAACAGCGACAGCCCCCTGGCGCACCTGCAAAGCGAATTCGCCGGCCTCGAGCAGCGCCTCAACGAACGCCTGGTGGAGCGCCTGCAACAGGAGCGCGACCCGGCGCGGCGCGACCTGATCTACGGTTTCCCGCAGCAGTTCGGCGCATTGAAGGACTGCCTGCAAAGCTTCCTCGAAGGCGTGTTCAAGCCCAATGCCTTTGAAGAACGCGTATTGCTGCGCGGCGTGTACTTCACCAGCGGCACCCAGGAAGGCAGCCCGATCGATCGCCTGATCGGCGCCATGGCCCAGAGCATGAACCTGGACCGCCAGCACCTGGCGCGCCAGAGCGGCACCGGGCGCAGTTACTTCATCGAAAAACTCTTCACCGCCGTAGCCTTTGCCGAACGTGGCCTGGTGGGCGTTAATCCGAAAGTCGAGCGTCGGCGCACGTGGATCGCACGCGGTGTACTCGCGGCCACCGTGGCCTTGGTGATCGTGGTCAGCAGCCTGTGGTGGGTGAGTTATCGCGCCAACCAGGCGTATATCGCCCAGGTCGACCAGAAGGTCGCGCCACTGGGCCAGACCGTCCAGAACCTCAGCCCGGCACAGCGTGAAGTGCTCGCGGTGCTGCCGCTGCTCAATGCGGTGAAGAACCTCGCGGGGGATTCGCCGAGCTGGTCCGAAGGCCTGGGGCTGTATCAGGGCGATATGCTCGAAGCCGAGTCCGCCAGCGTCTATCGCAAGCTGTTGATCGCCGTGTTTGCGCCGCGCCTGGTGACGCGCATCGAGGAGCAACTGCACGGCGGCGGCAACTCCGACTTCCTCTACGAAGGCCTCAAGGCCTACCTGATGCTCGCCGACAGCGAGCATTACGACCCGGACTTCATCAAGGCCTGGATCGCCCTCGACTGGGACCGCAACCTGCCGCGCGACCTGCCGGCCGATCAGCGCCAGGCGTTGAGCGGGCACTTGCAGGCGCTGTTCGAGCGCCATCCGCCGAATGCGCGCCTTGACCCGCGCTTGATCGACGATCTGCGTCGCCAGTTGCAACAACTGCCGGTGGCCCAGCGTGTCTACGACCGGGTCAAGCGCCAGAAACTGCCCGAAGGCATCCCGGACTTCCGTATCAACGAAGCCGCTGGCCGTGACGCTGCGCTGGTGTTCAGCCGTAAAAGCGGCAAGCCGTTGGGCGAGCCGTTGAGTGGCTTTTTCACCGCCAAGGGTTATCGCCAGGCGTTTTTGCTCAGCAGCCTGAACCAGACCGGCACCCTGGCCGAAGAACAATGGGTGCTGGGCCATGAGCAGGCCGATCAGCAGAACGTGGTCAGCCTGGCCGCCGATGTGCGTCGCCTGTATTTCCAGGACTATCAGCGCCAGTGGGATGCGCTGCTCGCCGATATCGACTTTGTGCCGATCACCAGCGTGGCCCAGGCGGCCGATGTGCTGCGGGTGATTTCCGGGCCGAGTTCACCGCTGAAAAAACTGCTGGTGGCCGTGGCCAGGGAAACCGATCTGCAAGCCGAAGAGCGCCAATTGGCCGCCAAAGGCGTGCCGGTGGAAGGTGGCGTCGACAAGCTCAAGGAGCGCCTCGGCAGCCTGCTCGGCCAGGAGCAACCGACGGCCAATGCGCCGGCTGCAGCGGATGATCCGGTGACCGCGCACTTTGCCGAACTCAACAGCATCGTCAGCAAGAACGAAGGTGAACCGGCGGCCATCGACGGTCTGTTGTCGGACATGAACGCGCTGTATGTGCAGGTCAGCGCCATGGTCGGGGCCAGCGGCGATGCCTTGCTTGGCGAGGCGAAGAACCAGGCCGCGGCTGCGGCCACACGGGTCAGCCTGAACGCCGAGCGCCAACCGCCGCTGGTGCAGGGCATGGTCAAGTCGGTGGTCAACTCCACCACCAACAGCATGATGGGTGGCGTGCGTAACCAACTGAACGCGGCGTGGGTCAGCGAAGTGGTCAATGTGTACCGTCAGTCCCTGGCCGGCCGTTACCCGATGTCGCCGGGCAGCACGCGGGATGCGACCCTGGATGACTTCGGCCAGTTCTTCGGCGTGGGCGGGGTGATGGACAACTACTTCCGCAAATACCTGCAGCCGTACGTGGACACCTCGGCACAGACCTGGCGCTGGCAGCCGGGCGCGGCACAGAAGCTGGGGATTGCGCCGGGCGTGTTGCAAACCTTCCAGCGCGCGGCGACGATCCGCGATGCATTTTTCCGCTCCGGTGGCACCCAACCGATCGTACGTTTCGAACTCAAGCCGGTGTCGATGGACCCGACCATCACCCAGTTCCTGCTCGACCTCGACGGCCAGCAATTGAGCTACGACCACGGCCCGAGCCGCCCGGTGGCGATGCAGTGGCCGAACCCCGGCAGCATTGGCGTGGTGCGTATCTCGATCATGCCGCCGTCGGCCAGTGGCCGCTCGGGCGTGACCCTGGACGGGCCGTGGGCCTGGTTCCGCCTGCTGGAACAGTCGGACCTCACCGCCGGCAATTCGCCGGACCGCTTCAACCTGCGCCTGCGGGTCGACGGTGCGAGCATCGCCTACGAGTTGCGCGCCAACAGCGCCTTCAACCCGTTCAAGAGCCGCGTGCTCAGTGGCTTCAGCCTGCCGGAGCGGCTATGACGACGCTGGGTTTCTACGGCAAGCTGGCCAGTCGCGGAGACTTCGTCAGCCGTGCCTTGCCCCAGAGCTTTATCGGCCCGTGGGACAGTTGGCTGGCGGCGGGGTTGCTCGCCAGCCAGAACAGCCTCGGCGCCGACTGGCTCAATGCGTACCTGGTCAGCCCTCTGTGGCGCTTTGTGCTGGCGCCCGGCGTGTGCGGGCCGGACGCGGCGGCGGGCGTGGTGATGCCGAGCATTGACCGGGTCGGGCGCTATTTCCCGCTGGCGGTGGTCGCCTTGCTCGATCACGACATCAACCCGGCGTCCCTGGTGGGCGGGCCGGACAGCTGGTTCGAGCAGGCCGAAGAGCTGTTGCTCAGCACCCTGGATGCCGGCGCGACGTTTGAACGCTTCAACGCTGGCCTCGACGACCTGGGCTTACCGGCGACCGAGCCGCGTGCGGTGGACAGCCGTTTCGCCGGCCTGCAGCGCGTGGCGGCCAGCGTGCCGCACCAGCGCATGACCGCGCTCGCCGAACAGGCCTGCGACGGTGCGAGCCTGTGGTGGGGGCGTGGTTCGCAGACGATTTCCCCTGGTTTATTGCGGTGTCAGGGCCTGCCTGCCGCCGGCGATTTTGCGCAGTTTCTGCTCGGACAAGAAGGTGTGGTGTAGATGGGGTCGACGTACAAATCCGCGAGCAAAAGCCATGTGGGCATGGTTCGCCAGGTCAACGAAGACGCATGCCTGGACCTGCCGGAAAACCGCCTGTGGGTGGTGGCCGACGGCATGGGCGGGCACGCGGCGGGGGATTATGTCAGCAGCCTGATCGTCGACAGCCTGCGCAGCGTGCCGATGGGCCGTTCCCTCGACGAGTACTCGGCAGCCCTGCGCAATGACCTGACCCGCATCAACGCCGCCGTGCGTGAAGAAACCGCCAACCGTGGCGTGACCATGATGGGCAGCACGGTGGTGGTGCTCGCCGCGCGCGGCTTGCGCGGTGTGTGCCTGTGGGCCGGCGACAGTCGCCTGTACCGCCTGCGCGACGGCGTGCTCGAAGGCATCTCTCGCGATCACAGCTACGTCCAGGACCTGCAGGACAGCGGCCTGCTCAGCGAAGCCGATGCCCGCGTGCACCCGCGCGCCAACATCGTCACCCGCGCCATTGGCGTGGAAGCCCAGCTGGAACTGGCGGTGGTCGACCTGCTGATCGCCCCCGGCGACAGCTACCTGCTGTGCAGCGATGGCCTGAACAAGACCGTCGAAGACCATGAGATCCGCGAAGTGCTCAGCCACGACGCGCCGGATGAAATCGTGCGCAGCCTGGTGCACCTGGGGCTCAACCGTGGCGCGCCGGACAACATCACCGCCATCGTCGTGAAGGTATCGGCATGAACATTGTGATTCCGGGCTATGACATCGACGGCGAGATCGGCGAAGGCGCCATGGCCAGCGTGTACCTGGCGACCCAGCGTTCCCTGGAGCGCAAGGTGGCGTTGAAGGTGATGGCGGCGGCACTGGCGGCCGACCCGAGCTTCTGCGAACGTTTCCTGCGCGAGGGCAAGACCCTCGCGCGGCTGTCCCACCCGCACACGGTGACCATCCATGACATCGGCAATGTCGGTGAGCTGTACTACATGGCCATGGAATACCTGCCCAACGGCACGCTCAAGGAGCGCATCGCCGCCGGCCTGACGCCGGAGCAGGGCATTACGCTGATCCGCCAGATCGCCTCGGCGCTGGGCTATGCCCATGCCCAGGGGCTGGTGCACCGCGACGTCAAGCCGGCAAACATCCTGTTCCGCGCCGATGGCACGGCGGTGCTGTCGGACTTCGGTATCGCCAAGTCCCTGGACGACCGCACCCAATTCACCCAGGCCGGCTTTGCCGTGGGCACGCCGAGCTACATGAGCCCGGAGCAGGCGCGGGGCCAGGAGATCGATGGCCGTGCCGACCTCTACGCGCTGGGCGTGGTGCTGTATGAAATCCTCGTCGGCAAGCTGCCGTACAACGGCAACGATGCGCTGTCCACCGCGCTGGCGCACCTGACCGAACCCTTGCCGGAATTGCCGGTGCACCACGGCCGCTATCAGGGCGTGCTGCGCAAGCTGTTGGCCAAGGACCCGGCGGAGCGTTTCCCGGATGCGGCGGCGCTGCTGCAGGCGCTGGATAACCTGCCTGCGGAGTCGCCGGAGGCCACGCTGGTGCGGCCGTTGCCGATCCCGCTGAGTTTTGATCTGGCGGGCATGACCCCGGTCACCATCGACATCCCGACCGACAGGCCCCAGGCGCAACCGGTACGCCAGCCGGTGGTAACGCCGACCCAGCACAAGGCCGTGTCCGAGCAGCGCCGTGGGCCGGTGCTGGCACTGGCCGCCGTGGCGGTGGCCGTCGCATTGGCCATTGGTGGCGGCAGTTACTGGTGGTTGAGCGGCAGTGATGAACCGGCCAAGCCGCCGGCTGCCGTCGTGCCTCAGGCCAAGCCACCGACGGCGGTCGCCGACGTGCCCCCGGCAACGCCCACTACGGCCGCCGAAGTGGACGGCGGCCAACGGCCGTTATTGATGGCCGGCAAGAAGACCCTGTTCCAGCGCGTCCTCAGCAAGCCCGGCGCCAAGCTGTCGGATGACGCCGGCGGCGCGCCGGGCAAGGCCCTGCCGGCGTTCTCCGTGCTGTATGTGTACCAGCGCAAAGACGTCGACGGCAGCCCGTGGGTGCGCGTCGGTGCCGCCACCGATGGCCGCAGCGACGGCTGGTTGCCGGCCGCCCAGGTCAGCGACTGGAAGCAAAGCCTCGTGCTCAAGTTCACCGAACGCTCCGGCCGGGCGCCGGTGATGTTCCTGCGCCAATCCGGCGAAGTGGAAAAGTTGCTCGCTGATCCAGCCGCCGCCAAAGGCGTGCTGGCCAAGGCGCAGAAGAACAGCGACGACAACGGCCAGGTCCTGGCCCTGGAGCCGGCCGCCAGCGCGGTGCCGCAGAACCAGTTCTACCTGTTGCCGATCTTCGACGCCAAGGAGAGCTTCGACGAAAACGGCCAGCCGGTGCAGTTGCTTAACGTCGCCTCCATCGACCCGGGCAGCAACGCTGCGGCCAAACCATCGACCCCGGTGATCAACGCCAATGCCGACGCCTTCCGCACTGCCGTGGTGCTGGTGGTGGACACCACGGTCTCCATGCAGCCCTACATCGACCAGATCCGCGACGTGGTGCACGAGTTGCAAACCCGTATCGCCGAGCGTGGCGAGCTGGACAGTGTCAGCTTCGGCATGGTCGGTTTCCGGAGCAGCATCAAGAAAACCCCAGGCCTGGAATACGTGGCCAAGACCCTGATCAGCCTCGACCAGGGTCGTGACCCGCAACGCTTCCTCGACATGGCGCGCCAGGTCAAGGCGTCTACCGTGTCCAGCCACTCCTTCAACGAGGACGCGTTTGCCGGGGTGATGCAGGCCGTGGACGGCATGGACTGGTCCGGCTACGGCGGTCGTATCATCCTGCTGGTCACCGATGCGGGCGCGCTGCGCAAGAACGACCCGTTTGCCGCCACCCAGATGAACGAAGCCGAAGTGCGCCAGGCCGCACTGGGCAAGCAGATCAAGATCTACGCGCTGCACCTGCGCACCGACGCGGGCAAGAAAACCCACGCCGGCGCCGAGAGCCAATATCGCATCCTCACCGCCGACGCCAACCCGCAGATCGGCGACCTGTACACGCCCGTGCCGGGTGGCGATGTGCGCAAGCTGGGCGAGCGTGTCGACGAGATCGGCAGTGTGTTCGCCAACCTCGTGCACCAGGTGCGCAGCAATACGCCGCAAGCGGTGCCGCTGCTGAGTGCCGCGCCGAGCCTGGCGGACAAATCCGCAGCGGTCGGCTATGCCATGCACATGGACTTCCTCGGGCGCCGGAACGCCAGCCAGGCGCCGCAGCTGGTCAGTGCCTGGACCGCCGACCGCGACCTGACCAACCCCGCGCTGCCGGCGTTCCAGGTGTGCGTGATGCTGACCAAGCTGCAGCTCAATGACCTGCAACAGTCGCTGAAACTGATCGTCGATGCGGCGCGCAAGACCCAGACCTCGCCCAAGGATTTCTTCCAGGAAATCGCCAGCGCCTCGGCCTATATGAGCCGCGACCCCCAAGCCCTGCGCAAGGGCGGCAACCTGGCCGACGGCGGCATTCTCGGCGAATACCTTGAAGGCCTGCCGTACCGCAGCAAGTCGCTGAACATGACCCAGGACCTGTGGTTGTCGTTGAGCGTGGCCGAGCAGGAAGACTTTATCGACGAGCTGGATTCGAAAATCCGCCTCTACGAAACCTTCCACAATGACGTGGCCAACTGGGTCCGTTTCGGCGATGCCGAGCCGGGCGATGCGTTGTACCGCGTGCCGTTGTCGACGCTGCCGTAATGCTGAACCTGAGCGCGGTGCACAAGAGCCGGGGTGTCGGCAGCCAGCGTTACAGCCTGGTGATCCCGGCGCTGCACCTGCGTGCCGGCGAGCAATTGGCGATTGTCGGGCCGAGCGGGTGCGGCAAGAGCACCTTGCTGGATCTGTTGGCGCTGGTACTGGCGCCGGATCAGGTGGGCCGGTTCGAATTCAACCGGCAGGACATTGGTGGACTGTGGCGCGCCGATCAGCAATCCACCCTGGCCGCGCTGCGCAGCCAGCACTTGGGCTATGTGCTGCAAACCGGCGGGCTGCTGGGCTTTCTGGATGTGCGCAGCAATATCGCGCTGTCCCGGCAACTGCTGGGGTTGAAAGACGACGGCAGCGTGACGCGCCTGGCGGAACAGCTGGAGATCAGCGACCAGTTGGCCAAGAAGCCGGCCGCGTTGTCGGTGGGCCAGCGCCAACGTGTGAGCTGCGCCCGCGCCCTGGCCCATGCACCGCAACTGGTGCTGGCCGATGAGCCGACGGCGTCCCTTGATCCGCTGAACGCCGAGCGCGTGATGCAGGCCCTGCTGGCCCAGGCCCGCGAGCACCGCGCCGCCTGTGTGATCGCCACCCATGACGAACCCTTGGCCCGTGCCAGTGGCTTGCAGGTGCGGCGCATCAGTTGCCGTCGCGATACCGATGGCGGCGTCACCGCGACCCTTGGGGAGGCGTGCTGATGCGCATCCCTCTGGTGGCGTCCCTGGCCTGGCAGGATTACCGCAACGATGCCTGGCTGTCGGCCTGTTCGGTGTTGGCGCTGGTGGCGGTGATCGCGCCGTTGCTGGTGTTGTTCGGCCTGAAATTTGGACTGGTTAGCAGTTTGACCGAACGTTTGGAGACCGATCCGGCCACTCGTGAAATTATTCCGCTGGGCGGTGGTCGATTCAGCAGCGCATTTGTCGAACAGCTTGGCCAGCGCAGCGATGTGGCGTTCGCCTTACCGCGCACGCGGCAGATTGCGGCGACGGCGCAGGTGGGCACGCTGACCCTGGAAATGCTGCCGACCGCTGCGGGTGATCCGCTGCTCAACGGCCTGCCGATGCCCAGGGGCCTGGACCGGATCGTGCTGAGCCACACCGCTGCCGAGAAGCTTGCGGCGCGGCCTGGGGATTGGCTGGAGACCAGCTTTGCGCGGCAAGTGGCGGGGCGTGTAGAAGCCCAGCGCACGCGCTTGCAGGTACTGGCGGTGCTGCCGCTGGAAGCCTTCGCCCGGGATGGGTTGTTTGCCGATTTGAGATTGCTGGAAGCGGCGGAAGATTACCGCGATGGCCGTGCGGTACCGGCGTTGGGCTGGGCCGGTGATGAGGTGGGTGTGAGCGAGCAGCGGGTGTATCCGGCGTTTCGCTTGTATGCGCGCAGCCTGGCCGATGTGGAGCCGCTGCGGGTATTTTTCGCCGGGCAGAATCTGTTGGTATCGACCCAGGCACAGACGATCGCCCAGGTGCAGTCGCTGAGCCGCAACCTGTCGATCGTCTTCTGGATCATCGCCGGGTTGGCCTTGGCGGGCGCGTTTGCGGCGATCTTCGCCGGGGTGTTGGCCGCTGTGGCGCGCAAGCGCCGGGAATTGTCGGTGTTGCGCCTGTTGGGGTTTTCCACCGGCGCGCTGTTGTTGTTTGTGGTGCTGCAGGCGCTGTACAGCGCAGGGTTTGCCGCTTTACTCAGCGTTGGGCTGTATGGCCTGGCCGAGGCGGCGTTGAACAAGTTATTCGTGCAGGTGCCGGGCGAACACGCCAGCCACCTGCTGGCGCGTCACTATGGCCTGGCCCTGGTTGCAGTCCTTGGCGTCAGCGCCGTGGCGGCAGCCTGTGGTGGTTGGCGAGTGGCGCGTATCCAGGCTTCTGAAGGAATCAGAGATGTATAAGTTACTGGGCGCCGTTGTGGCGCTGAGCCTGGCCTCGCTGGCCATGGCCGATGAAGCGAGCGACAAGCTCGACAACCCCAAGCCGTTGCCCGACGACGTCAGCCTGCCGCTGCCGTGCGAAGGCACTATGGTGTTCCGCTACGCCTATGTGCTGGCCCAAGGGACCTTGGATGACCGCGAGATCAGCCTCGGCTACCCCTTCGCCGAAGGCGAGGCGGGTTACCAGCAGTCATTTATCTCCGGCTACCGCCGCGACTTTATCAACGGCCAGTTCACCCTCAAGGACTTGCCGAAAGACTGGAGCAAAGTCATTGCGCCGTTGATGCCGAAGACCGACGCCAAGACCCCGCTCAAGCCCATGCTGTACTTCATCGGCAAGTACGAAGTGACCGCCCGCCAGTACGCCCAGGTGATGGCCCAGGCGCAATCCCTGGCCAGTGGCGAACCGGCACCGGCGTGCGATGCGCCCACCGGCATGGCCGGGCGTTTGCCCAAGGTGAAGCTGTCGCGCTTTGAGGCCGAGCGCTTTTCGGCGGTGTACAGCGCCTGGCTGATGAAATACCACCGCGATTTGCTGCCGGTGAGCGGTCGTGGGTCGTCGGCGGAAGACGGCGGCCTGGGTTTCGTGCGCCTGCCCACTGAAGTGGAGTGGGAGTTCGCCGCACGCGGTGGCCAGGCGGTGAGCCGCCAGGACTTGGAAGGGCGCCTGTTTCCACGCCGCGTTGAAGGCAGCGACAGCGATGGCCCGCTGGGTGATTACGCGGTGTTCAACCAGGTCGCCGGCGGTACTGGCCAGGCCGCACGCCTGATGCCTATCGGTACCAAGCTGCCCAACCCCATCGGCATGTTCGACGTGATCGGCAACGCCGCGGAAATGGTCCAGGAGTCCTTCCAGCTGGTGCACGCCGGTCGTCGCCAGGGCACCTACGGCGGCTTTGTGGTCAAGGGCGGCAACTACCTCGAAGGCGAGGGCACGCTGTTTACCGGCATGCGCCGCGAATACCCGCTGTTCGCCGCCGACGGCACCGAGCAGAGCAACGAGACCACGGGTTTTCGCGTGGCAATCGGTGCGTTGTCGGCGCCGCGCTCGCGTTACAAGGAGTTGTTTGCGCAGTGGCAGAAAGAGGGCCGCCTGGCCTCGCTGACCGACGCCATCGATGACGCCCAGGACCCGACCAAGCGCCTGGACAGCATCATCGCCGCCAGCGTCGACCCCAAGCTGCAGGCCGAACTCGGGCTGGTCAATGAAGAACTCAAGCGCAATGTCTCGCTGATCGCCCAGCAACGCGAAGAAGCGGCGGGCAACCTGATTCAGTCGGCCGCGCTGGTGGCCGAGACCATCAGCAACTACAACATCCGCCTGGCCAACCTGCAGAAGAGTCGCCAGCAGGCCCTGGACAACAAGGAAGAGGCCAGCGCGGCACTGTTTGCCACGGCCATCGAAAACGGACGCAGCGCCCTCGATGGCGCGGTGGCGATCTATATCGACAACCTGGCCACCGGCACGCGTTACACCGATGCGGTGATCCAGGCGCAGTTTCAACGGATCAAGGAAGAGTTGGATCGCAAGCCCGTGCTCGGCAAGAGCCTGGTGACGCGCGCAACACTGTTCGTTCGCCATGTCGGCAACTACCGCAAGCAACAGCGGGCCGACCCGGCGACGATCTTGAAGGAATTGCTCGCAGCGAGCGGTCAGCGCTGATCGCTGGCTGTATGGCGAGCTTGGAAGGGACTCAGGCGGCAGTGGCCGTGCTGGGCAAGTCAAACTTAGAAGAGAACACAACCTATGCTTTTTTCCCGTAAGGCGGTTTCCAAGCGTCACTTGCTGCTGATCGCGGCCGGCTTCAGCACTGTGCTGACCGGCTGCGCCACGTCGCCGGCCTCCAAGGTCGCGTCGAGCACCAAGGTCGAGTACTACCCCAACTGCTACGAGCCGGTGCAGCACTTGCGCGCCACCGATTCGAACATGACCAAGTCGGTGGTGACCGGTGCGGCCATCGGCGCGGCCGGCGGTGCCCTGCTCGGCGCCCTGACCGGCGACAAGGAAAAACGTGGCCGTAACGCCGCCATCGGTGCAGCGGGCGGGGCCCTGGCCGGCGGCGCAGCGGGTTACTACACCGAGCGTCAGAAGCAGATCGCCGATGACAACCAGCGCATTGCCTCGTATGCGGCTGACGTGAACAAAAGCGCCTCCGACATCGACCGCAGCACCGCGTACGCCAGGGCGTCCCAGCAGTGCTACCAGAGCGCATTCACCAAGTTGGTGGCGGATCGCAAAGCCAAGACCGTCAACGACACCGAAGGCCGCAAGCGCCTGGCGGAAATCGTCTCGGGCCTGAAGGAATCCAATGACCTGATCGTGGCGGTCAACGGCAAAGCCGCCGAAGACCTGAACAACTACACCCAGGCCTACGAGAAAGACCTGCAGCAGGTCGGCGTACAGCGTGCCGACGTGGTCACCGTGGCCAAGGCCGATGTAACGCCCGTTGTGACGCCGGGCAAGAAGAAAGGTACCGGCACCAAGCCACCGAAAAAGCCACCGCTTCCAACCGTACCAACAGAAGCCGTGAGCACCGAGAAAACCTTCCAGACCGCCCAGACCAAGCAGGATGAAAGCAAGAAGGTCGCCAGCGCTGGTAAAGCGCAGATCGAAGGCACTTGCCGCGATCCTAACCTGGTCGACTGGGCTCCGGTGCCTTGCCCTAACGTTTAAGTAACATGCTGCTATAAGCGTCAAACGCCAGCCGATCTTCCGCTAATGCGCAAGATCGGTAGCGTTCTTTTTGCAATTGGTTAAACTGCTGCGGCCACTCAATAATTACACCGAGGCCGTGTGCATGAAATTTCGTCTTCTCCTGTGGGTGCTGGGCCTGATGATGGGCAAAGCCAGCCGCACCAATCCTGCCTTCCAGCAACAGCTGGGTGACAAAGACCTCGCGTTCCAGTTGCAGACCCTCGACGGCAAGGTTGCCCGTCACTTCATCGTCAAGGACCAGCGCATCACCAGTCGCTCGGGTGTCCACCCGGCGCCGGCGTTTGCCATTGCGTTCAAGGATGCGGCCTACGGCTTCGCCACGATGCAGGCGAAGAACAAGCAACTGGCGTTCATGACGGGGATTCAGGACAAGTCGATCCAGATCAAGGGCAACCCGGCGCTGGTGATCTGGTTCCAGGGGTTGACCAAGTATTTGAAGCCGAAGAAAAAGAAGTAGGCTTTCAGGTCGACCGAGTTGGATAGCTATCTGACAGGCGCCAGATTCAGCCCTGGCTGAACTGCGAGGCCAATTCGCGCAGCAGCACCTCGGCATCCAGCACCTTGGCCACGACTTCATCCGCTTTGTCACGGCTCAAGCCCAAACGCTCAAGCAGTTCGTCCGGGATGGTCTCGTCCGGCCCGGACCCAATCCCCCGGCTGCGCAGCAGGCGCACGGCCAGGCACACCAGGTTCGGGTATTCGGCGTATTGCCCATCGTAGGTCGGGTCGTGCTGGAAACGCAGGGCAGTGGACAGCTCGTCCGGCATGTCCCAGTAGCGCATCAGCCAGGCGCCGATCTGCTCGCGGCTGATGCCCAGCAAGTGTTGCTCCACATAGCTGTGGCACAGGTGCGGGTTGACCTCCAGGTGGCGGCAGATCAGCGAGAAGTGCGGCGGGAACACATGGGCCAGCAACAGGTAGCCGAAGTTGTGCAGCAGGCCGGCGAGGTAGGTCAGGCCGGCTTCCGGGCGCTGGGCGCGGGGCATGGCGCGGGTCAGGCCTTCGATCACGGCGGCGGTGTAGATGGACTGGTGCCAGTACGGTGTGGCCTGGTGCGGGTGGTCCTTGGGCAGGCTCAAGGTCTTGCCCAGGGCGAGGCCCAAGGCGAGGTTGATCACCAGGTCAAAACCCAGCACGCGCACGATGGCGTCTTCCACCGAGCGGATCTTGCCCGGCGATGCGTAGTACGGCGACGCAGCCCAGCTCACCACTTGGGCGGCCAGGGCCGGGTCGGTTTCAACCACGCCGGTGATGTCGTCGATGGTGGCATTGGGGTCGACGCGCAGCTTGATGATCTTCTGGGCGGTGTCGGCCAGCGGTGGAATCTCGATGGTCGCTTCCAGGCGTTGCTGGATGCGGCGGGCGGTAAACGCCTGCATCGCCTGGGTGATTTCCTCACGGTCATCATTGGGGCGGTCGAGGTTCGGGCGGATGTTGCTCAGCGGTTCACCGAACTGGGCGGCGCTGGCCTTGGTGAGCATGGTCTTGAACGCGTCGCTGGCGATTTCCAGCAGCAGCCCGGCTTCACCTGAATGCACCAGCAGGCTCGGTTCGTCGAGCAGGCTGCCTTCGTACAGGCACGGCGAACTGGTGAGTGCCGGCAGGCCCGGCAGCAGGCTCAGGTCGTGCTTGCCCAGCATGCGCGCGACGCGGTCAGGCGACACGGCTGTAAGGCGGCGACCCGTGAGTTCGGTGAGGCGGTTGAGGTCCAGCAACTGGTTCTGCGGGAACAGCACCATCAGGGCGCCCACCGCGTCTTCCAGCAAGACGGCCTGGACTTTTTGCGCAGGATTCAGGCCCGGATGTTCGGTGACTTCCGTGTAGCTGATGGCGAGTTTTGCGAGCAAAGCCCGAATGACCGGCGGGGCGGTCAATGGGGCTGTGGCGTGGGCAACTTCTGACATGGCCTGATCCAATTTCTTACAGTCACCGAAGTATAACCAGCTTGATACACCTGTAGGTCGGATAAGTGAGGCAGGCGTCACACTTGGCCGTATTGCTGCCCATGGCGCAGCCAGCGATCCAGCAGCGGGCTGACGTGATCCGGCCAGCGCTCCAGCAATGCCTGCGCTGCATCGCGCACGGCGGGCAGCAGGTCGGCGTCGCGCATCAGGTCGGCGACCTTGAACTGCAGCAGGCCGGTCTGGCGGGTGCCGAGCATTTCGCCGGGGCCGCGCAGTTCAAGGTCTTTTTCGGCGATGACAAAACCGTCGTTGGTCTCGCGCATGATGCCCAGGCGTTGGCGGCCGATCTGCGACAACGGCGGGTGGTAGAGCAGCACGCAGTGGCTGGCGGCACTGCCTCGGCCAACACGGCCGCGCAATTGGTGCAATTGCGCCAGGCCCAGGCGCTCGGGGTTTTCGATGATCATCAGGCTGGCGTTGGGCACGTCCACGCCCACTTCAATCACGGTGGTAGCGACCAGCAGCTGCAGGTTACCGGCCTTGAATTCAGCCATCACCGCGGCCTTTTCCGCAGGCTTCATGCGCCCGTGGATCAGCCCGACCTTGAGTTCCCCCAGGGCGCTGGTGAGGTCTTCATAGGTGGTCTCGGCGGCCTGGCAGGTCAGCTCCTCGGACTCTTCGATCAGTGTGCACACCCAGTACGCCTGGCGGCCTTCGGCGCAGGCGCCGCGCACACGCTCGATCACTTCGACGCGCCGGGTGTCGGTGACCAGCACGGTGTTGACCGGTGTGCGGCCGGGGGGCAGTTCGTCGAGGATCGAAGTGTCGAGGTCGGCGTAGGCGCTCATGGCCAGGGTGCGCGGGATCGGGGTGGCGGTCATGATCAACTGGTGCGGGTTCATGCGCCCGCCCACGCCTTTCTGGCGCAGGGCCAGGCGCTGTTGCACGCCGAAGCGGTGCTGTTCGTCGATAATCACCAGAGCCAGGTTCTTGAACTGCACTTCGTCCTGGAACAGCGCATGGGTGCCCACCACCATCGGTGCACCGGCGGCGATCTGTTCCAGCGCGGCCGCGCGCGTCTTGCCCTTGAGCTTGCCGGCCAGCCACGCGACTTCCAGGCCCAGGGGCTCGAGCCAGCGCTTGAACGTGATGAAGTGCTGCTCGGCGAGGATCTCGGTGGGCGCCATCAGCGCCACCTGGTAACCGGCTTCCAGGGCTTGCAGGGCGGCGAGGGCGGCGACCACGGTCTTGCCCGCGCCCACGTCGCCCTGGATCAGGCGCAGCATCGGCTCGTGCTGGCTGAGGTCGTAGGCGATTTCATTGCCCACGCGCTGCTGGGCACCGGTCGGCGCAAAGCCGAGGTTGGCCAGGTATTGCGCAGGCAGGCGCGTGGCCTTGGGCATGGCCGGCGCACGCAGGGAGCGCATGCTTTCGCGCAGGCGTTGCTGGGACAGTTGGTGAGTCAGCAGCTCCTCGAAGGCCAGGCGGTGCTGGGCCCAGTGATGACCCAGGGCCAGTTCGTCGACATCGGCGTCCGCAGGGGGGTGATGCAGGTAGCGGATCGCATCGGCCAGTGGCGCCAGTTGGTAGTCGCGGGCCAGTTCCAGGGGCAGCCAGTCGGGCAGGCTCTGCGGGCCAAGCATGCCCAGGGTCTGCATGCACAATTGGCGCAGGCGCTGTTGGGTCAGGCCTTCGGTGAGCGGGTAGATCGGCGTGAGGGTGGTGTCCACCGGCGGCGGTTCGTCACCGGTAATGGCACGGTATTCCGGGTGGTAGATCTCCAGGCCCGAGGCGCCGGGGCGCGCTTCGCCGTAGCAGCGCACGCGGGTGCCGCGCTTGAGGCCTTCCTTCTGTGCGTTACTGAAATGGTAGAAACGCAGGCTCAGGCCGCCGGTGCCATCCTGCAGGCGCACCACCAGACTGCGGCGCTTGCCCATCACCACATCGGCGCCGCTGACGGTGCCTTCGACCACGGCATCCTGCCCGGGACGCAGTTGGCCGATGGGCACCACGCGAGTGCGGTCCTGATAGCGCAGGGGCAGGTGGAACAGCACGTCCTGGAGGTTTTCCAGGCCGACCTTGGCCAGCTTCTCGGCCATGGCCTCGCCGACACCCTTGAGTGCCGTCACCGACACCTGCGACAGCTCAGTCATACGTTTACTTAGCTCGCAGCAGGCGGCTTGGCCACCGAACACAGGCGGATCGAGTCGGCGAGGATCTCAATGGCTTTGGGCCGTGGGAAGCTGGCGCGCCAGGCAATCGCCACGGTACGGAACGGCACCGGCGGCGTCAGTGGACGCACTTCGATCACGCCGGGGGCGTAGTGATGGCTGTCCACTGCCGACAGCGGCAGGATCGAGATACCCAGGCCGGAAGCGACCATATGCCGGATGGTTTCCAGGGAGCTGGATTCCACGGTGGTGTGCTTGGCGCCGTCGTTGCCTTTGGTCAGGGTCGGGCAGGCTTCCAGCACCTGGTCGCGGAAGCAGTGGCCTTCGCCGAGCAACAGCAGGCTCTTGTCGTTGAGCAGGCCGGCGTCGATGGTGTCTTTTTGCGTCCACGGATGGGAGGCGGGCATCAGCACGTAGAACGGCTCGTCGTAGAGCGGCAGGGTCAACACATCCGCTTCGTTGAACGGCAGGGCGATGATGATCGCGTCCAGCTCGCCGTTGCGCAGTTTGTCGCGCAGCACGTGGGTGAAGTTTTCTTCGATATACAGCGGCATCTGCGGCGCGACGCGGTGCAGTTGCGGGATCAGGTGCGGGAACAGGTACGGGCCGACGGTATAGATGGCGCCGACTTTCAGCGGTGCAGTCAGCTGGTTCTTACCGGCCTGGGCCAGTTCACGAATGCTTTGCGCCTGTTCCAGCACCTTCTGGGCCTGGGCAACGATGCCTTCGCCCACTGGGGTGAGGCGCACGGCGCTTTTGCTGCGCTCGAAAATCAGCACACCGAGTTCGTCTTCAAGCTTTTTCACGCCCACCGACAGCGTCGGCTGGCTGACGTGGCAGCGTTCGGCCGCGTGGCCAAAGTGCTGCTCTTGGGCGAGGGTAACGATGTAGCGTAATTCTGTAAGAGTCATAGCGGGCGTCCATGAGGTTGCGGGCCAAGCATACCGGCTGCAATCGATAGACGCACGTTATCAGAACTTTGCTGGGGATTGAGCGGGGAATGCGCGGGATTTTGCTGAGAGTGGCGAGGGGTGTCCCTCGCCACCATCATTTTCAGCGACGACGTTTTTCGATGTTGTACACGAACGGTGCAACGATCTCGATGCTGCCGCCCTTGAGCATGTCGGCCGGCGGCTTGGGCAGCGGCTGGGCACGACGGATCATGTCCAGGGTGGCGCGGTCCAGGTCGGCGTTGCCGGAACGCCCCACCAACTCGTAGGACAGCACGTTACCGTCGCCATCCACCACGAACTTCAGGCGGTTCAGGCCTTCCTTGCCACGGGCCTGGGCACCTGGCGGGTACTTCTTGTACTTCTGCAAGTGTGCCAGCAGGGTGCCTTCCCAGGACGCTTTGGCGGCGATCTGTTGCGGCGACGGGCCAGGTACGGGCTGGGCCGATTTTTCAGCCGGTGCCTTGGTGGGCGGAGCGTCGCTCGGCGGGTCCTCGGAGGGTTTCTCCTTGGGCGGCTCGATCTTTTTCTCCACCGGCTTGGGCGGCTGCGGTTTAGGCTTGGGCTTGACCGGCTTGGGCACCTGGATCGTTGGCTTGGGCGCCTCGGCCAGTTTCGGCAGGGGCAGCTCTTCCACCGGTGCAGGCGGTTGCGGCGGCGTTACCACTTTCGGCGGCGCCGGCGGCGGCGGTGCAGGCATCGGGGCCAGGTCGATGACCATGGCCGCTGGCGGCAACTGCACCGTGCGCGGCGCTGACCAGTGGAGCGCGATGGCAATCGCGACGGCATGCACGCCCAGCACGACGGCGAGGCTGGTGCCATAACGCGTCAGTTTGTGGCGCGTCGTGATCATTTCTTGGCTGCCGTCTCAAGTCCGACCAGGCCTACCTTGAGGTAGCCGGCTGCCCGCAGGGCATCCATCACGCTCATCAGGTCGCCGTAGTCCACGCCTTTGTCGGCCTGGAAGAAGATCGTCGTGTCCTTCTTGCCTTGGGTCTTGGCATCGAGCACCGGCCCCAGGGTTTCGGCCTTGACTTCTTCTTCGCCCAGGAACAGGCGTTGGTCCGCCTTGACGCTGAGGAAGATCGGTTTCTCCGGCCGCGGCGCAGGCTTGGCGCTGGAGGCGGGCAGGTCAACCTTGATGTCCACGGTGGCCAATGGAGCGGCCACCATGAAGATGATCAGCAGCACGAGCATCACGTCGATAAACGGCGTGACGTTGATTTCGTGGTTCTCGACGAGTTCGTCGTCGCCTTGATTCAAATGCAGGCCCATGGCCGATTACCCCACTTTCACCATGTGCGGTTGCGAGCTGCGCTCGGTAGGCAGGTGATCGAGGTCGCGGCTGACCAGCAGCAGGACTTCTGCCGACGCATCCGATACCTGGGCCTTGTAGCCGGCAATCGAACGGGCGAAGACGTTGTAGATCACTACCGCAGGAATCGCGGCGACCAGGCCCAGGGCGGTTGCCAGCAGGGCTTCGGCGATGCCGGGGGCGACGACGGCGAGGTTGGTGGTCTGGGTTTTGGCGATGCCGATGAAGCTGTTCATGATGCCCCAGACGGTACCGAACAGGCCGACGAACGGCGCGGTGGAGCCGATGGTCGCCAGCACGCCGGTGCCGCTGCTCATGTTACGGCCGCAGGCTGCAACCAGGCGTTCCAGGCGGAACGCCACGCGCTCCTTGATGCCTTCTTTTTCACGGGTGTTGGCCGACAGGCGCATTTCTTCCAGTGCGTCGTGCACCAGGGTGTTTGCCAGGGTGCCTTTCTTGGTCGCGCTTTCGCTGGCTTCCTTGAGGGTGGTGGCTTTCTTCAGGTGGACGATTTCAGCGCGCAGACGGCGCTTGGCACCCAGCAGCTCGAAGCCTTTGGCGATCCAGATGGTCCAGGTAATGATCGACGCGATGGCCAGGCCGATCATCACGGCTTTCACCACCACGTCAGCATTCTGGTACATACCCCATGGCGACAGGTCGTGGGCCATGCCCAGGGTGTTGTCTTCTTCCAGCACGACACCGGTTTCGTCGGCGGCGGCTGGGGATGCAGCCTGGGCCGGGTCGGTGGCCGCGGGGGCAGCAGCGGGTGCGGTTGGAGCCGCAGCATTGTGCTCGGCGGCGGCCGGGGTAGCCGGGGCGGTGGCATCAGCGAATGCGGCGGTCGGCGCCAGCAGTACGCTGAACAGCATCGCAGCAATCGCACGCCAGGCGCGGGATGGGCTGTGAAGCGTGGTTGGCGAAGCGGGGGTTGTATTACGTGTCATGCTGGCCGGACCTGAGAGAAGAAAATGAGTGATCGTCCTTCCAGACCCAAAAGGGGTCGAGGACAAATGGGCGGTTATTATTGCAAGTAATTCTTGTTAACAGAAGTAATACAGTAACTTTATTTGCCCTTTTTCTGGCCGCCGGTCTGCTGCGAGGGCTAATCTAGACCTTTAAGAACGGAGTTTTATGATGTCTGTGCCTTCTGTTGTGATTGCCGGATGTGGCGATGTGGGTAGTCGGCTGGCTAGCCAATTGCTGGCCTCGGAATGGGAGGTTCATGGCCTGCGGCGCGATATTTCGCGCCTGCCCGAGGGGGTGATCGGCATTGCCGGCGACCTGTTCAACAAGGATTGCCCTGACACCTGGCCGATCGGCGGGGTGGATTACCTGGTGTACTGCGCCGCCGCCACCGACCACGATGAGGCCGGTTATCGCGCCGCTTACGTGCAAGGTCTGCAGCACGTGCTGGAGTGGCTGAAGGATTATGGCCAGGAGCCCAAGCATCTGCTGTTTGTATCCAGCAGCAGCGTATACGGGCAGCAGAATGGCGAGTGGGTCGACGAAACCTCCGAAACCCAGGCCAAGGGTTATTCCGGGCAAGTCATGCTGGAGGCCGAGCAGGTGGCACTTAACAGTGGCATTCCTGCGAGCGTCGTGCGGTTGACCGGCATTTACGGTCCTGGTCGCGAATGGCTGCTGACCCAGGTGCGCCAGGGGTACCGTGTAGCGCTTGATCCACCTTTATATGGCAACCGTATACACGCCGATGATGCGGCGGGCTTGCTGGCATTTTTGCTCCGCCACGTGGAGCAGGGCGGTTCGCTGGATAAGGTCTATATCGGCGTCGATGACGCACCGGCGCCCTTGGCCGAGGTGGTGGCCTGGCTGCGTGACTACCTGGGCGTCACTGAGCGGTCCGAGGACGCGAGTGTGCGGCGTGCGGGCAGCAAGCAATGCAGCAATGCCCGGATAAAGGCGCTGGGGTGGACGCCCACGTATGCGAGCTACCGCGAAGGGTACGCAGCCATTCTTAAAGGCTGAAATGCGGTTAAAAATGTGGGTGATGACTGCTATTGCTTTTCAAGCAGCCATTGACGCGGCCCGGGAGTGAACTGGGGCACTTCGTCCGCCTGTGCGGTGTTGATCGCCTGGAAGATCTCCAGCTGCTTGCCTTTGCGCATGAAGATCCACGGGTTGCCCACGCCGTTGAGCTGCAGCCACATGCTGTCGTAGCCGCCGCTCATGGAGGCACAGTCACCGGCCAGGCACAGAGAGTACCGATCAACATTGGGCAGACCGGCGACCTTGCCGTCAGGCTGGAACTGGACAGTGGCACCGTTGCCGAAGCCGTCGGTGATCTTCCAGTCGCCGCCCATATAGGCTGCGTACAGGGCACGTTCGAAGTTGGCACCCAGCGGCGCGCCTTCCGGTGCAGGTTCCTTGGCGCGGGCGAAGAGCTGCTCGGGCTCGTTATCGTTGGCCACTTGCAGCAGTTGCCTGCCTTTGCGCTTGAGTTCAGTGGCGGAGCTGCCGTAGAAGTCGACGCTCCAGGCACCGGACTGTTCGCCGAGCAACTTGCCTTCGGCGACTTCAAAACCGTTGTAGTAACGTGCCTGCGAAGCCTTGGGGTTGACCTCCCACTCGAGGTTCGGGCCATAGCTTTGCAGCGCTTCACGCAAAGGGCCGCCCTTGGCTGCCGCATCGATGGCGACCTGGTTGATCCAGGTGCCGCTCACATCCTGGTTGGCAGGGTTGCTGGCGCAGCCGCCGAGCAACAGGGCGAGCAACGAAGAGGCTACAAGCGCTTTGCGCATCATGAAATCCTTTTAAAACGAAGTCGGCGCAGCCTGTGGAGGCTGCGCCGGGTGTTTTACTCGATGACCAGAATTGCGTCCATCTCAACCTGCGCGCCCTTTGGCAGGGCGGCCACACCAATGGCGGCACGGGCTGGGTAAGGTTGTTCGAAGTACTTGCCCATGATCTCGTTGACCTTGGCGAAGTGGCTCAGGTCGGTGAGGAAGATGTTCAGCTTGACGATGTCCTTGAACGAGCCGCCGGCAGCTTCGGCCACGGACTTGAGGTTTTCGAAGACCTGTACGGTCTGGGCTTCGAAGCCTTCCACCAGTTCCATGGTCTTTGGGTCCAGCGGAATCTGGCCGGACATGTAGACGGTGTTGCCCGCCTTGATGGCCTGGGAGTAAGTACCGATGGCGGCTGGGGCCTTGTCGCTGGTGATAACGGTCTTGGTCATGAATGACTCCTTGTAATGGATGGGCTACGCACGCATGCGGGTGATGCGGATCACACCGGTCAAGGCGCGCAGTTTCTTGATCACGCGGGCCAGATGCACGCGGTCATGCACGCTGACCACCAGCTGGACCACGCTGATGCGACCATCGCGCTCGTCCATGCTGATTTTCTCGATATTGCCGTCGGCCGCGTTGACGCTGCTGGCCAGCAGGGCGATCAGGCCGCGCTGGTGTTCCAGCTCCACGCGCAGTTCGACGTTGAATTCGCCGGTGACATCCTTGGCCCACGAGAGTTGGATGCATTTTTCCGGGTTGTGGCGGATCTCGGTGATGTTGCGGCAGTTGTCGAGGTGAACGACCATGCCCTTGCCGGCCGACAGGTGGCCGACAATCGGGTCGCCAGGGATCGGCGTGCAGCATTTGGCATAGCTGAGCACCAGGCCCTCGGTGCCGCGAATCGCCAGCGGGCCTTCCGGGCTTGGCAGTTGTTCGCCTTCACCCAGCAGGCGGCGGGCGACCACGTAGGCCATGCGGTTGCCCAGGCCGATATCTTCCAGCAGGTCCTCGATGGTTTCCTGGCGATACTCGTGGAGCATCGCTTGCACGCGCTCCTGGGCAATCTTGTCCAAGGCGCTGTCGAAACCGTTGAGCACTTTGTTCAGCAGGCGCTCGCCCAGGCTGATGGACTCGGAGCGGCGCTGCAGTTTCAGTGCGTGGCGGATGTGTGTGCGCGCCTTGCCGGTAACCACGAAGTTCAGCCACGCCGGGTTCGGGCGCGCGCCCGGTGCGCTGACGATCTCCACAGTGGAGCCGCTTTGCAGCGGTTCCGACAGCGGGGCCAGGCGCCGGTTGATCCGGCAGGCAATGCAGCTGTTGCCGACGTCGGTGTGTACCGCGTAGGCAAAGTCGACCGCAGTGGAGCCTTTGGGCAGCTCCATGATCCGGCCTTTGGGCGTGAACACGTAGACCTCGTCCGGGAACAGGTCGATCTTCACGCTTTCGATGAATTCCAGGGAGTTGCCGGCACGTTGCTGCATTTCCAGCACGCCCTTGACCCATTGGCGGGCGCGGGCATGGGTGCCTTTGGGCTGCTCGTCGCCGCTGGATTTGTACAGCCAATGGGCGGCGATGCCGTTGTTGGCCATCTCTTCCATTTCCCGGGTGCGGATCTGGATCTCGATCGGCACCCCGTGCATACCGAACAGCGTGGTATGCAGCGATTGATAGCCGTTGGCCTTGGGAATGGCGATGTAGTCCTTGAAGCGCCCCGGCAGGGGTTTGTACAAATTATGTACCGCACCGAGGACGCGATAGCAGGTATCGACCTTGTCCACGATGATGCGGAACGCGTACACGTCCATGATCTCGTTGAAGGCCCGGCGCTTGCCGCGCATCTTCTTGTAGATGCCGTAGATATGCTTCTGCCGGCCGCTGACCTCGCCCTCGATCTCGTCGATCGCCAGGCAATGGCTCAGGGATTCTTCGATCTTGTTGACGATTTCCTTGCGGTTGCCCCGGGCGCGCTTGACGGCCTGGTAGATGCGCGCCGAACGCATCGGGTGCATGGCCTTGAAGCCGAGGTCTTCGAACTCGATACGAATGGCGTGCATGCCCAGCCGGTTGGCGATGGGCGCGTAGATTTCCAGGGTTTCCTTGGCGATGCGCCGGCGTTTTTCGCCGGACAGCACTTCCAGCGTGCGCATGTTGTGCAGCCGGTCGGCCAGCTTGACCAGGATCACCCGGATGTCCCGGGCCATGGCCATGGCCATTTTCTGGAAGTTTTCCGCCTGGGCTTCGGCCTTGGTCTCGAAGTTCATCTGGGTCAGTTTGCTGACCCCGTCGACCAGTTCGGCCACGGTTTCGCCAAATTGCGCACTGAGCGCTTCCTTGGCAATGCCGGTGTCTTCGATCACGTCATGCAGCATCGCGGCCATCAGGCTCTGATGGTCCATGTGCATGTCGGCCAGGATATTTGCCACCGCAAGGGGATGGGTGACATACGCCTCACCGCTTCGGCGGCGTTGGCCGTCGTGGGCTTGTTCGGCGTAGAAATACGCTCGGCGGACCAGGTTGACCTGGTCGGGGCCGAGGTAGGCCGATAAGCGATCGGCGAGGGCGTCTATGCTCGGCAAAGTGTGAACTCCTGCCGAAGGCTGTGACCCCGCGCCGTGCTACGTCGACCAGGCATAGGCTTAGACGGCCTCGTTGGACTCGTCCTCGAACGCTGCAAACAGCGGTTCGTCTTCAACGATTTCAGCGTTGGCGATGAACTCGTAGCTCATCAGGCCTTCAGCGATTTCACGCAGGGCTACAACGGTAGGCTTGTCGTTTTCCCACTGGACCAGAGGCTCTTTGCCGCCAGTGGCCAGTTGACGGGCACGCTTGGTAGAGAGCATGACCAGCTCAAAGCGGTTATCCACGTGTTCTAGGCAGTCTTCAACGGTTACGCGGGCCATGGTATTCCTCGGAGCGAATGCAAGATGCGCGCTGCCCGGTTGGGCGAGCGGACTGAGCAGTTTAAAAAATCACCAGCGTTTAGGGAAGCGCTGATTTTTCGCAGACCCTCGCAAAACCGCTGCAAGCGCCAATGTAAAGCCCTTGCAGCGGTTTTGGGAAGGGCCAATCAGCCGAGCAGTTCGGCGAGTAATTTGCCGAAACGCTGCTGTTGACGCTTTTGCTGGAGCTGATTGGCGCGGAAAATCGCCTTCAGGTCATCCAGCGCGTGGGAAAAATCGTCGTTAATGATCAGGTAGTCGTAGTCGACATAGTGGCTCATTTCGCTGACAGCTTCCCGCATGCGGCCTTCGATGATCTCGTCGCTGTCCTGGCCACGGTTGGTCAGGCGCTGGTGCAAGGCTTCGAGCGACGGCGGCAGGATAAAGATCGAGCGTGCCTTGGGCATCAGCTGGCGCACTTGCTCGGCACCCTGCCAGTCGATTTCCAGGATCAGGTCGTGGCCTTCGTCCAGGGTCTGCTGCAGGTGGCTCTGCGAGGTGCCGTAGAGGTTGCCGAACACCTCGGCGCGCTCGAGGAAGTCGCCATGCTCGATCATCTTGACGAACTCGGTGCGCTCGACGAAGTGATAGTGCACGCCGTTCACCTCGCCCGGACGCATGGCGCGGGTGGTGTGGGAGATCGAGATGCGAATCTGCTCGTCAGCGTCGGTCAGGGCCTTGACCAGGCTGCTCTTGCCCGCGCCCGAAGGGGCGGAAATGATGTACAGGGTGCCGGTGCTATGGGTCATGGAGGTTGCCTTACTCAATATTCTGTACTTGTTCGCGCATCTGCTCGATCAACACCTTGAGGTTGACCGCCGCCGTGGTGCTGCGCGGATCGAAAGCCTTGGAGCCCAGTGTATTGGCTTCGCGGTTGAGTTCCTGCATCAGGAAGTCCAGGCGCCGACCAGCGGCGCCGCCGGACTTGAGCACGCGGCGCACTTCGAGGATGTGGGTGCTCAGGCGATCCAGTTCTTCGGCGACATCGCTCTTCTGCGCGAGCAGCACCATTTCCTGCTCCAGGCGCACGGGGTCGAGGTCGGCCTTCATGTCGGTGAAGCGGTCGAGGACCTTCTGGCGTTGGGTGGCGAGCATCTGCGGTACCAGCTCGCGCAAGGTGACCACGTCTGCTTCGATCGACGCCAGGCGCTCGTTGATCAGTCGGGCCAGTTCGGCGCCTTCACGCTCGCGGCCAGCCTTGAGTTCCTTCAATCCCTGGGTGAACAGGGCGAGGGCTTCGGCATTGAGGGCTTGCGGATCGGAGGCGTCGGCCACCAGCACGCCGGGCCAGGCCAACACTTCCAGAGGGTTCAGTGCGGCGGGCTGCTTGATCAGGCCGGCGACGGTTTCGGCCGCGGCGACCAGTTGCGCAGCGCGCTCGCGGTCTACCTGCAGCGGCTTGCCGGTGGTTTCTTCGGTAAAACGCAGGGTGCATTCCAGCTTGCCGCGGGAGATGCCCTGGCGCAGTGCCTCACGCACGGCGCCTTCGAGGTCGCGGAAGGATTCCGGCAGGCGCAGGTGCGGCTCCAGGTAGCGGCTGTTGACCGAGCGCAGTTCCCAGCTCAGGGTGCCTTGGGCGCCGGCTTTTTCGACGCGGGCAAAGGCGGTCATGCTGTGCACCATGGAGGTACCTCGCGATGCAGTCCCGCGAAAGCGGGCTGATGGGTAAATTGAAGCCGACAGGCTGCGAAGGCGCGGGATTGTAGCGCAGTGGGGCGGGCGCGCCCAAACCCTGGGCATTCGTAAGCAGATTTTTAGCAGTGCCCCGAATCGGCTCGCGGCTCTATAATGCTCGGCAGTTTTTCGTCCTCAGTACAGGTACCCCCTATGAAACGTCCAAGTGGTCGCGTTGCCGATCAGCTCCGCTCGATCCGCATCACCCGCAACTACACCAAACACGCCGAGGGATCCGTACTGGTCGAGTTTGGCGATACCAAGGTTATCTGCACCGTCAGCGTTGAAAATGGCGTGCCGCGCTTCCTCAAGGGCCAGGGCCAGGGTTGGCTGACCGCCGAATATGGCATGCTGCCACGCGCCACCGGCGAGCGTAACCAGCGTGAAGCCAGCCGTGGCAAGCAAGGCGGCCGTACCCTGGAAATCCAGCGCCTGATCGGGCGCTCCCTGCGCGCGGCCCTGGATATGACCAAGCTGGGCGACGTGACCCTCTACGTCGACTGTGACGTGATCCAGGCCGATGGCGGTACGCGCACCGCGTCCATCACCGGCGCCATGGTGGCGCTGGTCGATGCGCTTAAAGTCATCAAGAAGCGCGGCGGCCTGAAAGGCGGCGACCCACTGAAGCAGATGATCGCCGCCGTATCGGTGGGCATGTACCAGGGCGAGCCGGTGCTGGACCTGGACTACCTGGAAGACTCGGCTGCCGAGACCGACCTGAACGTAGTGATGACCAGCACCGGTGGTTTCATCGAAGTGCAGGGCACCGCCGAAGGTGCGCCATTCCAGCCGGCCGAGCTGAACGCCATGCTGGCCCTGGCCCAGAAAGGCATGACTGAGATCTTCGAACTGCAGAACGCCGCACTGGCTGACTGAGTACGCCTCAAGGAGAAGCGCCATGAATGACAGCCAAATGCCGGTGCCTACGCCTTCCTACGAGGTGCGTCAGGGGGCAATGTTGTGCCATCTTGCTGCGTTCCTGGGGTTTGTATTCCCCTTCGGCAGCGTCGTGGGGCCGCTGATCCTGTGGCAGATGAAAAAAGAAGTGGATCCGTTCATTGACGACCAGGGCAAGGAGGCACTGAATTTCCAGATCACCGTAGCCATCGCCTGGATCATTTGCATCGTGCTGGCCTTCGCGGTCATTGGGTTTTTCCTGATGACGGCCCTGGTCATCGCAAGCGTGGTGCTGACGATCATCGGCGCAATCAAAGCCAACAAAGGGATCGCCTATCGCTATCCCTTGACCTGGCGCCTGGTCAAATAATCAACACCCACAAAAAAACCGACAGCGATGTCGGTTTTTTTGTGCCTGGATAAAGACCCTAGATGGTCAGTGTCCAGTCGTAGTCCACGATCAGCGGCGCGTGCTGCGAGAAGCGCGGCTGGCGCGGCAGGCGTGCACTGCGCACGAACCGGCGCAGACCCGGGGTCAGCAACTGGTAGTCGAAGCGCCAGCCCAGGTTGAGCATCTCAGCCTGTTCATTGTCTGGCCACCAGCTGTACTGGTCGCCTTCGCGGCTGACTTCGCGCAGCGCATCCACATAGCCCATGTTGCCGACAATCTCGTCCATCCAGGCCCGTTCCGGCGCCAGGAAGCCCGGGGATTGCTGGCTGTCACGCCAGTTCTTGATATCCAGCTTCTGTTGCGCCACGTACAGCGAGCCACAGTAAATGTACTCGCGACGTTTGCGTCGCTGTTTATCCAGGTAACGGGCGAAATCGTCCATTAGCTTGAACTTCTGGTTCAAGTCTTCATCGCCGTTCTGCCCCGAAGGAAGCAGCAAGGTCGCGATGCTGACCTTGTCGAAATCGGCTTGCAGGTAGCGCCCGTAGCGGTCGGCTGTCTCGAAGCCGAGGCCGCTGATGACCGCCTTGGGTTGCAACCGCGAGTACAAAGCCACGCCACCTTGGGTGGGCACTTCGGCATCGCAGGCATAAAGGAAGTAGCCATCCAGTTGGAAGGCTGGGTCGTCCAGTTCAAAGGCGGAGGCGCGGGTGTCCTGCAGGCAGATGACGTCGGCATTCTGAGCTTGCAGCCAACTGAGCAAACCACGCTCGACTGCAGCCTGAATACCATTAACGTTCACACTGATGATCCGCATAAATGGCCCCAAAAATCGCGTGCGTGTATGATACACGCCGTCTACCTAATTAGCTAAATCCGTGGTATCTGAGGCTTTTTTCATGCAGGCGTATCAACGCGATTTCATTCGTTTTGCCATCGATCGCGGGGTTTTGCGCTTCGGTGAGTTCACCCTCAAGTCCGGGCGCACCAGCCCGTATTTCTTCAATGCCGGCTTGTTCAACTCGGGTTCGGCCCTGGCTCAGCTGGGGCGTTTCTACGCGGCAGCCATCGTTGAAAGCGGTATTTCCTTCGACGTGCTGTTTGGCCCGGCCTACAAGGGCATCCCCCTGGCGGCTGCAACGGCCGTGGCCCTGGCGGAACATCATGGGCGCGATCTGCCATGGTGCTTCAACCGCAAGGAAGCCAAGGCCCATGGCGAAGGCGGCAGCCTGGTGGGCGCGCCGCTTACCGGCGATGTATTGATCATCGATGACGTGATCACGGCCGGTACGGCTATCCGTGAGGTGATGCAGATCATCGCGTCCCAGGACGGCGCCAAGGCCGCCGGTGTGCTGATCGCGCTGAACCGCCAGGAGCGTGGCAACGGTGAGTTGTCGGCGATCCAGGAAGTGGAGCGTGATTTCGGTATTCCAGTGGTCAGCATCGTGTCGCTGAACCAGGTGTTGCAGTTCCTGGAAGACGATCCGCAGCTCAAGCAGCACTTGCCGGCAGTTAAGGCGTATCGCGAGCAGTTCGGCGTTCAGTAATCGCCGAACCATAAAAAAGCCCCGCTCAACCAGGTTGAGCGGGGCTTTTTGTTTTCAGCGTTTTAAGGGCGCTTGCGATTACTGATCAGCGTGCCCACACCCGTATCGGTGAAGATTTCCAGCAAGATTGCATTCGGCACCCGGCCATCCAGGATCAGCGAGCTGCCGACGCCGCCTTGCACCGCTTCCAGCGCGCAACGGATCTTCGGCAGCATGCCGCCGTAGATGGTGCCGTCGGCGATCAGTTCGTCCACTTGTTGAGTGGTCAAACCGGTCAGCACCTTGCCTTCCTTGTCCATCAGGCCGGCAATGTTGGTCAGCAGCATCAGCTTTTCAGCCTTCAATGCTTCGGCCACCTTACCCGCCACCAGGTCGGCGTTGATGTTGTAGGACTCACCGTTGGCACCCACGCCGATCGGCGCGATCACCGGGATGAAGTCGCCCTTGACCAGCAGGTTCAGCAGGTCGGTGTTGATGCCGATCACTTCGCCTACCTGGCCGATATCGATGATTTCCGGCTGGGTCATTTCCGGCGTCTGACGGGTAACGGTCAGTTTTTTCGCGCGGATCAGCTCGGCGTCCTTGCCGGTCAGGCCAATGGCGCTGCCGCCGTGGCGGTTGATCAGGTTGACGATGTCTTTGTTCACCTGGCCGCCGAGGACCATCTCCACCACGTCCATGGTCTGCGCGTCAGTGACGCGCATGCCATCGATGAAGTGACTCTCGATCGACAAGCGCTTGAGCAGGTCGCCGATCTGCGGGCCGCCGCCGTGGACCACCACGGGGTTGATCCCCACGGCTTTCATCAACACGATGTCGCGGGCAAAGCCGGTTTTCAGCTCGTCGCTTTCCATGGCATTGCCGCCGTACTTGATCACCAGCGTCTTGCCGACGTAGCGTCGAATGTAAGGCAACGCTTCGGACAGGACCTTGGCGGTGTTGGCAGCGGCTTCGCGTTCGAGGGTCATTCAGGGCTCCGGTAAAAATCAGAACGGTAATTGGAGATCAGGGGCAACACGTTTCAACTGGGCGTGGAACACGTCCTTGATGCGCTGCAACTCAGCCTCGGTATCCGCCTCGAAACGCAGCACCAGCACCGGTGTGGTGTTGGATGCGCGAACCAGGCCCCAGCCCTTGGCGTAATCGACTCGCACACCATCAATGGTGGTCAGGTGGGCGCCTTCGCCCCATTGCGCATCGTGCAGTGCGTCAATGATGCTGAATTTGCTCTCCTCGGTCACATGGATATTGATCTCTGGCGTAGAAATATCATTCGGGAAGGTCTGAAACAGCTCTTCGGCGGTGGATTTTTCCTTGCTGAGGATCTCCAGCAGACGGGCGGCGCTGTAAATGCCGTCGTCAAACCCGAACCAGCGCTCCTTGAAGAACACGTGGCCGCTCATTTCGCCGGCCAACAGTGCGCCGGTTTCCTTCATTTTCTTTTTGATCAACGAGTGACCGGTCTTCCACATTAGCGGACGGCCGCCATATTCCTTGATCAACGGGGTGAGGCGGCGGGTGCACTTCACGTCGAAAATGATCTCGGCACCCGGGTTGCGCGCCACCACATCGCGGGCGAACAGCATCAGCAGGCGGTCCGGGAATACGATCTCGCCGGTTTCGGTCACCACGCCTACGCGGTCGCCGTCGCCGTCAAAGGCCAGCCCGACGTCAGCACCGGTTTCCTTGACCTTGGCGATCAGGTCCACCAGGTTTTCCGGTTTGCCTGGGTCCGGGTGGTGGTTGGGGAAGTTGCCATCGACCTCGCAGAACAGCGGGATCACTTCGCAGTTCAGGGCTTCGAGCAGCTGCGGGGCGATTACGCCGGCCGCGCCGTTGCCGCAGTCCACCACCACTTTGAGGCGGCGTGCGAGTTTGACGTCGCCGGTGATTTCATCAGAGTAGCGCTGCAGGATGTCAACTTTGGTGATGCTGCCTTTGCCGCTGGTCAGGTCGTTGGTCTTCAGGCGGGTGTGCAGGGCCTGGATCTGTTCGTTGGCCAGGGTGTCGCCGGCGATGACGATCTTGAAGCCGTTGTAGTCCGACGGGTTATGGCTGCCGGTCAGCATTACCCCGGATTTGCCGGCCAGTACATTGGCGGCGTAGTACAGCGCGGGAGTGGGCACCAGGCCCACATCGCTGACATGGCAGCCGCTGTCGGCCAGGCCCTGGATCAGTTGTTCCACCAGTTCCGGACCGGACAGGCGACCGTCACGACCGACCGAGACGTTCGGCTCGTCCTGGGCCAGGCTCTGGGAACCAATGGCGCGGCCAATCCAGTAGGCGGTTTCGGCGGTCAGGGTCTTGGGGACTACGCCACGAATGTCATAGGCGCGAAAGATGCTGTCGGGGAATGTCGGGGCTACTCGGGCTGCGGTACTCATCGCGGGGGGAAACTCCATCTCAAGGGGGCAAGGCTGGCCTTAATGTGGCTGACCGGCAGGCTCAAACTGAAGGGTATGACGGTGTTTTCGGCAGAGAGTTCGTGGTGCAAAAGTGCCATCGGAGCTTGGCCCCTGTCTTTATTTCTGCGTAATGCATTGATTTCAAATGGGAAATCTCGCTGATAAAGTCCGCGCATTCTTCATCCTGAAAAGCCTTGCGGGGGCATCGAGCCGGGCAAAGGTGCCCGGCCAGGTTCAGCGTAGTCAGTGACTGCCGGAATGCCCAAAGCCACCTGCGCCGCGTTGGGTTTCGTCAAAATCCTGCACCAGTTCGAAGTGCGCCTGCACCACCGGCACCAGTACAAGCTGGGCAATGCGCTCGCCGACAGCGATGTTGAACGCCGTCTGGCCACGATTCCAGCACGACACCATCAACTCGCCTTGGTAGTCCGAGTCGATCAGGCCTACCAGGTTACCCAGCACGATACCGTGTTTGTGGCCCAGGCCGGAGCGCGGCAGGATCAGCGCGGCCAGGCCCGGGTCGCCGACGTAGATCGACAGGCCGGTGGGAATCAGGACGGTCTGGCCCGGTTCAAGGACGGTGTCTTGCTTGAGCATGGCGCGCAGGTCCAGGCCGGCGGAACCTGGGGTGGCGTAGGCCGGCAGCGGGAATTCGGTGCCGATGCGGGGGTCGAGGATCTTGGCTTGCAAAGCGTGCATGGAAATTAAACCTGGTTCAGCCGTTGGGCGATAAAAGAGATCAGTTGGCGGGCAATCTTGCCTTTGCTGGTCTGGGCGAAAAGAGTGGCGTGCAGCTCGCGGTCGATCACGCTGCAGGCGTTTTCCTCGCTGTTGAAGCCGATGCTCGGGTTGGCGACATCATTGGCAACGATCAGGTCGAGGTTTTTGTCTTTCAGTTTGCGTGCGGCGTAGTCGAGCAGGTGCTCGGTCTCGGCGGCAAAGCCGACACTGAACGGGCGGTCCGGACGCGTGGCAATGGTGGCCAGGATGTCCGGGTTGCGCACCATTTGCAGGAGCAGACCGTCGCCGCTCGTAGGGTCTTTCTTGAGCTTTTGCGGGGCGACGACTTCCGGGCGGTAGTCTGCAACCGCTGCCGAAGCGATAAACAGGTCACAGGGAATGGCGGCCTCACAGGCGGCCAGCATGTCCCGGGCGCTGACTACGTCGATTCGCGTGACGCGATCGGGAGTCGGCAAGTGCACCGGACCGGTGATCAGGGTAACGCGTGCGCCTGCCTCGACCGCGGCTTCCGCCAAGGCAAAGCCCATTTTTCCTGAGCTATGGTTGGTGATGTAGCGTACCGGGTCGATGTTTTCCTGGGTCGGGCCTGCCGTAATCAGCACGTGCCGGCCGGTCAGGGCCAGGTGCTGGAAGCATTCGGCGGCGCACAATGCCAGGTCGGTGGCCTCGAGCATGCGGCCCATGCCGACATCGCCGCAGGCCTGGCTGCCGGAGGCCGGGCCGAACACCTTGAGGCCACGGCTTTGCAGGAGCTGGGTGTTGGCCTGGGTCGCCGGGTCACGCCACATGGCCTGGTTCATGGCCGGGGCGATGGCGACGGTGGCGTCGGTGGCCAGTACCAGGGTGGTCAGCAGGTCATCGGCGATGCCTTGCGCCAGGCGCGCGATCAGGTCGGCGGTGGCAGGGGCGATCAGTACCAGGTCGGCCCATTTGGCCAGTTCGATATGACCCATGGCGGCTTCGGCTGCCGGGTCCAGCAGGTCCAGGTGAACCGGGTGTCCGGACAGGGCCTGCATGGTCAGCGGAGTAATGAACTCACTGCCGCCGCGGGTCATGACCACGCGCACTTCGGCGCCCTGGTCGAGAAGCCTGCGGACCAGCTCTGCGCTCTTGTAGGCGGCAATGCCGCCGCCGACGCCGAGAACGATGCGTTTCCGATACAGACGCTGCATTGGTTTGCCTTTCCAGTTCAGTGAAGCCAGTTCAGTGACGCCTGCGATGCCCCCTCCCCAGGTGAAATCGCACGCAAAAAAGAGGGCCTACGATAACACAGCGCCCGCCCCGCAACAGCGGCGCACATGCACAGGGAGGTGGAATGAGTATTCGTGATTGGCCGGCGGCAGAGCGGCCGCGAGAGAAGCTTTTGGAGTGGGGTGCTGCGAGTCTGTCCGATGCTGAATTGCTGGCGATCTTCCTGCGCACCGGCGTAACCGGCAGGAGCGCGGTGGACCTGGCGCGCCATCTGCTGGCGCAATTTGGCGGTTTGCGCCCGCTGCTGGAAGCCAGCCAGGCGGTGTTCAGCCAGCAGTTGGGCTTGGGGCCGGCGAAGTTTGCGCAGTTGCAGGCGGTACTGGAAATGTCCCGGCGCCATATGGCCGAGCGCCTGCGCAGCGATTCGGTGCTGGAAAGCCCGGTGGCCGTGCGCAATTACCTCAAGTCGCTGTTGCGCCATGAGCCCCATGAAGTTTTCGGCTGTCTGTTTCTCGATTCAAAGCATCGGGTGCTGGGGTTCGAAGTGTTGTCCGAGGGGACCATCGACGCTGCCGTGGTCTACCCGCGGCAAGTGGTCAAGCGCGCCCTGGCCTATAACGCAGCGGCGTTGATTCTGTGTCACAACCATCCTTCCGGGAGCGTGGAGCCCAGCGCGGCTGATCGAAAATTGACCAAGCTGCTGCAAAAGGCCTTGGAAGTGGTGGATGTGCGGGTACTCGATCACGTCATCGTGGGGGACGGTGATCCGTTGTCGATGGCGGAATATGGGTGGATGTAAGCCCGCCCCCTGGGGGCGGGCCTGGTTCTCAGGGCTTGACGCTGACCCTCGAGAAATCCTGGCGCCCGAAGGGGCTCACCTGGTAGCCCTCGACGTTCTTGCGCGCCAGGGCGAACGCCGTCGGGTGCGCCAGCGGCAACCACAGCGCCTGTTGCTGGATCTGCGCCTGGGCCTGCTGGTACAGCTTGCTGCGTACACCTTGTTCGCTGGTGGTCTTGCCGGCGCTGATCAGCTTGTCCAGCGCCGGATCACAGTAGCGGGCGAAGTTGGTGCCGGATTTAACCGCCGCGCAGGAAAACTGTGGGGTCAGGAAGTTATCCGGGTCGCCGTTGTCACCGGCCCAGCCCATGAACAGCAGGTCGTGTTCACCCGCTTTGGCGCGGCGAATCAGCTCGCCCCATTCGATCACGCGGATCTCGGCCTGGATGCCCACCTTGGCCAGGTCCGCCTGCAGCAGTTGCGCGCCGAGGTTCGGGTTAGGGTTCAGCAGGCTGCCGGTGGGGCGCGTCCAGAGGGTGGTCTTGAAGCCGTCCTTGAGGCCGGCACGGTCCAGCAAGGCCTTGGCCTTGGCGAGGTCCTGTGGATAACCCGGCAAGTCTTTGGCGTAGCTCCAGGTATTGGGCGGGTACGGGCCGTTGGCGGCTTCGGCGGTGCCTTCAAACACCGCCTTGAGGTAGCTGCCCTTGTCGAAGGCCAGGTTGATGGCCTGGCGCACCTCGGGCTTGTCCAGGGGCGGGTGCTGGCTGTTGATGGCCACGAACGCGGTCATGAACGCTGCGGTTTTTTCTACCTTGAGTGCGGGGTCCTTTTCGGCCTCGCCCACATCCAGGGGCTTGGGCGACAGGGCGATCTGGCATTCGTTGCGGTGCAGTTTCTGCAGGCGTACGTTGGCGTCCGGAGTAATTGCGAAGATCAAGTTATCCACAGCCGGTTTGCCGGCGAAATAGTCTGGGTTGGCCTTGTAGCGCACCACGGCATCTTTCTGGAAACGGCTGAAGATGAACGGCCCGGTGCCGATCGGCTGGCTGTTGAGCTTCTCCGGCGTGCCGGCCTTGAGCAGTTTGTCGGCGTATTCCGCCGGATAGATCGAGGCAAAGCCCATGCTCAGGGCCGCGAGGAAGGTGGAGTCGGCGTGATCGAGGGTAAAGCGCACGGTCAGCGGGTCGAGGGCATCGATCTTCTTGACCAGCGTTGGCAATTGCAGGGACTGGGCGTGGGGGAAGCCGCTCTGGGCGATCTTGTGCCACGGATTGGCCGGGTCGAGCATGCGTTCGAAGCTGAAGCGCACGTCTTCGGCGGTCAGGGTGCGGCTTGGGGTGAAATACTCGGTGCGATGGAATTTCACGTCCGGGTGCAGCTTGAAGGTATAGGTCAGGCCATCCGGCGAGACGTCCCAGCTGTCCGCCAGGCTGGGTACCAGTTTGCCGCTGGCTGCGTCGTAGTCCACCAGGCGATTCATCAGCACATCGGCTGAGGCGTTGGTGGTGGTCAGCGAGTTGTATTGCACCACATCGAACCCTTCGGGGCTGGCCTCGGTGCAGACGCTCAAGGTGCTGGCGGCAGAGGCCAGCGGCGCGATAAATAGAGGGGCTAGCAATAGCGGTAGGGCAGCGAGGCGCATGTTCGGTTTCCTTTGCAGATCGAAGGCCCATCTGCGAGTGCAGTCTGGAAAAGCCCTACCGTAGTGGTCTGGTTGATAAATGACTAGCCCATTTTTGCCTGTGCTTTTGCTTCAAATACTGTTTTGATGGCACCCCAGCGCGTTTCGCTGTGCGCCTTACTGCGCGCGCGAGCGCTGTAAATCATTCTGTGCGACGAGCGGTCGGCTGTTACAGCGGCCCCTCCTGGCAACGGTTCGGGCGTCTGTCGCCGAGATTTACGCCGGTAAAAATACACGGGCTGTTGTTGCACATGGGTCTTTCTGGTATAAAGCAGCGCTCTTTTCTAGGGGCCCGGTTCCTTCGCTTGTAGGTGTAGCCGGTAAGACCCTAAAGAAACGTGGCGCCTGGCGCCAAATGACTGAGAGATTAAGCGGCCAACCCATGCCGGGTTGGGCATGTGGTTTTAGAGGGCTGAGGCATGTCGAGAGTCTGTCAAGTTACCGGTAAGGGTCCGGTGACTGGGAATAACATTTCCCACGCAAATAACAAAACCCGTCGTCGTTTCCTGCCGAACCTGCAGCATCACCGCTTCTGGGTTGAAGAAGAGAAACGTTTTGTTCGCCTGCGTGTATCTGCCAAAGGCATGCGTATTATCGACAAGCGTGGCATCACTGTCGTGCTGGCCGAAATCCGCGCCGCTGGCAAGATCTAAGGAGCTCTATCATGCGTGAATTGATTCGAATGATCTCTAGCGCCGGTACTGGTCACTTCTACACTACCGACAAGAACAAGCGTACTACCCCGGACAAGCTCGAAAAGAAAATGTTCGACCCGCGCGTTCGCAAGCACGTGATCTACAAAGAAGGCAAAATCAAGTAATTGATTTTCCTCCTTGTGAAAAAGCCCGTATCTCACGATACGGGCTTTTTTTTGCCTGGCGTTTGTTGATCAGGCCTTCTGCTCGAACACCACATAGATCTTGCGGCACGGCTCCAGCACTTCCCAGGTGCCGCTGAAGCCGGCGGGGATCACGAAGCGGTCGCCGGCACGCAAGGTCTTCGCATTGCCCTCGGCGTCGCGCAATACAGAGACGCCCTGCACGATCTCGCAATACTCATGCTCGCTGTAGTTGACCTGCCACTGCCCGACCTCTCCTTCCCAGACCCCGGCGTTCATCTGGCCGCACGGGCTGTTGTAATGGTTGTACACCGTTTGTTCGGGATCGCCCTTGAGGATTTTTTCCGCGGCAGGGCGGTAGCGGTCTGGGGCGGTGTTGGCCTGGCTGAAATCGACGATGTCCTGGATGCTCATGTGCGTGTCCCGTCTGGCCTGCGGTTGGAGAGCCCAAAGTCTATGTTTATTAAAATGAACATCGCAAGGGCGTTTACCGCGGTTATGTCAAATATATTGAAACATCCCTGGCCGCTGGTTTAGGGTGGCAGCTGCCTTTGAGCCGAACAGCTGGCTGGCGGGCAAGCATTCTTTGAGGCTGCCGGGGGACATCGCCTGGCCCTTGTATTCAATAAGAGGAGGACACTCGCATGACCACCCTGACCCGTGCCGACTGGGAACAACGCGCCAAGGATCTGAAGATCGAAGGCCGCGCCTACATCAATGGCGAATACACCGCCGCTGTTTCCGGTGACACCTTCGAATGCATCAGCCCGGTCGATGGTCGCCTGCTGACCAGTGTTGCCAGTTGTGACGCCGCCGACGCCCAGCGCGCCGTAGAAAACGCCCGCGCCACCTTCAATTCCGGTGTCTGGTCGCGCCTGGCGCCGGCCAAACGCAAAGCCACCATGATCCGTTTCGCCGCGCTGCTCAAGGCCAATGCCGAAGAACTGGCGCTGCTCGAAACCCTGGACATGGGCAAGCCGATCAGTGACTCCCTGAACATTGACGTACCCGGCGCGGCAAATGCCCTGAGCTGGAGCGGCGAGGCAATCGACAAGATCTACGACGAAGTCGCAGCCACCCCGCACGATCAGTTGGGTCTGGTGACCCGCGAGCCGGTCGGCGTGGTGGGTGCCATCGTGCCGTGGAACTTCCCGCTGATGATGGCCTGCTGGAAACTCGGCCCGGCGCTGTCCACCGGTAACTCGGTGATCCTCAAACCGTCCGAAAAATCCCCGCTCACCGCCATCCGCATCGCGGCCCTGGCCGTTGAAGCCGGTATTCCGAAAGGCGTGTTCAACGTGCTGCCGGGCTACGGCCACACCGTCGGCAATGCGCTGGCGCTGCACATGGACGTCGACACACTGGTGTTCACCGGTTCGACCAAGATCGCCAAGCAACTGTTGATTCGCTCCGGTGAGTCGAACATGAAGCGCGTCTGGCTGGAGGCCGGCGGCAAGAGCCCGAACATCGTTTTTGCCGATGCTCCGAACCTGCAAGCCGCCGCCGAATCCGCTGCCAGCGCCATCGCCTTCAACCAGGGTGAAGTCTGCACTGCCGGTTCGCGCCTGCTGGTGGAACGTTCGATCAAGGACACCTTCCTGCCGCTGGTGATAGAGGCCCTCAAGGGCTGGAAACCCGGCAACCCGCTGGACCCGGCGACCAACGTCGGTGCCCTGGTGGACACCCAGCAGATGAACACCGTGCTGTCGTACATCGAAGCCGGCCACACTGACGGCGCCAAGTTGGTGGCGGGTGGCAAGCGCATCCTGGAAGAGACGGGCGGCACCTACGTCGAGCCGACGATTTTCGACGGTGTAACCAACGCCATGAGAATCGCCCAGGAAGAAATCTTCGGCCCAGTGCTGTCGGTGATCACCTTTGACGGCGCCGAGGAAGCGATCAAGATCGCCAACGACACCCAATACGGCCTCGCCGCTGCGGTGTGGACGTCGGACATTTCCAAGGCGCACCTCACCGCCAAGGCCCTGCGTGCCGGCAGCGTGTGGGTCAACCAATACGACGGCGGCGACATGACCGCACCGTTTGGCGGCTTCAAGCAGTCGGGTAATGGTCGCGACAAGTCGCTGCATGCGTTCGACAAGTACACCGAGCTGAAGGCGACCTGGATCAAGCTCTAAGCAACACCGCAGGCAAATGTGGGAGGGGGCTTGCCCCCGATAGCAGTGTGTCAGGCACTAACAGTGCTCACTGATCCACCGCAATCGGGAGCAAGCCCCCTCCCACACTGTTTTGTGTGAACCCATGATTATCCACAGGAGCGTGGCAATGCGTTGGGCGACCTATTTCGCCGTCCTGGCCTCGGTACTCAGTGTCGGCCTGGCCCTGGGCGTCAGCATGCCGCTGGTCTCCCTGCGCCTGGAGGGCTGGGGCTACGGCAGTTTCGCGATTGGCGTAATGGCCGCCATGCCGGCCTTTGGCGTATTGCTCGGCGCCAAGGTCTCCAGCCGTCTGGCCGCCTGGCTCGGCACCGCGAATCTCATGCGTCTGTGCCTGTGGGCTGGCGCGGTGTCCATCGGTTTGCTGGCCATTCTGCCCAGCTACCCGATATGGCTGGTGTTGCGCCTGATGATCGGGGTGATCCTGACCATCGTGTTTATCCTCGGTGAAAGCTGGATCAACCAGTTGGTGGTGGAGCAGTGGCGTGGCCGGCTGGTGGCGCTGTATGGCTGCAGTTATGCCTTGAGCCAGCTCTCGGGCCCGTTGCTGCTGGGCCTGATCGGTACCGACCATGACTATGGTTTCTGGGTCGGCGTTGGCCTGCTGGTGGTGGCTCCGTTGGCATTGCTGGGTCGCTCTGGTGCGCCCAGTGCCGAATCGTTCAGCGTGACCTTCGCGGACCTGTGGCGCTTCTGCCTGAGCCTGCCGGCGATTGCCTGGGCGGTGGCGCTGTTCGCCGCGTTTGAGGCGATGATCCTGACGCTGCTGCCGGTGTATTGCCTGCAACAGGGCTTCACTGCCGAAATTGCCCTGGCGATGGTCAGCACGGTGGTGGTCGGTGACGCGCTGCTGCAACTGCCCATCGGTGCGCTGGCGGATTACCTGCCACGACGCACGCTGTTTTTGAGTTGCGCACTGCTGTTGCTGGCATCGAGCCTGGCGGTTCCGTTGCTGATGCACACGCTGCTGATCTGGCCAATATGGGTGCTGTTCGGCGCCAGTGCCGGCGGGTTGTTCACGTTGTCGCTGATTCTGATCGGCGAGCGTTATCGTGACGATGCGCTGGTGCGTGCCAATGCCCACATCGCGCAGTTGTGGGGCATCGGTTGCCTGATCGGCCCGCTGGTGGCCGGCGCCGGCAGCCAATGGATCAGCGGGCACGCGCTGCCGTGGCTGATGGCGGCCGGGGCCTTGGGTTTGGTGGTGCTGTTGCTGCGCCAAGGCGCGTTTGGTGCTGCTCAGCCCGCTTGATCCTCGCTGTTCCTAGAGCATGCGCTCCAGGCCGACCGAGGTGGCGAACCAGGCATTGAACCGTCGCCACCAACTGCCCGGCTCACGGGTCAGGGTGTGCAGTTGGCCGTTGTCCTCGGTCACCCATACCACGTTGCCGTCCTGCAGTTTCGCCTCGTAGCTCAGGGCCGGCGCCATGCCTTGCAGGGCGAGATTGCGTACGTGTTCCGCCAGCTCGGGACTGTCCACCAGCACGCCGACCTCGGTGTTCCACAGCACGGAGCGCGGGTCGAAATTGAAGGAGCCGACAAACGATTTTTGCCGATCAAAGATCATCGCCTTGCTGTGCAGGCTCGAGTCCGAGCCGCGGAACGTGCCTCGACGAAACAGGTGCGGGCCGCTGCCGCCGTCACCCGGTTGGCGGCGCAGCTCGTAGAGTTTTACCCCATGCTCCAGCAGCGCCTTGCGGTACGGTGCGTAGCCGCCATGTACGGCAGGCACGTCGGTGGCTTCGAGGGAGTTGGTCAACAAGCTCACCGATACGCCCGCGTCGGCGCGCCCCGTCAGGTACACCAGGCCGGGCTGTCCCGGCACGAAGTACGCCGAGATCATCATCAGTTCATGGTTGACGCCTTCCAGTTCCGGGGCCAGTTGCGTGGTCAGCAGCAGGTGCGGGTCCGGGTCGGCCTTGGACAGCACCTTGCTGGGTGCGTCCCACAACGCCTGGTTCCAGGCCCAGATCAGTTCGCGGCGCCAGATGTCCATGCGCGGCTGGGTCTGGTAGGTGCGCAGGCGCGCGTACAGCGCGTGCTTCTGCTGGCGCGATTCGGCCAGCGACGCCTCCAGGCCCAGGCGCGCGGCGGCCAGGTCACCTTTGGAAGGCGTATTGGAGACAAAATCATCAATGGGTTTGCTCAGGGCGCTGTTCCAGTACTGATCGAAACTGTGCCCGAGTTGCTCGGCCACCGGCCCGACGCTGAGCATGTCGATGTCGGTGAAGTTCAGGTTGGGCTCGGCGTCGAAATACTCATCCCCCAGGTTGCGCCCACCGACGATGGCCACGCTGTTGTCCGCCAGCCACAGCTTGTTGTGCATGCGCCGGTGTTGCAGCGACAGGTTGAACAGGCGGCCCATGGCGCGCGTCACACCGGTGCTGCGCCCCAGGTGCAGGGGGTTGAACAGGCGAATCTCGATCTTGGGGTGGGCGGCGAGGGTGGCGATGATCTGGTCGAGGCCGTCGCTGGTGGTGTCATCCAGCAGGATGCGCACGCGCACGCCACGGTCGGCGGCCTTGAGCAGTTCATCCACCAGCATGCGCGTGCTGATGCCGTCGTGGACGATGTAGTACTGCAGGTCAAGGCTGGTCTGGGCATTGCGGATCAGCTCGGCGCGGGCCATGAAGGCTTCGCTGCTGTTGGGCAGCAGGCGAAAACCTGAACGGCCCTGGTAAGGCGCGGCCTGGGCCTGGATCGAGCGGCCGAACGACGACTGGGCGGCCGGCAGGGCGTCGCTGGGTATGCGCGGGGTACTCACCGTGGCGCAGCCGCTCAGGGCCAGGGCTCCCAGCAGGAAAAACGGTAAAAGCCGTCGAATCATCAAGGGAGTCGTGTCCAGGTCAGGGCGGTTGTCGACATATGACGGCGATTTCTCGCGAAAGGTCAGTCCACCGTTTCGGCCAGCATCTTCATCGCGGCAGCGCCGACTTTGCGCACGGCCTCTTCAATCTGGGCGGTGGGCTTGGCAGCGTAGTTCATGCGCAGGCAGTTACGGTACTTGCCCGACGCGGAAAAGATGCTTCCCACAGCCACCTGTACGCCTTGTTCCACCAGCGCGCGGTTGAGCTTGAGGGTGTCGAAACCTTCCGGCAGCTCTACCCACAGCATGAAACTGCCTTGGGGGCGGCTGGCGCGGGTGCCGGCCGGGAAGTAGCGGCTGACCCAGTCGAGCATCAGGTCGCGATTACGCTGGTATTGCGTGCGCATTCGTCGCAAATGCGGTTCGAAATGCCCCCCTTTGAGAAACTCGGCAATTGCAATCTGCGGCTGGGTGGCGGTGGAGCCGGTGCTGATGTACTTCATGTGCAGTACCCGCTCCAGGTTCCGGCCCGGAGCCACCCAGCCAATGCGCAGGCCTGGCGCCAGGGTCTTGGAGAACGAACTGCACAGCAGCACACGACCGTCTTCGTCGAAGGATTTGATGGTACGCGGGCGTGGGTAGCTGTAGGCCAGTTCGCCATACACATCGTCTTCGATGATCGCCACGTCAAAGCGCTGGGCCAGGGTCAGCAATGCGCGTTTGCGCGCTTCCGGCATGATGTAGCCCAGGGGGTTATTGCAGTTGGGGGTCAGCTGGATGACCTTGATCGGCCACTGTTCCAGCGCCAGTTCCAGGGCTTCGAGGCTGATGCCGGTGATCGGGTCGGTGGGGATTTCCAGGGCTTTCATGCCCAAACCCTTGAGGGTCTGCATGGCCCCGTGGAAACTGGGCGAGTCCACCGCAACGATATCGCCTGGTTCGCAGATGGCGTGGATGCTGGCGGACAGCGCCTCATGGCAGCCGGTGGTAATCACGATGTCCTCGGCCGTCAGTTGGCAGCCGGAATCCAATGACAGCCGGGCGATTTGCTCGCGCAGTTCCATACAGCCGAGGATATTGTCGTAATACAGCCCCGGCAGATCCTGGCGCCGGCTGACACGCGCCAGGCTGCGCAGAAGGGGCTTGAGGGTGGGTGACAATACATCCGGCATGCCGCGACCCATCTGTATGACGTCTTTGCGCGGGACTGCGCGAATCAATTCCAGTACCTGGTCCCACTGCGATATTTCCACCGGGCGCTGGGCCGGGCGGCCGACCTCCGGCAGCGCCGGCAACTCCCGACCTACCGGTACAAAGTAGCCGGACTTGGGCTTGGGCATCGCCAGGCCATTGTCTTCCAGCAGTCGATACGCCTGCTGCACGGTGCTCAGGCTGACCCCGTGCTCCACGCTCAAGGCACGTACGGACGGCAGTCGATCGCCAGGGCGATAGAACCCCTGTTCGATGCGTGTGCCCAGCAATTCGGCGAGGTTGACGTAAAGCGTCATGGCGGTCGCTCCCAGGGGACCAGTACAGATAGGGGGAAAATACAGGATTCAGCCGCGTACAGGCAGTGTCTGTATGGATTTAATAAAGGTTGGTTGAATCTGTAATGGTTTTGCCTGCTCGCCCATTCTAGTCACTCATGGCAACAGGCAAATGAGGGGCAGCAAAATGAACGGCATGAGTGATGTGCGGCTGACGTTACACAGTCAGGAATTGCAGGCTGGACAAGAGCGGGCGATATCGCCGCGCGAGATCAGCCGCTGGAGCCTGTTCTGGCACCGCCGCCATACGCGCAAGGCCTTGCTGCACTTGACTCGCGAGCAATTGCGCGATGTTGGATTGACCTCGGAGCAAGCCCGCCAGGAAGGCCTGAAACCCTTCTGGCGCGATTGATCAGACCAGCTCTTTGAGGCGGTGCCAGAGCATTCCCAAGGCCAGCAGCGGCGAGCGCAGGTGCTTGCCGCCGGGGAAGGTGATATGCGGCACCTGGGCGAACAGGTCGAAACGTCCCTGCTGCTGGCCACTGATGGCTTCGGCCAGCAGCTTGCCCGCCAGGTGCGTGGCGTTGAGGCCGTGGCCTGCGTAGGCCTGGGCGTAATACACGTTGGGCTGGTCCGCCAGGCGGCCGATCTGCGGCAGGCGGTTGGCGCCGATGCCGATCATGCCGCCCCATTGGTAATCGATCTTCACGTCGGCCAGCTGTGGGAACACCTGCAGCATCTTTGGCCGCATGTAGGCGCCGATGTCCTTGGGGTCGCGTCCGGAGTAGTGGCAGGCGCCGCCGAATAACAGGCGACGGTCGGCGGACAGCCGGAAGTAATCCACCGTCACGCGCTGGTCACACACGGCCATGTTCTGCGGTAGCAGGTTGGCGGCTTGGGCCTGGCTCAACGGTTCGGTGGCGATGATGTAGCTGCCGGCGGGCAGCACCTTGCCGCTCAACTGCGGATTCAGTCCATTGAGGTAGGCATTGCAAGCCAGGACCAGGGTCTTGGCGCGCACAGTGCCGTGGGCGGTGTGCACCTTGACCTCGGGGCCGTAGTCGATGCGCGTAACTTGCGACTGTTCGAACAACTGCACACCCCATTGCTGCGCGGCGGCGGCTTCGCCGAGAGCCAGGTTCAATGGATGCAGGTGGCCGGACCCCATGTCGATCATGCCGCCCACATAGCGGTCGGAGCCGATGACGCTGCCCATGTCGCTCGCCTGCAGCAGGCGCACTTCGTGGCGATAGCCCAGGCTGCGCAGTTCTTCGGCGTCTTCGGCAAGGCCTTGCAGGTCGCGAGGCTTGTTGGCCAGGTCGCAGTAGCCCCAGGTCAGGTCGCAGGGGATCTGGTAGCGTTCGACACGTTCACGCACGATCTCCACGGCTTCCAGGCCCATCCGCTTCATCTGGCGCACGCCATCGGTGCCGATCACGTTGGTGAACTGCTCCAGGCCATGACCGACGCCGCGAATCAACTGGCCGCCATTGCGCCCGCTGGCACCCCAGGCGATCTTGCGCGCCTCCAGCAGCACCACGCTGAAGCCGCGCTCAGCCAGCTCCAGGGCCGTGTTGAGCCCGGAGAAGCCGCCGCCGATCACGCACACATCGGTGCTCACTTCGCCCGTCAGCGCCGGGTAATCGGGTTGCGGTACGCTGCTGGCGGCGTAGTAGGAAGCGGTGTGCCGGGCGCTGGCAGTCATGGGGAGCATCCCTGTTTGGAAAATTTGACGCAGGATACAGCGGTCGGACGAAGCTGTCTGCGCAGGGCGTTTTGCTTCAGAATCCACCTCTATTCGCCGTTCGGTACCTGTTTCGATGAGTTGCAACAGTCAGAAAATCAGCGCGCTGCGCCGTCAGATTCCTTCGTTCGAGTGCGTCCCCGGCTGCCACGACTGCTGTGGGCCGGTCACCACTTCGCCCGAGGAAATGTCGCGCCTGCCACGCAAGACCGCTGCCGAGCAGGACGCCGCGATGGACGAGCTGAACTGTGTGCACCTGGGCCCCAACGGCTGCACCGTGTATGACGAGCGGCCGCTGATCTGTCGGCTGTTCGGCACCACGAAGACCTTGCCATGCCCCAATGGGCGGGGGCCCGTAGAGCTGATTCATCCACGGGTGGAAAAGCAGATCCATGAATACATGGCGAGCACCCGGCAGGTGCTGGTTTAATCGGGAATAGGCAGGTTGAGGCTCTCCTTGACCTCTTCCATCACGATATAGCTCTTCGATTCCCGCACATGGGGCAACTTGAGCAGGATGTCGCCGAGCAATTTGCGGTACGAGGCCATCTCGGAAATCCGCGCTTTCACCAGATAGTCGAAGTCCCCCGAGACCAGGTGGCATTCCAGCACATGGGGCAGTTTCAGCACGGCGCGGCGGAACTCCTCAAAGGTGTCGCCGGATTTGTAATCGAGGCTGATCTCGACAAATACCAGCAAACTTCCCTTCAAATGCTGGGGATTGAGCCGCGCGTTGTAACCCATGATGATCCCCTCGCGCTCCAGCCGCCGCACCCGCTCTGTACACGGCGTGGTGGACAGCCCGACCTTTTCCCCCAGCTCGGTGAACGAAATTCGCCCGTCGGTTTGCAGGATGCGCAGGATGTTGCGGTCGATCTTGTCCAGCTCCCGCTTGGTCTGGGTGTTGGTACGCATAGGGGATACGCCTCTGTCAAAAGGGTTTTTGCCGAGAATTGTCGCCAAATATAGGCATTTATATAGTGAAATGCACTGGCGATTGCTTTTTATACTGCGCCCATCATTGCTCGAATAACACACGTCAGCGGCCAAGCCCGCGATGAGGGTATAAAAATGCGCGTTCTGGTCTTGGGTAGCGGTGTCATTGGGGTGACCAGTGCCTACTATTTGGCGCGGGCCGGCTTTGAAGTGGTTGTGGTCGACCGTCAGCCCGCTGCTGCCATGGAAACCAGTTTCGCCAACGCCGGCCAGGTGTCCCCAGGCTACGCTTCGCCATGGGCCGCGCCGGGCGTGCCCCTCAAGGCCATCAAGTGGTTGCTGCAACGCCACGCGCCGTTGGCGATCAAGGCCACGGCGGATATTGACCAATACCTGTGGATGGCGCAGATGCTGCGCAACTGCACCGCCAGCCGTTATGCGGTGAACAAGGAGCGCATGGTGCGCCTGTCCGAGTACAGCCGTGACTGCCTTGATGAGCTGCGTGCTGAAACCGGCATCGCCTACGAAGGCCGCAGCCTCGGGACTACCCAGTTGTTCCGTACCCAGGCCCAGTTGGATGGCGCCGCCAAGGACATCGCCGTGTTGAAAGAGTCCGGCGTGCCGTTCGAACTGCTCGACCGCGCCGGTATCGCCCGTGTTGAGCCGGCCCTGGCCAGCGTCACCGATATCCTCGCCGGTGCCCTGCGCCTGCCCAACGACCAGACCGGCGACTGCCAGATGTTCACTACCCGCCTGGCCGACATGTGCAAGCAGTTGGGTGTGGATTTTCGCTTCGAACAGGACATCCAGCGCCTCGACTACGCCGGCGACCGCATCAACGGCGTATGGATCGACGGCAAGCTGGAGACCGCCGACCGCTACGTGCTGGCCCTCGGCAGCTACTCGCCGAAGCTGCTCAAGCCGCTGGGGATCAAGGCGCCGGTGTACCCGCTCAAGGGCTACTCGCTGACGGTGCCGATTACCAACTCGGCGATGGCGCCGACGTCGACCATTCTCGACGAGACCTACAAGGTCGCCATCACCCGTTTCGACAACCGCATCCGCGTCGGCGGCATGGCTGAAATAGCCGGTTTTGACCTGTCGCTTAACCCGCGTCGGCGTGAAACCCTGGAGATGATCGTCAACGACCTTTATCCTCAAGGCGGCGATCTGGCCGAAGCCACGTTCTGGACCGGCCTGCGCCCGACCACACCCGACGGCACGCCGATTGTCGGTGCCACGCCGTTCAAGAACCTGTTCCTCAACACCGGCCATGGCACCCTCGGTTGGACCATGGCGTGCGGCTCCGGTCGCCTGTTGGCCGACCTGATGGCGAAGAAAACGCCGCAGATCAGCGCCGAAGGTCTCGATATTTCCCGTTATGGCAACCACCAGGAGTCCGCAAAACATGTCAATCCAGCGCCAGCTCACCAATGAGCGCATGAGCCAGGTCGTCGTTCACAGCGGTACCGTGTATCTGGCCGGGCAAGTCGGTGACGACATGAGCGCCGGGATTGAACAGCAGACCCGTGAAACCCTGGCCAATATCGAGCGTTTGCTGGACTTGGCCGGCACCGACAAAACCAAGCTGTTGTCGGTGACGATCTACCTGAAAGACATCGACGCCGATTTCGCCGGCATGAACGCGGTGTGGGACAAGTGGCTGCCCAAAGGCGTCGCCCCGGCCCGCGCCACGGTTGAGGCCAAGCTGTGCGAACCGGAAATCCTGGTAGAGCTGTCCGTTGTGGCCGCGCTGCCTTAAACAACGATCCCTCTCCCGGTGCTGACGCTGTTGGTCGGCGCCGGTTTTTCTTCACTTTGCCGCCTAGAAGCCTGCCGCCATGCGTCCTGCCCGTGCCCTGATCGACCTCCAAGCCCTGCGCCACAACTACCAATTGGCCCGTGAAGTCACGGGGGCCAAGGCCCTCGCCGTAGTCAAGGCCGACGCCTACGGCCATGGTGCCGTACGCGTTGCCCAGGCGCTGGAAGCCGAGGCCGACGGGTTTGCCGTGGCGTGCATCGAGGAGGCGCTGGAGCTGCGCGCCGCGGGTATTCGCGCGCCAGTGCTGCTGCTCGAAGGTTTTTTCGAAGCCGACGAGTTGCCGCTGATCGTCGAGCATGATTTCTGGTGCGTGGTGCATTCGCTGTGGCAACTGGAGGCCATCGAACAGGCCCGGTTGAGCGCGCCGCTGACCATCTGGCTCAAGCTCGATTCGGGGATGCACCGCGTTGGCCTGCACCCCAAGGATTACCACGAGGCTTACCAGCGCCTGCTGGCCAGCGGCAAAGTCGCAAAGATTGTGTTGATGAGCCATTTTGCCCGCGCCGATGAACTCGATTGCGTCAGCAGCAACGAGCAAGTGGCGGTATTCGATGCGGCGCGCCAGGGCCTGGTGGCTGAGGTCAGCCTGCGCAACTCGCCGTCGGTGCTGGGTTGGCCGAGCGTATCCAGCGACTGGGTACGCCCGGGCATCATGCTGTATGGCGCCACACCGTTTGGTGAGGACCAGGCCTTGGCCGCGCGTTTGCAGCCGGTGATGACCCTGGAATCGAAAGTGATCTGTGTGCGTGAACTGCCAGCCGGCGAGCCGGTGGGCTACGGCGCCCGGTTCATCACGCCCAAACCGATGCGTATCGGCGTGGTTGCCATGGGCTATGCCGACGGCTACCCGCGCCATGCGCCCACCGGCACGCCGGTGCTGGTGGCGGGGCAGCGCAGCCAATTGCTGGGTCGCGTGTCCATGGACATGCTGTGCATCGACCTGACAGACGTCCCGGATGCGGGTCTTGGTTCTACGGTGGAGTTGTGGGGCAAAAATATCCTCGCCAGTGACGTCGCCGCCGCCGCCGAGACCATCCCGTACCAGATATTCTGCAACCTGCGTCGTGTGCCAAGGCTCTATTCCGGCGCTTGACCGTCAGGAACGAACACAGCGCCCTGGGATTTAGGCCCAAGTGTTGTAAATACTGAACGCTGTCGCCATGATAACGCTCAATTACAACAACGCCTGAATCCTAGGAGGCTCCCGCATTGGACGTCGGCGAACGACTGCAATCCATCCGTAAGCTGAAGGGTCTTTCCCAGCGTGAGCTCGCCAAGCGCGCGGGTGTCACCAACAGCACCATTTCGATGATCGAAAAAAACAGCGTCAGCCCCTCGATCAGTTCCTTGCGCAAGGTGCTGGGCGGCATCCCCATGTCCATGGTCGAGTTCTTTTCCGAGGAGATCCTCCAGGAAATACCGACGCAGATCGTCTATAAAGCCAATGAGCTGATCGACATCTCTGATGGCGCCGTCACCATGAAGCTGGTGGGCCGTGCGCACCCGAGCCGGGCAATTGCGTTCCTCAATGAAATCTACCCGCCTGGCGCCGATACAGGCGAAGAAATGCTCACCCACGAGGGCGAGGAAACCGGGATTCTGGTGGAAGGCCGTTTGGAGTTGGTGGTCGGTCTTGAAACTTTTGTGCTCGAAGCCGGCGATAGCTACTACTTTGAAAGCACCAAGCCCCATCGTTTCCGTAATCCGTTCGATGTGCCGGCGCGACTAATCAGCGCAGCCACACCCGCGAACTTTTAACAAAAGAGGCGTCCTGCCAGCGTTGCAGAGGCTCCCGCAGCTGTATTCCGCGAGGTCTAATCTCCCTTTGTTTAATAGGGTTGTTTCGGCCGGACGGGCTAACCGTTATACTTTCGCCGCCTGCGAAACCGTGGCCGCAGGCGTGAATAGCCACCATTGAGGGTGAACGCGTGAATCTAATTATGAAAATGCTGGCTGCACCAGCAACCGTACTGGCCCTATGGGCTGTCAGCGCTCAAGCTGCGACCAACGATGACATTGCCAAGCGCCTGGAGCCGGTTGGCCAGGTGTGCGTCCAGGGCCAGGAGTGCAAGGGCATGGAAGTGGCGGTAGCTGCGGGCGGGGGCGCTGCGAAGACGCCCGACGACATCATCGCCAAGCACTGCAACGCATGCCACGGTACCGGGCTGCTGGGCGCGCCGAAAATCGGCGACACCGCCGCCTGGAAAGAACGCGCCGACCACCAGGGCGGCCTTGATGGCATCCTGGCCAAGGCCATCACCGGTATCAACGCCATGCCGCCAAAAGGCACCTGTGCGGATTGCTCGGATGATGACCTGAAGGGCGCGATCAAGAAGATGTCCGGTCTGTAACCGTCGATCTTCGTCAAAAATGCCGCTTACGAGCGGCTTTTTTGTGGGTGTGATGTGTGTTTCGAGGCTGTTCTTTGCAGCAAAGACCCGCCATTCTCTGTCCAACCCCTAATCATGGAATGTTCAGGAGGGTCGGATGGTGCAGTTGTGTTCAATCGAGCAAGCAGTTGACGATGTACTCGCGCGGCTACCGGCGCATATCCACATGGGCATGCCCCTGGGGCTGGGCAAGCCCAACCTGTTTGCCAATGCACTGTACCGGCGTATCGCCAAGCTGCCGGAGCGGGCGCTGACGATCTACACCGCGCTGAGCCTGGGCCGCCCCACCTTGGGCGATGGGTTGCAGAAGCGTTTCCTCGAACCCTTTATCGAGCGGGTGTTTGGTGATTACCCAGAGTTGGAGTTTCTCGCCGCGCTGCACTCAGACAGCCTGCCGAAGAATATCCATGTGCAGCAGTTCTTCATGCAGCCCGGTAGTCTGCTCCACAGCACGTCGGCCCAGCAGGACTACGTCAGCAGCAACTACAGCCACGCCGCCCGCGACATCAACGCCGCCGGCCTGAACCTGGTGGCGCAGTTGGTCGCGAGCAGCGCCGAACACCCGGATCGCCTGAGCCTGAGCTGCAACCCCGACATCACCCTCGACCTGCTGCCGATGATCGCCAAGCGCCGTGAAGCGGGCGAAACCGTCTTGATTGTTGGCCAGGTTCACACCGAGTTGCCCTACATGCCGGGCGACTCGGAGTTGGGCATGGACGCGTTCGACTACCTGATCGATGCAAAGGACAGCACCACACTGTTCTCCACACCGAACATGCCGGTGGGGTTCCAGGACCATTTCATCGGCTTGCATGCCAGCACCCTGGTGCGCGACGGCGGCACCTTGCAGATCGGCATCGGTTCCATGGGGGATGCGCTGACCGCCGCGTTGCTGGCGCGCCAAGCGGACAACGAAGCCTATCGACTGCTGCTGACGGACATCGATGTATACCAGTGGGCCCCGCTGATCAGCCGTGAAGGCGGTGTCGAGCCCTTCGCCCGTGGCCTCTACGGTTGCAGCGAAATGTTCGTCAACGGCCTGCTGGTGCTGGCGGATGCGGGGATTATCCGGCGCAAGGTCTACCCGGATGTGGCCACCCAGGAACAAGCCAACGCCGGTTTGCTGGATGATGCGGCACAACCCGATGGCGTTTCGATCCATGGCGGGTTCTTCCTCGGGCCGCGCAGTTTTTACCAGCGTTTGCAGGAGATGACCCACGCCAAGCGCCTGGAATTCAACATGACCCGCATCAGTTACATCAACGAGCTGTACGGCCAGGAAGAACTCAAGCGCCTGCAGCGCCAGAATGCACGGTTTATCAACAGCGCGATCACGGTGACGTTGCTGGGCGCAGGCGTGGCCGACCAGTTGGAGGATGGTCGCGTGCTCAGCGGCGTAGGCGGGCAATACAACTTTGTGGCTCAGGGGCATGCGCTGGAGGGCGCGCGCTCAATCCTGATCCTGCGCAGTTGGCGTGAGTCGGCGGGTGAGGTCAGTTCCAATATCGTCTGGGAGTATGGGCATTGCACCATTCCCCGCCACCTGAGGGACATCGTCATCACGGAATACGGTATTGCCGACCTGCGTGGGCAGACGGATGCCAAGGTGATCGAGGCGTTGCTCAACATCACCGACTCACGCTTCCAGGCCGACTTGATCGAGCAGGCGCAAAAGGCCGGCAAGTTGCCCAAGGATTTCCAGCTGGATCCGCGCTTTGGCGACAACACGCCGGAGCGGCTCCAAGGTATCCAGGCGCGGCATCGGCGTTTGTTCCCGGAATATCCGCTGGGCAGCGACTTCACTGACGAAGAGCGGGATCTGTTGCGCGCCTTGAACTGGCTCAAGAGCAAATTCAAGCTGACGGAGATTCTGGAGCTGGGCAAGGCAGCGCTGGATGCACCGGAGCCCCAGGCGTTTCCCGAGCATCTGAAGCGGATGGGGTTGGATTCGCCGGAGGGGTTGAAGGAGGATCTCTATCAGCGCCTATTGCTCGCTGGCTTACAAGCAACCGCACACTAAAATCAACACAGGTCAACATGTGGGAGGGGGCAAACCCCCTCCCACATGTTTAACCGCGTGCAGGCAACGATTACTCGATGAAGGTGACGACGCCACCTTCAAGCGACTTCACCCGCGCCAGCGACTCAACCCGATAGCCCTGCGCATCCAACTCCGCACGGCCACCCTGGAACGACTTCTCGATCACAATCCCCAAGCCGGCAACGGTCGCACCGGCCTGCTTGATGATCGAAATCAGCGCCTGGGATGCCTTGCCGTTGGCCAGGAAGTCATCGATCACCAGTACGCGGTCGCTGCTGGTCAGGTGGCGCGGCGAGATCGCCACGGTGCTTTCGACTTTCTTGGTGAAGGAATACACCGTCGCCGACAGCAGGTTTTCGGTCAGGGTCAGGGACTGCTGCTTGCGGGCGAAAATTACCGGCACGCCCAGGTTCAGGCCCGTCATGATCGCCGGTGCGATGCCCGACGCTTCAATGGTGACGATCTTGGTGATGCCCGAATCCTTGAACAGCGCGGCGAATTCGTCGCCGATCAGTTTCATCAGGGCCGGGTCGATCTGGTGATTCAGAAAGGCGTCGACCTTGAGTACCTGATCGGAAAGCACGATGCCTTCTTCGCGAATTTTCTTGTGCAGTGCTTCCACGGAAAGCTTCCTCTAATGGCGGGTTGTGCGCCGAAAGTAGATTAAAAAGTAGTCGATTCTAGCGCTTTAACATCGCGCGTATATCCGCCAGGGCGGTGTTGCCGCGAACGGCCTTCACCTCGGTCGGGGTGTCGTCATTGCCTTCCCAGGCCAGGTCATCCGGCGGCAGCTCGTCCAGGAAACGGCTGGGGGCACAATCGATGATTTCGCCGTATTGCTTGCGCTTGGCGGCAAAGGTGAAGGCCAGTGTCTGACGTGCGCGGGTAATGCCCACGTAGGCCAGGCGCCGTTCTTCCTCAATGGTGTCGGCCTCGATGCTGGAGCGGTGCGGGAGGATTTCCTCTTCCATGCCCATGATGAACACGTAGGGAAATTCCAGGCCCTTGGACGCATGCAAGGTCATCATCTGTACACCTTCGGCGCCGTCTTCCTCTTCCTGCTGGCGCTCGAGCATGTCGCGCAGCACCAGCTTGCCGATGGCGTCTTCGACGGTCATTTCGCCGTCTTCGTCTTTTTCCAGGGTGTTCTTCAACGCTTCGATCAGGAACCAGACGTTACCCATGCGGTAATCCGCGGCCTTGTCGCTGGAACTGTTGGTGCGCAGCCAGTTTTCATAGTCGATGTCCATGACCATGCTGCGCAGGGCGCTGATCGGGTCTTCGCCGGCGCACTGTTCACGTACCTTGTCCATGAAGCGCTTGAAGCGTGACAGGCGATCGGTGAAACGCGTATCCAGGTGTTCGCCCAGGCCGATTTCGTCGGTGGCGGCGTACATCGAGATCTTGCGTTCGGTGGCGTAGTTGCCGAGCTTTTCCAGGGTGGTGGAACCAATCTCGCGGCGCGGCACGTTGATCACGCGCAGGAAGGCGTTGTCGTCGTCCGGGTTCACGATCAGGCGGAAGTAGGCCATCAGGTCCTTCACTTCCTGGCGTCCGAAAAAGCTGTTGCCACCTGACAGCCGATACGGGACCTGGTGGTGCTGCAATTTCAGCTCGATCAGCTTGGCCTGGTAGTTGCCGCGATACAGGATCGCGAAGTCGCTGTAGGGGCGGTCGGTGCGCAGGTGCAGGCTGAGGATTTCCACCGCCACGCGCTCGGCTTCGGCGTCTTCGTTGCGGCAGCGGATCACGCGGATCTCATCGCCGTGGCCCATCTCACTCCACAGTTGTTTTTCAAACTCGTGGGGGTTGTTTGAGATCAGCACGTTGGCGCAACGCAGGATGCGGCTGGTGGAGCGGTAGTTCTGCTCCAGCATCACCACTTTCAGGGACGGGTAGTCGTCCTTGAGCAGCATCAGGTTTTCCGGGCGGGCGCCGCGCCAGGCGTAGATCGACTGGTCGTCGTCGCCCACCACGGTGAACTGGTTGCGCGTACCGATCAGCAACTTCACCAGCAGGTATTGGCTGGCGTTGGTGTCCTGGTATTCGTCCACCAGCAGGTAACGCACCTTGTTCTGCCACTTTTCGAGGATGTCGGCGTGTTCCTGGAACAGCTTTACCGGCAGCAGGATCAGGTCGTCGAAGTCCACCGCGTTGAACGCCTTGAGCGTGCGCTGGTAGTGGGTGTAGACAATGGCAGCGGTCTGTTCCTTGGGGTTGCGCGCGTTTTCCAGGGCTTCTGGCGGCAGGATCAGGTCGTTTTTCCAGGCGCCGATCATGTTCTTGATCTCGTCGACGCCGTCGTCGCCCGCGTATTCCTTCTGCATGATGTCGGTCATCAGGGCCTTGACGTCGGTCTCGTCGAAGATCGAGAAGCCCGGCTTGTAGCCCAGCCGCACATGCTCCTTGCGGATGATGTTCAGGCCCAGGTTGTGGAAGGTACATACCGTGAGGCCACGGCCTTCGCCACCCTTGAGCAGGGTGCCGACACGCTCCTTCATTTCCCGCGCGGCCTTGTTGGTAAAAGTCATGGCGACGATGTACTGGGCGCGGATGCCACAGTTCTGGATCAGGTGCGCGATCTTGCGGGTGATCACGCTGGTCTTGCCGGAACCTGCACCGGCGAGCACCAATAGAGGGCCGCCGACGTAGTTCACGGCTTCTTGCTGCCGGGGATTGAGTCGGGACATACGGAATTCAGGGAGTCGTTGTTCAAAAGGGCGGGCATTTTAACAGGCTGGCAAGATTCTGCTGCCCTGGATCGACGGTGTGACGTACCACTCGATCTAAATTTGCCGGTTTTGCTACTTTGCCGCAGGATGTCGGGGTTTTTAGACAATTGCTTACAGCCTGCGTATTTGATAACCCCTATCATTGGTGATTATCAGGCCGCACGTCATAATGCCCGCCGCCAACGAATTTTTGCAGAGTCTAGGGAGCTAGCTTGTCTACGCCTGTCGAACCCTTGCGTTTGCTGCTGCTGGCCGATACGCCTGAGTGGGCAGCGTTGTTGCGCGAGTGCCTGGCGCCGATGGGCGATGGGGCTGTGCTGATCAGCGCGCCAAACTGGGACTCGGTGAGTCGTCTGTTCGATGACGACGACAGCGCAGTGCTGTTGACCATGCCCAGCCTGCAACCCGGCCCTGGCCGTTGCAGCTTGCCGTGCGTGTTGTTGTTGGAACAGGAGCCGTTGGTTTCGCCACTGGGCGTCAGTGACTGGCTGATCCGCAATGCGCTGGACGCCGACACGTTGCGTCGTTGCCTGCGCCATGTGCGGGAGCGGGGGGTGCTGGAAAACACCCTGCAACGCCTGGCCGAGCAGGACCCGCTCACCGGCATCGCCAACCGCCAGGGCTTCCAGACCCTGCTGGCCGCACGGTTGGCCGAGAACGAAGGTCGCGGCCTGGCCCTCGGTCACCTGGACCTCGATAATTTCCGCCATGCCAACGATGCCCTCGGCCACCAGGCCGGCGACCGCCTGATCCTGCAAGTGGTCTCGCGGCTCAAGAGCCAGCTGGAAGCCGGCGATCAACTGGCGCGCCTGGGCAGCGACGAATTCGCCCTGCTGATCGATACGCGCCGCGCGCCCCAGCGTGCGGAGTGGATGGCCGAGCGCATCACCGAAGCCATGGCCGAGCCGTATTGGGTGGATGGCGAAAGCCTGCTGATCGGCTGCAGCCTGGGCGTGGCCCATGCCCGCGCCCGTGCCGGCGCCGACCCGCTGATGTGGCATGCCCATATCGCCATGCAGCAAGCCAAGAGCACCCAGGGCTGTACCTTTCATATCTTCAACGAACGTATCAACCGCAACGCGCGCAGCCTGGCCGACCTGGAAAGCGAGCTGCGCCGTGCCTTGCGCCGTGATGAGCTGGAGCTGCACTACCAGCCGCGCCTCGACCTCGACGACGGGCATATCGTCGGCCTGGAAGCCCTGGTGCGCTGGCGCCACGGCGAGCGCGGCCTGTTGCCGCCGAGTGAATTCGTGCCCCTGGCCGAACAGAGCGGCCTGATTGTACCGTTGGGTTACTGGGTGATTTCCCGAGCCCTGCGTGACATGCAAGACCTGCGTGAACGCGGCCTGCCGCCGCTGCACATGGCGGTCAACCTGTCGTTTCGCCAGTTCCAGGACAGCCAGTTGCTTTCTACACTGAGCCGGCTGATCAGCGAGCGCGGCGTGGAAGCGCAATGGTTGGAGTTCGAACTGACCGAAACCGCGGTGATGCGCCGCAGTGACCTGGTCAAGCAGACCATGGACGCCCTTGGTCGCCTGGGTGTGCGGTTTTCCCTGGATGACTTCGGCACCGGTTTTTCTTCGTTCGTGCACCTCAACAGCCTGCCGATTGCGTTGTTGAAAATCGATAAGAGCTTTGTCGGCGGCATGGAAGAGCGTGAGGAAAACCGCAAGCTGGTGCACGCCATGATCAATCTGGCGCACAACCTCAATCTGGAAGTGGTGGCCGAAGGTGTGGAAACCCCCGAGCAACTGGCGCTGTTGCGGCTGTTCGGCTGCGACCAGGCCCAGGGTTACCTGATCAGCAAGCCGCTGCCGTTGCCGGAGCTGGTGGAATACCTGACCTTCGGCGACGGCAAGCACACCCGAGTGAGCGAGGGGCTCTAGTCGGCCTGTACCGCCTGAAAGCCGATGTCGGCTTCGGGCGCCGGGCCTTCCCGGCGAATCATCCGCTTCATCTTCGCTTCAAACGCCCAGGTCAGGCTTATCGCGGCGCAGGCCAGTCCCAGTGCCAGGCCCCACCACACGCCGGTTGGCCCCCAGCCCAACGTGAAGGCCATCAGCCAGGCCGAGGGTGCGCCAATCAACCAGTAGCAGCCCGCACCGATCAGGAACGTGGTCTTGGCGTCCTTGAGCCCGCGAATGCAACCCATGGCGATGGTCTGCACGCCGTCGAACAGCTCGAACCACGCGGCGACGGCCAGCAGGCTCACGGCCAGGACGATCACGTCGTGGAACGCCGGGTTGTCGTGGTCGATCAGCAGTCCTATGAGCGGCTCGGAAAACAGCCACAGCACCGCCGCGAATCCCAGCATTATCGCCGCGCCAAAGCCTATGCCGACACGCCCGGCCATGCGTGCCTGCAGCAACTGCCCGGCGCCATAATGCTGGCCGATGCGCATGGTCACCGCGTAGGACATCCCCGCCGGCACCATAAAGGCCACCGATACGATTTGCAGGGCGATCTGGTGCGCTGCCAACTGCGTGCTGCCCATGGTGCCCATGCACAGGGCTGCAAAGGCAAACAGCCCGACCTCCACCGCATAGGTGCCGCCGATCGGCAGGCCCAGGCGCCACAACTCGCGCAGATATTGGGTGTTGAGGCGCAGCAGCCCGGTACTCAGCGGGTAGGCGGCGTAGGCCCGGTTGCTGCGGATGTACCACATCAACGCCAGCGCCATGCTGTTGGCGACAATCGCCGTGACCAGGCCGATGCCCATCAAGCCGAGCTTGGGCAAGCCGAACATGCCTTCGATCAGCGCGTGGTTGAGCAGGTAGTTGACCACCGTGCCACCGACGCTGATCACCATCACCGGAGTGGCTTTGCCGATGGCGCTGGTAAAACCGCGCAGGGCCATGAAGCTCAGGTAGCCGGGCAGGGCAAACGGCAGCATGGTCAGAAATTGCCCGGCCGAGTGCACGTTGGTTTCGGTCTGGCCGAACATCAGCAGCACCGGCTTGAGGTTCCACAGCAGCAGGGCCGCCGCCAGGGCCATCAGCCAGGCCAGCCACAGCCCGGCCTGGGTCAGGCGGGTGGCGCCTTCGATATCGCCCGCGCCGTGGCGGATCGCAACCAAGGTGCCCACGGCGGCAATCACGCCGATGCAGAAAATCGCGACGAACGAATAGCTTGCGGCACCCAGGCCGCCACCGGCCAGGGCTTCGGGGCTCAGGCGCGCCATCATCAGGGTGTCGGTCAACACCATCAGCATGTGCGCCAACTGTGAGGCAATCAACGGCCCTGACAGCCGCAGAATGGCCCAGAGTTCGGTACGTGCCGGATGCTGCATGATCATCACGCTCAAAAAGTCAGAGGGTTGGGGAAGGGTTGATTCTCGGCGCTCTCAGCCCATTGCACAAAGGGATAAATGCGATCGTTTGCATGATTAAAACTCATGCTTGATTGATTCTGGTAGGGTTTCAGTATTGCGCTGTCGGAGCTTTCCTCATGTCTCGTCGTCTTCCTCCTCTTTATGCCTTGCGCGCGTTTGAAGCGGCCTCCCGACACAGTTCTTTCACCCGCGCGGCCGAGGAGTTGTCGATCACCCAAAGTGCGGTGAGCCGACATATCCGCACGCTTGAAGAGCATTTCGCCTGCCGGCTGTTCCAGCGCAATGGCCGCACCTTGCAGCTCACTGAAGCGGCGCGTCTATTGTTGCCCGGTGTGCGCGAAGGGTTCGCGGCGCTGGAGCGCGCCTGCCATACCTTGAATGCCGAAGATGACATCCTGCGCATGAAGGCCCCCTCCACATTGACCATGCGCTGGCTGCTGGCGCGACTCAGCCGCTTCCGGGCGCTGCAGCCGGGCAATGAGGTGCAACTGACCAGCGCCTGGATGAGCGTGGACGAGGTGGACTTCAATCAGGAGCCTTTCGACTGTGCGGTGCTGCTGAGCGATGGGCGTTTTCCAGTGGATTGGGAGGCCAGTTACCTGTTTCCGGAGCTGTTGATTCCTGTCGGTGCGCCGAACCTGCTGGAGGATGGGCCTTGGGACGCCGCGCGCCTGGCCACCGCCGAATTGCTGCACCCCACGCCCGACCGGCGCGACTGGCGCAATTGGCTGGCGCGCATGCAGCTGTCGTCCCAGGTGTCGCTCAAGGGCGGGCAGGTGTTCGACACCCTGGAGCTGGGCATGATCGCCGCTGCGCGGGGCTATGGCGTGTCCATGGGCGATTTGCTGATGGTGGCCGAGGACGTCGCCCAAGGACGATTGAGCCTGCCGTGGCCGACGGCGGTGGCCAGTGGGGAAAATTACTACCTGGTCTGGCCAAAAACCCGCCCTGGCGGCGAGCGCTTGCGACGGCTGGCGGAATTTCTGCAAGGCGAGGTGCAGGCGATGGTGTTGCCTGCGGTCGAACGCCTCGACTGAATGCTTGGCGGCGTTGGTTCGCAACCGTTTGCGTGATACCCCTGTGAAGCGCTCAAGTATTGCTGCGGCCAGCCGAAGTAGGTGTGTTGGAACTATCGTGCACCAACGTTTCCCATCAGATAATTTGCCGAGCAGCGCTATGAGATCAGGATGATCCTGGCCTCGGCCAGGAGCTGTCATGTCTCAACCTCGCGCCCGGATTGCCTCCCAGTTAGGCCTCGCGTTAGCCGTGATTCTGGCTGTCGTTATCAGCGGCAGTACGGTGTTTGCCTTGCGTTCCCTTGACTCCGCCAACCTCGACACCCGCGAGGAGCACCTGGCCAGCGAGGCGCGCCTGCTCGCCGACCAACTCAATACCTTCCACGGCACCTTGCGCGAGAGCACCCAGCGTTTGAGCGGGCTGTTTGAAAAACGTTTCGGTGCCGGGTTGAGCGTGCATGTGGACCAACCCGTGAGCGTGGCCGGTGTTCAGACGCCCAGCCTGTACCTGGGCAACGAGGTGTTGAACAACAACTTTGATGAGGTGGACGAGTTCAAGCAAATGTCTGGCGGCGTGGCCACCGTATTTGTGCGCAGTGGCGACGACTTCATCCGTATCAGCACGTCCCTGACCAAGCAGGATGGCAACCGCGCCATCGGCACCGTCCTCGACCGTCAGGGCCCGGCCTACCAGCGCGTTGTGGGTGGGCAGACCTACATCGGCAGGGCGGTGTTGTTCGATCGTTCCTACATGACCCAGTACAGCCCGGTGCGTGACAGCGGCGGTAAGGTTATCGCCGTGCTGTTCATCGGTTTTGACTACACCGATGCGCAGAATGCCCAATTCGAAAACCTCAAGCGCTTCCGAATTGGCCAGACCGGCTCCCTTGCACTGCTGGATGAGCAAAAGCACTGGCTGGTGGCACCCGCCGGCGTGCAGGCGTTGGATCAATCGGTGCCGGTGATGCTGGACCTGGCCAAGACCCCCGGCAAAGGCCGCTTCTGGAGCGACAAGAACGAAGACTTCTATAGCGTTTCGGTACCGTTCGAAGGCGGCCCGTGGGCCGTGGTCGCGAGCATGCCGAAAGCTGAAATCCGCGCGGTAACCTGGGCCGTGGGGATCCGCCTGGTGATCGGCAGTGTGTTGGCGATGTTGCTGGCAGTAGGCGCCACGGTCTGGCTGCTGCGCAGCAAGTTGCAGCCCCTGAGTGACCTGGTGAGTCAAGCCGAGGCCCTGGGTGCGGGCGATCTGAGCGCACGCTTGAGCGTGTCCAGCCATGATGAAATCGGCCAACTGGCACGCAGCTTTAACCAGATGGGCGAAGCGCTGTCGACCATGGTCTCCCATATCCGTAACGCAGCCGAAGAGGTCAACAGCCGCGCCCAGGCCTTGTCCGGTTTGTCCGGCGGTGCCTATGAGGGCATGGAGCAGCAGTCCGGCGAGATCACCAGCATGGCCGGCGCGGTAGAGGAGTTCAGCGCGACGTCGTTGAATATCGCCGACAACATGGGCAATACCGAACGCCTGGCCCAGGAAAACGCCCAGCAGACCCGCATTGGCCGCACCTCGATGCAGGAAGCGTCGTCGTCCCTGGAACACATTGCCACCGCCCTGAACAGCACGGCCACGGTGATCAACACCCTCGGCCAGCGCTCCCAGGAAATCGGCGGGATCGTCGGCGTGATCACCTCGATTGCCGAACAGACCAACTTGCTGGCGCTCAACGCCGCCATTGAAGCCGCCCGTGCAGGGGAGCAGGGCCGTGGGTTTGCCGTGGTGGCCGACGAAGTACGTAACCTGGCGTCGCGTACCCGTGAGGCCACCGATGAAATTTCCGGCATGATCCAGAGCATCCAGAAGGAAACCGGCAACGCCATCAGCACCATGGAGCAAGGCAACGCGCTGATGCAGGAAGGCCTGTCGCGCAACGCCGACGTGGCCTCGGCCCTGGCGCGTATCGACGAGCAAAGCCGCTCGGCCGGTCAGCAGTTCGCGGCCATCACCACGGCCACCCAGGAGCAGAGCAGCACCGCGACCCTGCTCAGCAGCAACCTGCAGAGCATCGCGCTGGCCAACAGTGAGCAACGCGAAGTGGTGTCCAACCTGGCGATTACCGCCAAGGAACTGGAGACGTTGGCGGCGAGCCTGCGCCATGAGGTGGATCGCTTTCGCTGAGCCACTGCTGTACACAATGTAGGAGGCCTGTCGCTCCCACATTTGGCTTTGCGCCAAGCTTAAGTGATCGCCGCCGGGCGGTATTGCAGGGCCTCTTTCAGGTGGTCGCGGGTGATGGTCTCTACCTGGTCCAGATCCGCCAGCGTGCGTGCCACCTTGAGCAGTCGATGGGCCGCGCGCAGCGATAGGGTCAGTCGTTCACAGGCCGTTTCCAGCCAGCTTTCATCCACCTTCGCGAGCTTGCAGTGCTCGCGCAGCCCCGGCAGATCAAGAAAGGCATTCGCACAGCCCTGGCGCTTTTGCTGATGCTCGCGAGCCTGGGCGACCCGCGCTGAGGCGTGGGCGGTATCCTCGCCCGCCTGTTGGATCGGGTTCAGTGCCGTCGTTTCCCTCGCCACGGTCAGGTGCAAGTCAATCCGGTCCAGCAGCGGCCCCGAGAGCTTGTTGCGATACCGCTGAATCTGTTCCGGCGTACAACGACAGCGCCCGCTGGGTTCGCCCATATAACCGCAAGGGCAGGGGTTCATCGCCGCGACCAGTTGGAAGCGCGCCGGGAAACTCACTCGGTCGCGAGCGCGGGAAATCACGATATGCCCCGACTCCAGCGGTTCACGCAGCACTTCCAACACCTTGCGATCAAATTCCGGCAGCTCATCCAGGAACAGCACCCCATGATGAGCCAGGGTGATTTCTCCCGGCTGTGGTTTCGAGCCGCCGCCCACCAGTGCCGGGCCGGATGCCGAGTGATGCGGTTGGCGAAACGGTCGATGGGGCCAATGGCTCAGCGGCGCCAGACTTACAACCGATTGAATCGCGGCAACCTCCAGCGCCTCCTGTTCGCTCAACGGCGGCAATAAACCTGGCAGGCGGCTGGCGAGCAGGGTCTTGCCGGTGCCGGGCGGCCCACTGAACAAAAGGTTATGCGCCCCCGCTGCCGCGATCAGCAACGCTCGCTTGGCCGCGAGCTGGCCCTGGACTTCACTCAGGTCCGGATAGGGCTTGTTCAAGTACAGCAGGCCATCGGACGTGTAAGGCTCGATCGGCACATGTCCATTCAGGTGCGCCACCACTTGCAGCAGGTGGTCCACCGCAATCACCTTCAACCCCGACGCCAGGCACGCCTCTTCGGCATTCGCCCGCGGCACTATCACGGTGCGCCCGGCCTTGCGCGCCGCCAGCGCGGCCGGCAACACGCCTTTTACCGCCCGCACCTCGCCGGACAGCGCCAACTCCCCCAGGCATTCCACGTCATCGAGCGTCAACGCCGGCACCTGCACACTGGCCGCCAGGATCCCCAGGGCAATCGCCAGGTCAAAACGCCCGCCGTCCTTGGGCAGGTCGGCGGGCGCGAGATTGAGGGTGATCCGGCGAGCGGGGTATTGCAGCGCAGAGTTGAGAATGGCACTGCGCACCCGGTCCTTGCTTTCCTTGACCGCGGTTTCGGGCAGGCCCACCAGCGTCAGGGACGGCAGACCATTGGCCATATGCACTTCAACGGTGACGGCAGGGGCTTCGACGCCGATCTGGGCGCGGCTGTGGACGATGGCGAGGGACATGCTCGTTCCTTGAAAGGGGAGGCCGCTTCCTGCGGTTTTTCAAGGGTAGACGAGGTAGGGAAGAGCGAGGCGGGGAGGTTTTACAGAACGTATCCAGAGCAAAAGGTAGAGCGAATGTGGGAGGGGCTTGCTCCCGATAGCGGGGGGTCAGTCAGCATTGATACCGGCTGATACACCGCCATCGGGAGCAAGCCCCCTCCCACACTGAGCGCATTTATTCGGCAGGAGGGGTCAACCGCGCTTCCAGCTCTGCCACTTTCGCTTCCAGGCTCTCCAGCCGCGCACGGGTGCGGGCGAGAACTACCATCTGGCTATCAAACTCTTCCCGGCTCACCAGGTCGAGCTTGCTGAAACCGCTTTGCAGCAAGGCCTTGAACTGGCTTTCGATTTCATTGCGGGGCAGCGGGGTGTCGCCGCTGAACAGGCGAGAGGCGTGGCCGCTCAGGGCGTCGAGGAGGTCTTTGGGCGCGAGCATGGGAAATATTCCGGAAAACTGTTGGCGGGCAGTGTATCACGCAGCGTCTATAGTCTTTTTCACGGCCTGGGTCGCACGCTTTTCGCGCATCAGGCCGGGCGGTGATGCACCGTTTTCGTGCGCATTGCAGGCGCCGGATGGCCCCGTTGGTGGGCCTAGGTGAGCAAAGGACTGATTTCAGTGATTTTTACGGAGCTGGCAAGGTTTCTGCTTAGACGATTATGACCCATGCACTGATGCAGTCGCTGTGACGAATGCAGTGCGCCGACGGATCAGGGGTACAGGTTTCGTCACCAGTGGTTCGCTGGCGTCGCAATGGCAACTGCCCTTGCGACGATGCGTTACAAAGCCAGGCACTGCGCTTAGACTTGAGACGGGTTTGTTTTCCTGGGGCAAGTCCACCAATTCGGGAGAGAGTTTTCATGAAGCTAGTCACTGCCATCATCAAGCCGTTCAAGTTGGACGATGTACGCGAGTCGTTGTCCGAGATCGGCGTGCAGGGCATTACCGTTACTGAGGTCAAGGGCTTCGGTCGGCAGAAGGGTCACACCGAGCTGTATCGCGGCGCGGAATATGTAGTCGATTTCCTGCCGAAGGTGAAGATTGATGTCGCCATTGACGACAAGGATCTTGACCGGGTTATCGAGGCGATAACCAAGGCCGCCAACACCGGCAAGATCGGTGATGGCAAGATCTTCGTGGTCAATCTGGAACAGGCTATTCGCATCCGTACCGGCGAAACCGATACCGACGCAATCTAAGCCGCCAAACCCCCAACGCCCCAGGAGAAAACAATATGACTCTGCGTAAATTCGCAGGGCTCGGAGCCCTGTTGTCCATCGTAATGCCAAGCCTGGCCATGGCGGCAGACGAAGTGGCTGCTCCAGTCCTCAACTCCGGTGACACCGCCTGGATGCTCACATCCACCGCGCTGGTGCTGTTCATGACCATTCCAGGCCTGGCGCTGTTCTACGGCGGCATGGTGCGCTCCAAAAATATTCTGTCGGTGATGATGCAGTGCTTCGCCATCACCGGCCTGATCAGCATCCTGTGGGTTGTCTACGGCTATAGCATCGCGTTCGATACCACCGGTATGGAACAGGGTGTGGTCAACTTCAACTCCTTCTTCGGCGGCATGGGCAAGGCGTTCCTGGCGGGTGTGACCCCGGCCAGCATCACCGGGCCGGCTGCGCTGTTCCCGGAAGCCGTGTTCATCACCTTCCAGATGACCTTCGCCATCATCACCCCGGCGCTGATCGTCGGTGCGTTCGCCGAACGCATGAAGTTCTCCGCCATGCTGATCTTCATGGCTATCTGGTTCACTCTGGTCTATGCGCCAATCGCCCACATGGTGTGGAGCGGCAACGGTGGCCTGCTGTGGGACTGGGGCGTGCTGGACTTCGCCGGCGGCACCGTGGTGCACATCAATGCCGGTGTCGCTGGCCTGGTGGCGTGCATCGTGCTCGGCAAGCGTAAAGGCTTCCCGACCACTCCAATGGCGCCTCACAACCTGGGTTACACCCTGGTGGGTGCGGCCATGCTGTGGGTCGGCTGGTTCGGCTTCAACGCCGGCTCTGCGGCTGCGGCCAACGGCACCGCCGGCATGGCGATGCTGGTGACTCAGATTGCTACCGCTGCTGCAGCCCTGGGCTGGATGTTCGCCGAGTGGATCACTCACGGTAAGCCAAGCGCACTGGGCATCGCCTCGGGTGTAGTGGCTGGCCTGGTCGCCGTTACACCGGCCGCCGGCACTGTTGGTCCGATGGGCGCCCTGGTGATCGGCCTGGTGGCCGGTGTGATCTGCTTCTTCTGCGCCACCAGCCTCAAGCGCAAGCTGGGCTACGACGACTCTCTGGACGCATTCGGCGTGCACGGTATCGGCGGTATCGTCGGTGCGATCCTCACCGGTGTGTTTGCAGCCCCTGCATTGGGCGGCTTCGGCACCGTGACTGACATCGCAGCTCAAGTCTGGATCCAGTGCAAAGGTGTCGGCTTCACCGTGATCTATACCGCCATCGTCACCTTCATCATCCTCAAGGTGCTGGACGCGGTCATGGGCCTGCGGGTTACCGAAGAGGAAGAGGCTGTCGGCCTCGACCTGGCGCAACACAACGAACGCGGCTACAACCTGTAAGTACGCGAAAAAAAGATGCCCGGCTTGCCGGGCATTTTTTTGCCTGGCGTTTGTCAGTCATAACAAGCTGTGCCGGTTTTTGCGCAGAGTTTGTCATGCACTTTCCAGCGTGCGAATGTCTTACAGGCACGTAGGCGTATTCGGCACTTTGTTTTTTCCCAGAGCGCGCTAGAATGCGCGCCGATGGGCGGAGAACTGTATGTGGCAACAGACCCTGATTACCCTGCGGGCCAAGCCCCGGGGCTTTCACCTGGTGACTGACGAGTTGCTTGCCGGCTTGCCTGAGCTGAAGGCCTGCCGCGTGGGCCTGTTGCACCTGTGGCTGCAGCACACCTCGGCCTCGTTGACGGTCAACGAGAATGCCGATCCGGCGGTTCGTCGTGACTTCGAGCGTTTCTTCAACTCGCTGGTGCCGCAAGGCTGCGCCGGGTTCGAACACAACGACGAAGGTCCGGATGATCTGCCGGCGCACTTCAAGGCCAGTCTCCTGGGCTGCCAGCTGAGTTTGCCGGTCAAGGCCGGCCGCTTGGCGATGGGGACCTGGCAAGGTGTTTATCTGGGCGAGCACCGTGATCATGGCGGTGCTCGTAAAGTCCTCGCCACCCTGCACGGTGATGGGGCATAAGCCACTGGTTATCCGGTGGATGTTGATTTTTTTCCGGCAACCTCGACAGAGGGCGAAGCTGGGCTATAACTAATCTGCTTTTCGCAAGTCATGAGGTAGAACATGAGCGACGATGATCTGGAAAACGACGAACTCGAAGTAGGTGACGAAGACGACACCGAAGAAGGTCTTGAAGCGGCGGCGGAAGACGTTGCTGAGGACGACGGTGGTGATGACGCTCCTGTTCCAGCGGCCAAGGGCAAAGCCAAGGCTGCTGTTTCGGTAGACGAATTGCCGAGCGTTGAGGCCAAGAACAAAGAGCGCGATGCCCTGGCCCGTGCGATGGAAGAGTTTCTTGCCAAAGGCGGCAAAGTGGTCGAAGTCGAGCCCAATGTGGTTGCAGACCCGCCCAAGAAGCCGGATAACAAGTACGGCAGCCGACCTATCTAAGGTCAGCCACCTGCTTGTAAGAAAAAGCCCGCCGTCGCTGCGGGTTTTTTCATGCCTGTAATAACCGGCTACAAGTGACCCCCAATCAAGTGTGGGAGGGGGCTTGCTCCCGATTACAGTAGGTCAGTCAATATATCTGGAGACTGATACACCGCTATCGGGAGCAAGCCCCCTCCCACATTTTTCTCACCCGTGTTACTGCCAGCTGCGAAGTAACGCCGGCAACTCCGTCAGGCTGCGAATCTGTGCATCCGGGAGTTTATCCCCTTCCCACACCTTGCCCGACGGGTTGAACCACACCGCCCGCAGCCCCGCCTGCTGCGCCCCGGCAATGTCGTCCCCGGGGTGGTCGCCAACATGCACTGCCGCACTGGCATCTACTCCGCCGCGCTGCAGCGCTTCGTGGAACAGCCGGGCATCCGGCTTGGCGATGCCAATGTCTTCAGCGCGTAGCGCAAAGTGAAAGTAGTCCGCCAGGCCAACACGCTGCACATCGGCATTGCCATTGGTGATCACACCCAGCAGAAAGTGCTGGCGCAGCGCTTGCAGCATCGGCTCGGCCTCAGGGAAAGGCGTGAGCTGATGGCGGGCGTGAATGAACGCTTCAAAACACACATCGGCCATTTCCGTGGCCTCGGGCTGTGGATAACCGGCCTCTTCAAACGCATGTATCAACACCCGATGGCGCAGGATACTGATGCGGTGTTTGAGTTCGGGATGCCGTTGCAGCACTTGTTGGCGCAGGCTGGCGAAATGCTCCAGGGGCAGGTCGCCCACCTTGGCGGCATGGGTGGCCAGCCATTCGCGCATCGACGCTTCGGCGCTGATGATGACGGGTACGTTGTCCCAGAGCGTGTCGTCCAGGTCGAAGGTGATCAGCTTGATGTTCATGAGTCGCCGTCCTTGATGCGTTTGGCCCGTGGATGGGCGCTGTCGTAGACCGTTGCCAGGTGCTGGAAGTCCAGATGGGTATAGATCTGCGTGGTCTTGATGTCGGAATGGCCAAGCAGTTCCTGCACGGCGCGCAGGTCCTGGGACGATTCCAGCATATGGCTGGCAAATGAGTGCCGCAGCATATGTGGATGCAGGTTCTGCCCCAGCTCGCGCTCGCCGGCAGCCTTGACCCGTATCTGGATGGCGCGTGGCCCCAGGCGCCGCCCTTGCTGGCTGATAAACACTGCGTCGTCCACCGGGTTGGCCAGGGCGCGCAGCGGCAGCCAGAGTTGCAGGGCTTCGCGGGCTTTCCTGCCCACCGGCAGCACCCGAGTCTTGCTGCCTTTGCCGAGCACTTGCACCAGGCCGTCGGCCAGGTCCAGTTGATCGAGGTTCAGGCCTGTCAGCTCCGATAGGCGCAGGCCTGAAGAGTAGAACAGTTCGAGGATCGCCTGGTCGCGATGGGCGAGGAAATCGTCCTCCACGGCGCCATCGAGCAATTGCAGGGCACGGTCGGTGTCCAGGGTCTTGGGCAGGCGTCGCTCGCCTTTCGGCGGGGCCAGGCCGTTGGCCGGGTCGTGGTCGCAGAGGCCTTCGCGATTGAGGTAGTGATACAGGCCACGCACCGCCGACAGCAGTCGCGACAGGCTGCGCGAGGACTGGCCCGCCTGGTGCAGCCGTGCGATCAGGCTGCGCAGGCCCTGGATATCCAAGGCCTTCCAGCTGGTGACCTGCTGCTTTTCGCAATACGCCAGGACCTTGTTCAAGTCCCGTCGGTAAGCCTCCAGGGTATGGGGTGACACCTGGCGCTCGTTACGCAGGTGAGCGCAGTAAGCGTCCAGTTGCCGTTCCATGGCTAGCGCACCGCGCGCAGGGCGGTGGTGTGGCGCGGTAGGACGCGGCCCAGTACTTCGGCGATATAGGTGAGGAACAAAGTGCCCACCGAGCTCTTGTAGTGCGCGGGATCGCGGCTGGCGATGGCCAGTACGCCGTGCAGGCCTTGATGGCTGAGGGCGACGACGGCGGTAGAGCCGATCTGCTTGCGCTGTTCGGCGCCGAACAGGAAGTCCAGCTCGTGCTCGCGCAGGGTGCCGCTGATGGTCTTGCCTTCGGAAAGCAGGCCGCCGATCGCGGTTTGCGCGTCGCCGCCGCTGACCCAGCGACCCACCGGCATCGGGTTGTCGCTGAACAGGATCAGGCTGACAAACGGCACCTGGAAGTCCTGGCGCAGGCTGTCTTCCACGGCGATGACCGTTTCTTCCAGGCTGGTGGCGTCCATCAGGGTAAGAATCAGGCGGCGGGTTTTCTCGAACAGACGGTCGTTGTCGCGGGCGACGTCCATCAGGTGCGAGAGCTTGTGGCGCATTTCGATATTGCGCTCGCGCAGGATCTTCATCTGTCGCTCCACCAACGACACGGTGTCGCCGCGCTGGTGGGGGATGCGCAGGGCCGGGAGCAGTTCTTCGTGTTCGACGAAGAAGTCCGGATTAGCCTCAAGGTACGCCGCGACGGCAGCGGCCTCCAGACTTTCGCTCGGGGTTGTTGCTTGTGCGGGTACTTGAGGCTTATCGGTCATTGGCTTGGCTCACTCATAGACGGACCTGTCCTTCGTATACGCGCGAGGCCGGCCCGGTCATCATCACCGGGTGGCCAGGGCCTGCCCACTCGATGGACAGGCGTCCACCGGGCAGGTCGATCAACAGGGGCGAATCCATCCACCCCTGGCTGATCGCGGCCACGGCAGCGGCGCAAGCACCGGTACCGCAGGCCTGGGTTTCGCCGGCACCGCGCTCCCACACGCGCAATTGCGCACGGGAACGGTCGATCACCTGCAAAAAGCCCACATTGACCCGCGCCGGAAAACGCGGGTGGTGTTCGATCTTCGGCCCCAGTTCATGCACGGGGGCATTGTTGATGTCGTTGACCCGTAGCACCGCATGGGGGTTGCCCATGGACACGGCAGCGATGTCGACGGTCTGGCCGTCAACGTCCAGCGGGTAGCTGGCGGCCTGCTCGGTCGCCTGGAACGGGATATCCGCCGGCACCAGGCGTGGCGCGCCCATGTTGACGCTGATCTGGCCGTCGCTGCGGATATCCAGCTCGATCACGCCGCTCTTGGTCTCGACGCGAATCTGCCGCTTGGCGGTCAGGCGCTTGTCCAGCACAAAGCGTGCAAAGCAGCGCGCACCGTTGCCGCACTGTTCCACTTCGGAGCCGTCGGAGTTGAAGATCCGATAACGGAAATCCACCTCCGGGTTGCTTGGCGCCTCGACGATCAGCAATTGGTCGAAGCCGATCCCGGTATGCCGGTCGCCCCACTGTTTAGCGTGCTTGGGTAGGATGTGTGCGTGCTGGCTGACCAGGTCGAGGACCATGAAATCATTGCCCAGCCCGTGCATCTTGGTAAAACGCAGCAGCATGGCTTACTCCGGCAGCAGGCTTTCGCCAGCATACAACTCGGCTACCGTCTCGCGGCGACGCACTTCAAACGCTTGATCACCGTCCACCAGCACCTCGGCGGTACGTCCGCGGGTGTTGTAGTTGGAACTCATGACAAACCCGTAGGCACCGGCCGAATGCACGGCCAGCAGGTCGCCTTCTTCCAGGGCCAGTTGACGATCCTTGGCCAGGAAGTCGCCGGTCTCGCAGATCGGGCCGACGATGTCATAGGCGCGTGCTTCGCTGTTGCGAGGCGTCACGGCGGTGACATTCATCCAGGCCTGGTACAGCGCCGGGCGGATCAGGTCGTTCATCGCCGCGTCGACGATGGCGAAATCCTTGTGCTCGGTGTGCTTGAGGTACTCGACCTGGGTCAGCAGCACGCCGGCATTGGCGACGATATAACGGCCCGGCTCGAACATCAGCGTCAGGTCGCGGCCTTCGATGCGCTCGCGCACGGCCTGGATATAGTCGGCGATCGCCGGTGGCTCTTCATCGCGATAACGCACGCCCACGCCACCACCGAGGTCGATGTGGTGCAGGTAGATGCCGCATTCGCCCAGGCGGTCGATCAATGCCAGAAGGCGGTCGAGGGCATCCAGGAACGGCGGCAGTGTGGTCAGTTGCGAGCCGATATGGCAGTCGACACCCAGCACTTCCAGGTTCGGCAGCTGGGCGGCGCGGATGTACACGTCTTCGGCGTCGGCAATGGCGATGCCGAACTTGTTCTCTTTGAGACCGGTGGAAATGTATGGGTGGGTGCCGGCATCGACGTCCGGGTTGACGCGCAGTGAGATCGGCGCACGAACGCCCATCTCGGCCGCGACGACTTGCAGGCGTTCCAGCTCGTCGGTGGACTCTACGTTGAAGCAATGTACGCCGACTTCCAGGGCTCGGCGCATGTCTTCGCGGCTCTTGCCGACGCCGGAGAACACGATCTTGTCAGCCTGGCCGCCGGCGGCCAGGACCCGTTCCAGCTCGCCACGGGAGACGATATCGAAACCGGCGCCCAGGCGCGCCAGGACATTCAGTACACCCAGGTTGGAGTTGGCCTTGACTGCGTAGCACACCAGGTTCGGTACGCCATCGAGAGGGTCGGTGAACGAGCGGTATTGGGCTTCGATATGCGCACGGGAGTACACGTAGGTCGGGGTCCCAAAGCGCTGGGCAATCGCGGACAACGCCACGCCTTCCGCGAACAGCTCGCCGTCCCGGTAGTTAAAAGCGTCCATGGAGCTCCCTTATTCGTAGGTGTCGTGCTTATGCGCTTTGGAGGGCTTTTGCGACGATTGCGCCTGTTCATTCGGGTCTTTGCTGTCATCGGGCAGGTACAGCGGGCCTTTTTGACCACAGGCACTAACGAGGCAAGCGACCGCGACGAGCGCAGCAAGGGAAGAGATCAGGCGCTTCATGGCGAAATCCTTGAATATGCATTAATTGCGCCCGAGTATACCGACCACCCGCCAGCTTGCCTATGCGCTGAAATACCCGTCCGGCGGGGGTTTGCCGAGATGGCAGGGAAGCGGACTACGCTGGTTGAGGATATTTCACGCCGTCAATCGCGTTGAAATCGGTATCCTTTGCAATCGGCGGGGCTCGCCCGTATCGTGCGGCGCTTGAGCAAAACCAGACACTTTTGAGGTTGCCACAATGAGTTTGACCGAAGCCCGTTTTCACGACCTGGTGGATGCGACCCAGCAGGCGCTGGAAGATATTTTCGACGACAGCGGCCTGGACGTGGATCTGGAAAACTCGGCCGGGGTGTTGACCGTCAAGTTCGAGAGCGGCCAGCAACTGATCTTCAGCCGTCAGGAACCGCTGCGGCAGCTGTGGCTGGCGGCGCGCTCCGGTGGCGTCCACTTCGACTACGACGAAGAAAGCGGCAAATGGCAGTGCGACAAGAGTGAAGAGTTGCTGGGCGAGATGCTCGCGCGCCTGGTCCACGAATATACCGGCGCCGAGCTGGATTTCGACGAGATCTGACCGTGACCCAGCCTGCGCCCGTACGCCCGCCCAAGCCGCTGTTCAGTAATGTCAGCCCGGCGGTGCCGTCACCTTGTATCAGTTTGTGTCGCCTGGACGAGCAAAAAGTCTGCCTCGGCTGCTTCCGCCATGTGGAAGACATCCGCGAATGGCGCTCCGCCGATGATCAGCGGCGCCGAGTGATCGTGGCCCAGGCCGAGCAACGCAAGGCCGCGCCTTGAGCCCGTCTTGTTTATTTACGGTGCTGTGGTAGTGTCCGGATACGCCTCAACTCATCGAGGCCCGTGAGAACCCCGCCTTTTCCTGGCGGGGTTTTGCTTTTTTGTGCAGAAAAAAGGAGTCTGCCTGAATCATGACCGCACCTTCCATCATCCTCACCCGTCTTGATGTGCAGCGTCTTGAGCAATTGATCGACCGTATGGACGAGACGCAGCCGGGCGTTATTGCACTGCAAGCCGAACTCGACCGCGCCGAAGAAGTGGTTGGCCACGATGAAGTGCCTGCAACGGTCGTGACCATGAACTCCAGCGTGCATTGCCGTGAGCAAGGCAGCGGCAAGGACTACCACCTGACCCTGGTCTACCCGAAAGATGCGAATGCCGATGAAGGCAAGATTTCGGTCCTGGCCCCGGTGGGCAGTGCCTTGCTTGGCCTGCAGGTAGGCCAGCACATCGATTGGCCGGCACCGGGCGGCAAGACCCTCAAGCTTGAGCTGCTCAGTGTTGATGGTCAGCCCGAGGATGGCGGCGCCTTCCCTCTCTAGACCTGGCTCAGCGCCTCATTCAGCGCGAGCTCCAGCTCGGCCTTGTAGCGCAGGTACAAATTGCTTGGGCTTTGCACATCACCGAGCAGCCCCGACAGGTCGAGGTCGGTGATGTAGCAGCGGTAGCGCTCGGTTTCCCGGCGTTGCCCGACGATTTCCTGGGCGACCACCGCAAACAGTTGGTCGCCAAACTCCAGCTCGGAAAACTCCCGCTGATTGCAATACAGGGTAATGCCCACCTTGCCCGGTGCCGCCTTGCCGATAATCGCCTGCACGTCATAAAACGGTTTGTTCGCGGGGTTCTGTGGGGCCGGCCGCGGCTCGACACCGCGCGCGCGCGTGGTGCCCGACGGCAGCAGTTGGTAGTACAAGATTTGCACCTCACCCAACGGTTGTTGCGTGTCCAGGGGCGATAGCGCTTCCCGGCGGTAGATGATCGACTGCAAAAAGCGCTGCAGCGGCGCCAACAGGCTCTGTTCATCATGAAACGGCAAGCGTTGCTGCCAGAGCGCGTTGAATTCATCCAGCACATACAGCTCGGCGAAGCCTTCGTTGACCCGGTAGAACACCTGCACGCAATCGGCCATGCCCATGGGCAGCAACAGCGCCAGGTCGTGGTCTTCCAGGGCCATGGCATCCAGGTGCAGCGGGCTGTAGCTGGCCAATTCTTCGCTGAGGTAGGCGACCAGCGCATCCTGGGTCGCCAGTGATACGTGGATGGCTTGGCCGGGCATCAACTCCATCACGTGATAGTGCTGCTGTACCTGGAGCAAGTAGCGGTGATTGCCCTGACCCAGCAGCAGGTTCTGTGCGGTGTCGAAGATTTCTTCCACTCGCTGGGCAATGAACTGCGCGCGGTTGTGACAGAAGCAGCGCACCCGCAGCCGAGGCAGATGATCCGACGGCAATTGGTTGAGGTAGTCGCGCAGGCAGTCGAGCAGCGCATGGGGGCCGTCGTAGCGGCTGACCATCACCTCGTTCCAGCTGTTGAGCGTGACCTGGTCCAGGGTCAGTACGAGGTTGTCGCGCACACCGGCATAGCTCAGGGAGTCGGTGCGTTCGGTGGTCATCAGGATATTCAGGTCGCGATGATGCTTGAGCGGGTCGACGCCGACGTTGATCAGCAGCAACACTTCCTCGGGTACCGCCGAGCGCAGCAGGCGCGCTTCATCAACGCTGGCCAGGGGCAGGGCGATAGCCTGCTGCAGGCTGCCCAGCAGGTTGAACAGCTCGAATTCGGTCATGTCGCTGGTGCCGGGGTGCAGCGCCAGGCGCGTGCTGCTGTCGATGACGCCGTTGCGGTGGCACCAGGTGAGCATCTCCAACAGGTCGCGACTGCGCTTGATCGGCGCGAAGTGCTCCCATTCCAGGGCCGTGAGGTTACCGTTGTACAGGCCCCAGTGGTGCTGGCCGGGCTCCTTGCGGTTGGGCGATTGCACCAGGGTCAGGGTGTCTTCGGCCAGGTCCGGGGCGATGCCGGGGTTGATGAATTCAACCTTGCCGGCCTTGCGTTCAAAGGCGGCATACAGGCGCCGTCCCAGCACATTGAGGTCGCGCTTGTTGATCAGGCTGACCGTCTGTTCGGTCCGGGCGAACTGGGTCAGGAAGCGATAGCTGTAGTTCAGCTCGCTGACCAGGGCACGGCGCTCGGAGGCCACCTGACGCACTTTCCACTGGCTGCGGCTGTCCAGCAGCGCCAGTTGGCGTTGGTCCCAGCCCCACTCGTGGGCCAGGCGCTCCAGCAACAGCCGCTGCCAACTGGTGCTGCGCTGACCGGCGCTGAGCTTGCGATTGACCTTCAGGTACAGGGCGCGACGCACCAGCTCCAGGCGCTCCGGTTCGTTGCGGGCCTTGAGGTATTCCTCGATACGGCGGTACACCACGATGTACGGATCCAGCTCATCCAGGTCCATCTGGTTGGCGAACACCGCGCGCTTGAAGCGCAGGCTCAGACAGTGCACGTTCGGGTGCTCGCTGGCGTAGACCTCGGTCAATAGCAGCTTGAGCACCGACTTGTAGGGCGACTCGATGCCCTTGAACAGTTGCCACAGCCCGGCACCGATGAATTCACCGGGAGGGATGCGCGCCAGGTGGCCCAGGTCGAGGGTTTCATCGGCGCGGATAAAACGCTTGGAGATCAGCGTGTGGGTGAATTCCGCATAGCGGGCCTCTTCATACACCGGCACCAGCCACCAGATCGGCGTACGCCCGGCCAGCCAGATGGCTGTGCGGTAAAACTCGTCCAGCAACAGGTAATGCTGGGTCGTGCCGCAGTCGTCGGAGCTGAGTTGGGTGTCGCGCTCGCCGAGTACAAAGCGCGTCGGCTCAATCAGGAAGAAGTGCGCTTCTGCGCCCATGCCCAGGGCCCAGGCTTCCAGCAGTTGGCATTTTTTACGCAGCTCCGCGAGCTCGTTTTCGCCCAGGTCGGGTGCATGGCACACCCACACATCCATGTCACTCTGGTCGGCCTGGGCGAGGGTGCCGAGGCTGCCCATCAGGAACAGGCCGTGGATCGGTTTGGGTTGATTGACCGGACGCGGCTTGTAAGAGAACGAGCGGGTCAGACGCTGGGCTTCCGTGAGTGCCTGGGCGTCGGGCTCGAAATTCGACAGCCCGGCTGGCGTACTGCCCGATACATAACCCGGCAACAGCGGATGATTGACGTGAAAAAACAGCGGCAGCAGGGTCAGCACGCTTTGCTGGCGCGGCGTCAGCCCTTCGACGGCACGAGCCATGCGACCTTCATTCAGGGCCATGAAGCGCGCACGCAATTGGGCCAGCACCTTGCGGTCGATGCCTTCGTCCAGGTCAGGGCGGATTTCATGGGTGCGGGTCATGTCGAACTCGGTGGCTCGCAGGGCCCGACGCGGGCGGCCATGTAGGAGTTTACAGCCAGTCGCGTAGGAGGTTTAGAGGGAAATGGTTTTTGGCGTCAAAAATCGGGCCATTCCACAGCAGCGCCCTCGGAATCCGCGAGAGGCGGACTCCATGGGCGGGATACGGTATCAGGCAGCTTCTTTGGTGTTGGCGGTGCTCAGAATGGTCAGCAGGGTTTGGGCCTGCTCTGCGGCGTCCCGGCCAAGGCTGGTCAGGTAGCCTCCGTCCGGTTGGTCGATAAGCCCTTTCGCATGGAGACGCTTGGCAGCGGCGATGGCAGAGGGAGCGGCGGTCTGATGGACTTTCAGACCTTCCTTGGTGCTGTCCAAGGGGAAGAGTACAAGGATTTCCAGTTCGGCAACCAACTCAGGGGTATACGACATAAGGACTCCAGACTTTCTAAAATTTATTAGAGGCTAGCAGGCCATAAGGTGAACGCACTTTGCCGAACTGTCCAGCGTGTTGCGGTGTGCCGGGATTATTCCTTTTCGGGCGGCAGCTCAGGCAGTGCCCGCAGCGCTGTTTCATACCATTCGGTATTGAAGGCGCGGTCCTCATCCAGCATCGCGTCGATCTCGAAAGCCAACACGTGAGCCATGAGATTCAGGATCTCTTCACGTTCATAGCCCACCAGGGTCAGTTTATTGAACGTGGCCTTGGCGGCAGGCGGGTTGTCGCTTTCGATCTGGTTTTCGATCGCTTCGATCAAGGTGTTTTCGGTGAACGCTTCTTCGTCGCTGTCGATATCGGTCGGCTCGCTCATGGCAGGCTCCTCAAGGAAAGGGCGCCAGTCTACCCCCATTCAGGCAGGTGATGCTGCTGGTCAGGCTGGCCCCGGGGATCTATAACTCCTGCAGCCAACCCCGCACACGGCCTGGAGGCTTTGCGATGCTCAAGCTTTACGGATTCTCGGTCAGCAACTACTACAACATGGTGAAACTGGCACTGCTGGAGAAAGGCCTGGCTTTTGAGGAGGTGCCCTTTTATGCCGGGCAAACCCCTGAGGCCCTGGCGGTCAGCCCGCGTGGCAAGGTGCCGGTGCTGGGCGTGAAGCAGGGGTTTATCAACGAAACCAGTGTGATCCTCGAATACATCGAGCACTCCCAGGAAGGCCCGTCGCTGTTGCCGGCCGACCCGTTCCAGCGTGCCCAGGTGCTGGCGTTGTGCAGGGAAATCGAGCTGTATATCGAATTACCCGCCCGTGCGTGTTTTGCCGAGGCGTTTTTCGGTATGCCGGTGCCGGAGGCGATCAAGGCGAAATCCAGGGCTGAGTTGCTGCTGGGGATCGGCTCTTTAGGCCGTCACGGCAGGTTCGCGCCTTATGTGGCGGGGGAGGGCTTTACGATTGCGGATCTGTATTTCATGTACAGCGTGAACCTCGCCTGTGCGGTGGGCGAGAAGCTGTTTGGCCTGGACCTGTTGGCTGAATTGCCGGCGGCCAGAGCGTTGCTGGAGCGACTGCATGCCATGCCTAATGCGCAGAAGGTGGCGGCGGACAGGGAGGCCGCGATGCCGGCGTTCATGGCGATGGTTGCGGCCAAAAAATGAACAAATGTGGGAGGGGGTTGCCCCCTCCCACATTTTTCAGCGGCTGGCGAGCAGGGCCTGGCCGCGAGCGACCGCAGCCTTCACCTGCGCCGGCGCGGTACCGCCCACGTGGTTACGGGCATTCACCGAACCTTCCAGGGTCAGTACGGCAAACACGTCCTGTTCGATCTGGTCACTGAACTGGCGCAGCTCTTCCAGGCTCATTTCCGCCAGGTCCTTGCCGGTGTCGACGCCGTATTTCACCGCATGGCCAACGATCTCGTGACAGTCGCGGAACGGCAGGCCACGGCGCACCAGGTAGTCCGCCAGGTCAGTCGCCGTGGAGAAACCGCGCAGGGCCGCTTCACGCATGATCGCGTGCTTGGGCTTGATCGCCGGGATCATGTCGGCAAACGCGCGCAGCGAGTCACGCAGGGTGTCGGCGGCGTCGAACAACGGTTCCTTGTCTTCCTGGTTGTCCTTGTTGTAGGCCAAAGGCTGGCCTTTCATCAGGGTCAGCAGGCCCATCAGTGCGCCGAATACACGGCCGCTCTTGCCACGCACCAGTTCGGGCACGTCGGGGTTTTTCTTTTGCGGCATGATCGAGCTGCCGGTGCAGAAACGGTCCGGCAGGTCGATGAACTGGAATTGCGCACTGGTCCACAGCACCAGCTCTTCGGAGAAACGCGACAGGTGCATCATCGCGATGCTGGCGGCGGCGCAGAATTCGATGGCGAAGTCGCGGTCGGACACGCCGTCCAGGGAATTGCCGCCGACGGCGTCGAAACCCAGCAGTTGTGCGGTGTACTCGCGGTCGATCGGGTAGGTGGTGCCGGCCAGGGCTGCGCTGCCGAGCGGCATGCGGTTGGCGCGCTTGCGGCAATCCACCAGGCGCTCGTAGTCGCGGCTGAGCATCTCGAACCAGGCCAGCAGGTGGTGGCCGAAGGTGACGGGTTGTGCGGTTTGCAGGTGGGTGAAGCCAGGCATGATGGTGTCCGCCTCATGCTCGGCCTGCTCCAGCAAGCCTTTCTGCAAGCGGGTGATTTCGGCCAGGATCAGGTCGATTTCATCGCGCAGCCACAGGCGGATGTCGGTGGCTACCTGGTCGTTACGGCTACGACCGGTGTGCAGTTTCTTGCCGGTCACACCGATACGGTCGGTGAGACGGGCCTCGATGTTCATGTGCACGTCTTCCAGGTCGACACGCCAGTCGAACGTACCGGCTTCGATCTCACCGCGGATGGTGGTCAGGCCATCGATGATGCTGTCGCGCTCGGCGTCGGTCAGCACGCCGACCTTGGCCAGCATCGTCGCGTGGGCAATGGAGCCCATGATGTCGTGGCGGTACAGGCGCTGGTCAAAGGTGACGGAGGCGGTGAAACGGGCGACGAAGGCGTCGACGGGTTCACTGAAGCGGCCGCCCCAGGACTGGTTGGTCTTGTCGGTGCTCATGGGTTCGCTCGTGGTCTGCTTATTAAGAGGCATGAAAGTGTGGCGGCGATAATAACAGGGTTGCCCTTGGAGGCGGTGCTGCGGGTCGTCGGCATTTTTATTTGTGCAAAGGATGGCTAAGTGCCTTGCCGCCGACCGCGTCCGGGACGAGACTGGAGGCAGCTGCTTATTGATACGATATTTGACGATTGAGCAATATCGTCTCGGCGAGCGTCTACAGTTGGACTGATAGTGTGTGAATGCACCAAAGTCGGGTAATGCGGTCAGAGCCTGACTATCCATTTAAAAGGGGGGTATTCGGATTGTGTATCAGCAAACCCTACGACGATGCCCGAAGGCAGCAGGTCTTGGGCGCTATTGAACAGGTCCGGGTAAATATGGGTGCCGCTGTCAGGGCACTTTTTGCCGCTCGCGCTAGTCTTAGCGTGGATCGCTGTGACGCAAGTCACCGCACCTGTCTACGCTATCCTTGTGCGAGACTCACGCAGGAATCCAGCGCTATATGAATGTCCTGATCGTTGATGACGAACCCCAAGCCCGCGAGCGACTGAGCCGTTTGGTCAGTGAACTCGAGGGTTATACAGTCCTTGAGCCGAGTGCCACCAGCGGCGAGGAGGCGTTGACGTTGATCGACAGCCTCAAGCCGGACGTGGTGTTGCTCGATATCCGCATGCCGGGCCTCGATGGCCTGCAAGTTGCTGCTCGCCTGAGTGAGCGCGAATCGCCACCCGCCGTGGTGCTGTGCGCCGCTCAAGAAGAGTTTGCCGCGCAGGCACTGGAAGCCAGTGGTGTCAGCTTCGTAGTCAAGCCAGTGACTGCCGAGGCCTTGCTCAGGGCCTTGAAGAAAGCCGAACGTCCCAACCGCGCCCAACTCGCTGCCCTGACCCAGCCGGCCGCCCAGAGCGGCAACGGGCCGCGCAGCCATATCAGCGCCCGCACACGCAAAGGCATCGAGTTGATCCCCTTGGACCAGGTGGTCTACTTCATTGCCGATCACAAGTACGTGACCCTGCGGCATGAGGCTGGCGAAGTGTTGCTCGATGAGCCGCTCAAGGCCCTTGAGGATGAATTCGGTGACCGCTTCGTGCGAATCCACCGGAACGCGCTGGTGGCCCGTGAGCGAATCGAGCGCCTGCAGCGCACGCCCCTCGGGCACTTTCAGTTATTCCTCAAAGGGCTTAATGGGGATGCGTTGATCGTCAGCCGACGCCATGTCGCTGGCGTGCGCAAGATGATGCAGCAGCTTTAGCCCGAGGGTTTTGGCAAGCCTGCATTCATTATCCCGGTGCGACGTGGCCAGGGAGGCCCCGCACTTGCTGATTCAAATCAAAGCGTATTTGCCTGAGCTGTTATTATCTGCCGTATCTATTCAGTACGGATTGATCCATGTCCTCTCGCGAAATCCGCATCGCCACCCGTAAAAGCGCCCTGGCCTTGTGGCAGGCCGAATACGTCAAAGCACGCCTTGAGCAGGCCCATCCCGGCCTCAAGGTGACCCTGGTGCCCATGGTCAGTCGCGGCGACAAGCTGCTCGACTCGCCGCTGTCGAAGATCGGTGGCAAGGGCCTGTTCGTCAAGGAACTGGAAACCGCGCTGCTGGAAAACGAAGCCGACATCGCTGTGCACTCCATGAAAGACGTGCCCATGGATTTCCCCGAAGGCCTGGGCCTGTTTTGCATCTGTGAACGTGAAGACCCGCGTGACGCCTTCGTTTCCAATACCTTCGCGTCTTTGGATGACTTGCCTCTGGGCAGCATTGTCGGCACCTCCAGCCTGCGTCGCCAGGCACAGCTGTTGACCCGTCGTCCGGACCTGCAGATTCGTTTCCTGCGCGGCAACGTCAACACCCGCCTGGCCAAGCTGGATGCCGGTGAGTATGACGCGATCATCCTCGCCGCGGCCGGCCTGATCCGTTTGGGCTTCGAAAACCGCATCACCTCGGCCATCAGCGTCGAAGACAGCCTGCCTGCTGGCGGGCAAGGCGCCGTGGGCATTGAATGCCGTACCGCCGATAGTGAAATCCACGCGCTGCTCAAACCCCTGGATCACCATGAGACCGAAGTGCGTGTCACGGCCGAACGCGCCCTGAACAAGCACCTCAACGGTGGCTGCCAGGTGCCGATCGCCTGCTACGCCGTGCTCGAAGGTGAAAACCTGTGGCTGCGTGGCCTGGTTGGGGATCCGGATGGGGGCACTCTGCTGACTGCCGAAGTCCGTGGCCCGCAACGTGACGCCATCGCCCTGGGTGTCCAGGTGGCTGAAGAGCTGCTGGAAAAGGGCGCAGGCGCTATCCTGCAAAAGGTCTACGGCGAGGCCGGCCCGCAGTGACCGACTGGCGCGTGCTGCTGACACGGCCTGCCGAGGAATCGGCGGCCCTGGCGGCGGCGTTGTCCGAAACCGGTATCTTCAGCAGCAGCTTGCCTTTGCTGGACATCGAGCCGTTACCCGTTACCCCCGAACAACAGGCCGTCTTCGATGATCTTGGCCGCTACTGTGCGGTGATCGTGGTGAGCAAGCCGGCCGCGCGGCTTGCCGTGCAGCAGTTGGATCAAGCCTGGCCGCAACTGCCGTGGTTCAGCGTCGGTGCGGCCACCGCGCAGGTCCTGGTTGATCATGGCCTTCCCGTTCACTATCCCCAAACCGGCGACGACAGCGAGGCCTTGCTTCAATTGCCTGCGTTGCGCGAGGCTATCGCACGGCCCGGTGCGCGGGTGTTGATCCTGCGCGGCGAGGGGGGGCGGGAGCTGCTGGCTGAGCGTTTGCGCGAGCAAGGTGCTAGTGTCGACTACCTGGAGTTGTATCGTCGTTTCCTTCCGGCCTACGACACCGGTGTACTGACCCGGTGCATCCAGTTGGAACGCTTGAACGGCCTGGTGGTCAGCAGTGGGCAGGGTTTTTTGCACCTGCAGGCCCTGGCCGGATCCGATTGGCCACAGGTGGCGCAGCTGCCGTTGTTCGTGCCCAGCCCGCGAGTCGCCGAGATGGCGCGGGCCGCTGGCGCAGAAAAAGTTGTGGATTGTCGCGGCGCGAGTGCCGCGGCTTTGTTAGTGGCGTTACGGAGTCATGCCGTTCCCACTCTCTGATACGCAAAGGACGGATACGTGAGCGAAACAGCCTTGCCTAAAGATGAAACCCAACCCGCACTTGATGCGCCGGTTGAGTCACCGGTCACCGCGCCGCGCCGCGGCAATGGCCTGGCAGTTGTCGCCCTGCTGCTTGGCGCTGCGGGTGTTGCCGCCGGCGGTTGGGGTCTCTGGCAGGTTCGTGCCCTGCAAGCCAGCAGCCAGCACCAACTGGGTCAAGTGCAGACCCTGGATGACCAATCCCAGGCCCTCAAGCAAAGCCAGCAACAACTGGCTGCACGCCTGGCGCAACTGCCGGGTGCGGATGAGCTTGAGGAGCGCCGTCGGCTGGTGGCCCAGTTGCAGGGTGACCAGCAGCGCTTGAGCCAGCGCCTGGAAACCGTGCTGGGTGCCAGCCGCAAGGATTGGCGCCTGGCTGAGGCCGAGCACCTGATTCGCCTGGCGAGTTTGCGCTTGTCTGCCTTGCAGGACATCAACAGCGCCCAGGCCCTGGTCCAGGGCGCCGACGAGATTCTTCGCGAGCAAAGCGATCCAGGCTCCTACGCCGCACGCGAGCAGTTGGCCAAGAGCCTTGCCGCGTTGCGCAGTACTGAGCAGCCGGATCGCACCGGGCTGTATCTGCAATTGGCGGCCTTGCGTGATCAGGTCGTGCAACTGGCGGCCATCGCCCCTGAGTACCAACTGACCGAGCCCGCATCCCAGGGGCGTCCAAGCACCGATACGGACAGCCGCTGGAGCCAGTGGTGGGAGCAGATTTCCCGGTACTTTCGCATCGACTTCAACCCAGACGACAACATTCGTCCACTGCTCGCCGGTCAAGGCCTGAACCAGGTACGCCTGGCCCTCAGCCTGGCTCTGGAGCAAGCGCAATGGGCGGCGCTCAATGGTGAATCGGCGGTGTACAGCCGCTCCCTGGGTGAGGCACGCAGCGTGTTGCAGGACAACTTCAACCAGGACAACCCGCAGAGCAAGGCGATGCTGGCGCGTATCGCCGAGCTTGAGCCCAAGGCGGTCTCGGTGGTGACACCGGACCTGGCGGCGAGCCTGGCTGCGGTACAGGCGTACCTCGAGCGTCGTCATCTGTCTGCCGACGAAGCCAAGGCGGCTGCCACGCCGGCGGCCACGTCGGCGAAGCAGGAGTAGAGCCGATGAAGCGTTTCTATGTGATCCTGGTGCTGGCGATTGCAATCGCCCTGGCACTGGCCGTGGGCATTTCGAAACACACCGGCTATGTGTTGATTACCTATCCTCATGTGCTGCACTACGAGTCGAGCCTATGGGCTACCGTGGTGGCGGTGTTTGTCTTCGGCCTGGCCATCTACTTGATCCGCGTATTGCTGAGCCTGGTCACCACCTCGGGTGGCGTGGTCAACCCGTGGTCGCGACGTAACCGCAGCCGCCGCGTGCAGATCGCCATCGAACAGGGCCAGATGGACCTCGCCGAAGGCCGTTGGGCCAGTGCCGAACGTCACCTGCACCGTGCCGCCGAAGCCGAGCGCCAGCCATTGCTGTACTACCTGGGCGCGGCCCGGGCGGCGAATGAGCAGGGCCGTTATGAAGAGTCGGACGGTTTGCTCGAGCGCGCCCTGGAGCGTCAGCCCCAGGCCGAGCTGGCGGTTGCCTTGAGCCATGCGCAGTTGCAATTGGACCGTGGCGACACTGATGGCGCCCTTACCACCTTGCAGGCCATGCACGAGCGTCATCCCCACAACGGGCAGGTGCTGCGCCAATTACAGCGTCTGCACCAGCAGCGTGGCGACTGGTCGGCGGTGATCCGCCTGTTGCCGGAGCTGCGCAAGGACAAGGTGCTGCCCGCCGGCGAATTGGCAGAATTGGAACGGCGTGCCTGGGGCGAGAACCTGAGCCTGGCGGCCCAGCGCGAAGAGCAGGGCGAAGCCGGCCTGCAGTCTCTTGAGCGGGCCTGGCAACAGCTCACTTCCGCCCAGCGCCAGGAGCCGCAACTGGTCCTGGCCTATGCCGAGCAACTGCGTCAATTGGGCGCCGATGCCAAGGCGGAGGAGGCGTTGCGCGGTGCCATCAAGCGCGGCTACGACAGCCACCTGATTCGTCTCTACGGCCTGCTGCGCGGCAGTGACCCTGCCCGGCAATTGAAGTTTGCCGAAGGCTGGCTAAAGGACCACCCGGGCGATGCCAGCCTGTTGTTGACATTGGGTCGTCTGTGCCTGCAAAACAGCCTGTGGGGCAAGGCGCGTGATTACCTGGAAAGCAGCCTGCAGGTGCAACGTAATCCCGAGGCCTGTGCCGAACTGGCGCGGCTGTTGGCGCAGTTGGGCGACACCGAGCGCAGCAACCAGCTGTTCCAGGAAGGCCTGGGCTTATTGGATAACCGCTTGCTGGCGTCTCCGCTGCCAGTTTCTGCCCGAGTTTGATGCAGGAAGAAGTCTAGGGTTGGCTCAGATATTTCTGATAACCAGCCCTTCAATGCTGCGCATATGCCGGCCCTGAGGGGCTTTGAAGCAAACTCCTACGTTCATGCGTTTCAAGTCTTCCATTCTCTGACGGGATGTCCCTACGTTCTCACGGAATCGTCTGCTCTGGCGCGTATTGAAAGGGGTCAGGCCTTTCCTCTAACGTAACGACCTATCTCTCGCGATGCGGATAAAGCATGTCTTTGGCCCCTTCACGCTCCTTGTTTTTCCTTGCGTTCATGGCGGGTGCGCTGACGTTGGGTGCGTCCTTCTATCTTGAGTTCGGTGCCTCGTTACGTCCTTGTTTCCTGTGCCAGATGCAACGGGCCTTTCTGGCTGCCTTCACGCTGATCAATCTGGTCGCCGCCATCCACAACCCCAGGCGTTCCACTTTTTACTTGTACGGGTTTACGAGCATGGTCTGTTCGTTGCTGGGTGCCATCACCGCCGTACGCCAGGTGCTGCTGCAAAATGCCGCAGCGGATCAGGCCGCCGATTGCTGGCCCAGTCTCAGTCACATGCTCGAGAACCTGTCGCTGTGGCAGGCGTTGCAATTGACGGTCGAAGGCACGGTCGACTGTATGGAAATAAGCTGGACGCTATTTGACCTGAGCCTTCCCGAGTGGAGCCTGTTGTTCTTCCTGGGCATGTTGATCCTCGGTGTCATGCAATTTTCCCGACTGTTCTTGAGCCGTCCGTTGCGCTCAGCGAGGCGCTGATCGGAGGCCGCAGTTTGTAGGACGTGATTAAACACTTGTATGAACTTTCTCTCCTGCGTACCTTGAAGCCATAGTCATGGGGGCATAATCTGGCCCGCACGCGTTATTGAAACCGTTTGTCAGACGCGGCCTTGTCCCGCTGCTGTTTTATCCTTGAAGTGTTGCGCGGGCATCAGGCGGCAGCGCCCCTATAGGGAAGAGAGATCATCATGCTGGAAAGTTGTCAGAATGCTCAGGAACGCTGGGGTGGGGTGCACAAGCTGATCGACAGCTGGTTGAAGGCACGTCACGAACTGGTTCGGGCCTTTGATGCTCTCGGCGCCAAGCCCGAGGCCCTGGCTGAGAATCGCAAGCCGTTGCAGGAGTTCTGTGAAGTGTTGGTGGACTATGTGTCTGCTGGCCATTTCGGTGTCTACGAGCAGCTGACCAAAGAGGCGGAAGCCTTCGATGATAAGCGTGGCCTGGAACTGGCCGAGACCCTTTACCCGCGTATCGATGTCATCACTGAGAAACTGCTGGCGTTCACCGACCTGTGTGATGCCGGCCAGTGCGTTGCTGAGAAATTCAAGGAGTTGGGTGGCCTGCTCCATGAGCGTTTCGAACTGGAAGATTGCCTGATCGAAGTGCTCCACAACGCCCATAAGGAAGAAGCTGTCCCCCAGGCCTGACCCTTGCGGGCGAGATAAGAACGGTGCGCATGGCGCACCGTTTTTTATTGGCTCAATGACGGGTGCCGAGTAATTCGATCTCGAATACCAGTGGCGTATACGGCGGGATCAGCTCGCCGGCACCGTCACCTCCATAAGCTTGGGCCGACGGGATCACCAGGCGCCATTTGGCCCCGACCGGCATCTGCTGCAACGCGCTGCTCCAACCGCTGATCACACTGTCCAGGCGAAACCACTGGGGTTGTGTGCTCTGATCGAAGACCGTGCCATCGGGCAATCGTCCAACGTAGTTCACCTGGACCTGATCATTCGCGCCAGGCTTGTTACCCGTGCCGGGTGTCAGTTCCGTGAGCAGGATGCCATCGGCCAACTCGCGCACCCCTTTCACGGCTTTTTCCTTGGTTAAAAACTGCTGCTCGGCGGCGAGCGCCTTTTCACTTTTAGGCGCTTGGGCGTCGGCTTCGGCCTGCGCTTCGTGCTCGGCAAGAATCTGTTCGATGCGCGTGTTATCCAACGCCAGCGGCTTGCCTTGATAGGCTTGCTTGAGGCCGTCGATCAAGGCCTGGATCTGCAGGTCCGGGACTTCCTGGCGCAGGCGCTCACCGAGGCTGGCGCCCAGGCTGTAGGCGAGGTCGTGCTGGTCTTGGGGCGTGGTTTTTGACGGTGATTGCTCGCTCGCATTGGCCGCGGAAATCGCCAGGCCCAGCACAAGGAAAAGGTAACGCGACATGGGCATTCTCCTGCCGAAAGTGCGACGGATTATGCCAGTGCAAGTGCGTAAAAAGTGCCGCGTGTTTTCGTTATATCGATAAGAATTTTCGCACGTTGCAACGCAACGCAAACGATACTGTCAACATGCCCTAGCGGCGGTAAGAGCAGAGGGCTAGTATGAGCCGCACCCACGTCAGCCAGGAGGTAAACCATGTCGGCCAAACAGAAGCCTGTAAATACCCCGTTGCATTTACTCCAACAATTGTCGGGCAGCTTGCTCGAGCATCTGGAAAGCGCATGTTCCCAAGCGTTGGCCGATGCAGAAAAACTGCTCGCCAAGCTGGAAAAACAACGCGGTAAAGCGCAAGAAAAGCTGCACAAATCCCGCACCAAACTGCAAGACGCCGCCACTGCCGGCAAGGCCAAGGCACAAGCCAAAGCCAAAGACGCGGTAAAAGAACTCGAAGACCTGCTGGATGCTCTCAAGGATCGTCAAGCTGAAACCCGCACCTACATTTCCCAACTGAAAAAAGACGCCCAAGAAAGCCTGAAATTGGCCCAGGGTGTTGGTCGTGTTAAGGAAGCTGTAGCGAAAGTGCTGGGTGCTCGTGCACCTGCTAAAGCACCGGCCAAGCCAGCAGCCAAAACCGCTGCTGTAAAACCAGCCGCCAAGCCAGTTGCTAAAACCGCTGCTGCAAAACCAGCCGCCAAGCCAGTTGCTAAAACCGCTGCTGCAAAACCAGCCGCCAAGCCAGCTGCTAAAACTGCTGCTGCAAAACCAGCCGCGAAGCCAGTTGCTAAAAC
>NZ_FWZV01000007.1:0-110007 GCF_900177315.1 Pseudomonas sp. LAMO17WK12:I1 | reverse complement strand
GCCGCGAAGCCAGTTGCTAAAACCGCTGCTGCAAAACCGGCCGCGAAGCCAGCTGCTAAAACCACTGCCGCCAAACCAGCCGCCAAGCCCGCCGCAAAGCCTGCTGCTGCGAAACCAGCACCGGCCAAGCCAGCAGCACCTGCTGCTACCCCGGCAGCGACCACCGCTCCGACCGCATCGGCCAGCAGCACCCCTGCACCGGTAGCGCCAAGCACCACCCCAACCAGCGCTTCCTAAGTGCCGGTGATCATGACGCGCAGCTGCTGCAGCGCGTCATGGTCAAGGTTGGCGGCATCCTCAGCCGCCAGTCCTTCCAGCCACCGCGGTTGAGTCATCTCCACTTTCGGCCATGCCTGCGTCAACGCTTCCAGGCGCGTCAGCAATTGCCGTTCGGCATCCAGTTCCAGGGCTTTGACCCGTTCGCGCAGCGTCGCCAGTTGCTCATCCTGCTGCGCCTTGGCACGCCATTGCACACGCAGCTGCCGCAAGGGTTCGATCACCTGCGCCTGCCACGGTCGGGCCAGCTGTTGCAGGGTGCGCATACGCTCCGGCTCAAGTGCCACGCCCCGCTGTTCCAGCCACGCGCCGCAGAGCAACAGGCACACGTCCGCCCCTTGCTCCTGCAAGCGCAGGCAGGCGGCTTCGACGCCCGGGCGGGCGTAAGTCGAGAGAGCAAAGCTCCACAGGTCAGCGTTCATATTCACACCCAAGCCAGCGGCCAACGAAGCTGGTAGACTCCGCCGCCATTATGATCCGACTTCAAAGCCTAACATTACAGCGTGGCCCGCAACGTCTTCTCGAAGACGCCGAGCTGACCCTGCACGCCGGTCACAAAGCCGGCCTGATCGGTGCCAACGGCGCCGGCAAATCCACGTTGTTCGCCCTGTTGCTGGGTGAGCTGACCCCGGATTCCGGGGACTGCTTGCTGCCGGCCGACTGGCGTATCGCCCATATGCGCCAGGAGATCGACACCCTGGACCGCATCGCGATCGACTACGTGCTCGATGGCGACCTGCGTCTGCGCCAGGTGCAACACGACCTGGCTGAGGCCGAGAAAGCCCAGGACGGCGCCGCCCAGGCCCGTCTGCACGCGGAACTCGACAGCGCCGACGGCTACACCGCCGACGCCCGCGCCCGCAAGATGCTAGCCGGCCTTGGCTTCACCAACGAACAGATGGATCGTCCGGTCGCCGATTTCTCCGGTGGCTGGCGCATGCGCCTTAATCTGGCACAGGCGCTGATGTGCCCCTCGGACCTGCTGCTGCTCGACGAACCGACCAACCACTTGGACCTCGATGCGATCCTGTGGCTGGAGGACTTCCTCAAGAGCTATCAGGGCACTTTGCTGCTGATTTCCCACGACCGGGACTTCCTCGACGCCGTGGTCGACAACATCGCCCACGTCGAACAGAAGAAGATCACCCTCTACCGTGGCGGCTACACCGCGTTCGAACGGGCGCGTGCCGAGCGCCTGGCCCAACAGCAGCAGGCGTTCGAGAAGCAGCAGGCGCAGCGTGCGCACATGGAAAGCTACATCGCCCGGTTCAAGGCCCAGGCCACCAAGGCCCGCCAGGCCCAGAGCCGGATCAAGGCCCTGGAGCGCATGGAAGAACTGTCGGCGGCCCACGTCGATTCGCCGTTCGACTTTGTGTTCCGCGAATCAGTGAAAATCTCCAGCCCGTTGCTGGACCTCTCGGATGCACGCCTGGGGTATGGAGAGAAAACCATCCTGGAGAAGGTCAAGCTGCAGCTCACCCCGGGTGCGCGCATCGGTTTGCTCGGCCCGAACGGCGCGGGCAAGTCGACGCTGATCAAGAACCTCTCGGGCGAGCTGCAACCCCTGGCCGGTCGTTTGACCCGTGGCGAGAACCTGGTGGTGGGCTACTTCGCCCAGCATCAGTTGGACTCCCTCGACGCCAAGGCCAGCCCGCTGCTGCACCTGCAACGCCTGGCGCCGACCGAGCGCGAGCAAACCCTGCGCGACTTCCTCGGTGGCTTTGACTTCCGTGGCGCGCGCATCGATGAGCCGGTGCTGAATTTCTCTGGCGGCGAAAAAGCCCGCCTGGCCCTGGCGTTGATCGCCTGGGACCGCCCGAACCTGCTGCTGCTCGACGAACCGACCAACCACCTCGACCTGGAGATGCGCCTGGCGCTGACCATGGCCTTGCAGGAGTTCAGCGGTGCAGTATTGGTGGTGTCTCACGATCGCCACTTGCTCAAGAGCACCACCGACAACTTCCTGCTGGTAGCGGATGGCAAGGTCGAAGAGTTCGACGGTGACCTGGACGACTACGCACGCTGGCTCACGGACTACCGCCTGCGCAATGCGCCGGTCAGCAACACCCCGGTCAACCCGGACAAGACCGACAAGAAAGCCCAGCGCCAGGCCGCTGCCGCCCTGCGCCAGCAGTTGGCGCCACACAAGCGCGAAGCCGACAAGCTTGAGGCCGAGTTGGGCAAGGTCCACGAGCGCCTGGCCAAGATCGAAACCAGCCTGGGCGACAGCGGCGTGTACGAGGCTGCGCGCAAGGATGAGCTGCGCGACCTGCTGGCCGAACAGGCCAGGCTCAAGGTGCGCGAAGGGCAATTGGAGGAAACCTGGATGGAGGCCCTCGAACTGCTGGAAACCCTGCAAGCGGAGCTGGAGGCGCTGTCCTGATGGAAGCGTTGCAATTGCCGCTGCCGGCGCAATGGATCGAGCCTGTGTGGATCGGCGTGCAAATCCTGCTGATCCTGTTGGCCGGTTACGTTGCCCAGCGATTCGTCGCCAAAGGCCTGACCCGCCTGGGTGAGCGCTACCCGTTCCCGCCGCAACTGCTGATGCCGCTGCGCGGTGGTCTGCGCTGGTTGATCATGGGCAGTGCGCTGATCTTTGTGCTGGAGCGCCTGGGCGTGTCCGCTACGGTGCTGTGGACGGCGCTGTCGGGGTTTGTCGCAGTGGCGGCAGTGGCGTTCTTCGCCATGTGGTCGGTGTTGTCCAACCTGCTATGCGCGATCCTGATCTTTACCGTCGGACCGTTTCGCCTCGGTGACATCGTCGAGTTGGTGGATACCGTCGACAAGCCCGGCGTGAAGGGCAGGGTAGTGGCAATCAACTTGCTCTACACCACACTGATCGAAGTGGAAGCCGCAGGCACCGACAGCGCCATCGTACAGGTGCCTAACAGCCTGTTCTTCCAACGCTCGGTGCGGCGTTGGCCCGGCACCCATGTGTTCCCGGGCGACCGCTAGCGTTTACCGCGTGTAAAAATCTATAGCCAGCCTCTGCTCGGCGGAGTTAGCTTAAGGCCCGACAATCGCTGACTCTTCCCCGAGGTGTGCTATGGCACTCGACACGTGGCTGGCCTTTTTCCTGGCCAGTTGGATCATCTCCCTTTCCCCTGGCGCCGGCGCCATCGCTTCGATGTCCAGTGGCCTGCAATACGGCTTCCTGCGCGGTTACTGGAACGCCATTGGCCTGCAACTGGGCCTGGCCATGCAGATTGCCGTGGTAGCGGGCGGCTTGGGTGCCATTCTGGCGGCGTCGTCGACCGCGTTCTATGCGATCAAGTGGTTTGGCGTGGCGTACCTGGTGTACCTGGCCGTCAAGCAATGGCGTGCCTTGCCCATGGACATGGCCGATGACGCGGCGATACGCCCGCTCGGCAAGCCGATGGCGATGATGTTCCGTGGTTTCCTGGTCAACGCCAGCAACCCCAAGGCCCTGGTGTTCATGCTGGCGGTGCTGCCGCAGTTCGTGAATCCCCAGGCGCCGTTGCTGGTGCAGTACCTGATCATCGGTGCGACGATGATCAGCGTCGATATGATCGTGATGGCGGGGTATACGGGGTTGGCGTCCAAAGTGCTGCGCCTGTTGCGCACGCCCAAGCAGCAGAAGCGCGTGAACCGGACGTTTGCCGGGTTGTTCGTGGGGGCTGCGGGTTTCCTGGCCAGCTTGCATCGCGCAACGGCGTAAACCTCGGTACTTGAACGTGTGGGAGGGGGCTTGCCCCCGATGGCGGTGTCTCAGCTACAGCTAGGCTGACTGACACCCTGCTATCGGGGGCAAGCCCCCTCCCACATTGGTTTTGTGTTGCCTTGAGGATTACCGTTCAGTGCAAGATCTTCGGCGCTTCATCCCGTGGCAGGTGGTTGCGCGGCACCGGCTGGCCCGGGTCCTGATACCCACCGCCCAACTGTTCCGCCAACTGCCTGGCGACGTCCTCACCCAGCGCCTTCGACACTTCCTTCACCACCCGCGGCCGGTTCAGGCTCACGCGTATGTCGCGGCTGTTCACCAGCTTGGTGTCCTGGCCTTCGCCCATGGCGGTAAACGCCGAGGTGATTTCGTAGGTGCGCGTATTGATCAGGCTGAAATCCGCCACCAGCGTCAGGCCCAGCACCGCCGAGTAGCTGTTGGTGTGGTCCAGGGCGTTGATGTCCTGGGTGAAGTCGATGTCTGACAGCGTACCGAACAGCACATAGTCCGCGCCCTTGAAGTGACCGGCCTTGATGCGCTTGATCACGTCATAGACGTCACCCTTGGCATCGGCGGTGTAGGGCGTGCCCTGCACCAGCTGGAACTGGCGGGACTTGAGAATCTCCCCCTTGATATCACCGCTGAACTTGCGCAGTTCGGTTTGTTCGATGTAGCTGCTACGGCTCTCGTACTCGCTGTAGTTCGATGCACCGCTGGCGTTGTAGCTGCTTGCCTGGAAGTTGTTGCTGGCCGAAACCTGGTGGATGTACTCCTCGACCTGCGCCTGGTAGGCCAGGTCGGTCACCGCGATCTTGGGTGCAGCCGAGGCGCCAAAGGCGCACAACAGGCCGATCAAACCAATCCATGCACGCATTGCCTAGCGCTCCGTGGTCTTGCGGATTTCTTTTTCGTCCATCCATTCGGCCAGGCCGCTCTCGACGTCGATCAGTTGCAGGCTGAACTTGTAGAACACGTCCTTGTAGTCCGAGCTGCGCTTGACGATGGAACTGATGGAGCCTTCCAGGCGGTACTTGGCCGCGACCATGTTGCCGGTCTTGCTGACGCTGGACTTCTTGTACAAGCCGCTCTGGTTCTGCAGCTTGAGCTGGTCGACCTGGCTTTGCATGTCGGTGTTGTCACTGGCGAAGCGTGCGGTGCCGGTCTTCATCAGCTGGGTCTTGATCGACGTGGTGATCTCACGGGTGTCGATGTACTCGCTGGTCTTGTTCTTCACGTCATACACCTGCACCACCGGGCGGCCTTGCAGGATGCCGGACTGGGCGAGGGAGCGGGTCATGCTTTCGGCGATCATCTGCAGGTCGGTGGAGCCGAACTCGTTGGTCACCAGCTCCACGGCCTTGGTGTCGCCGTAGCTGATGTTTTTACCACCCAGTACCGGGGAGGTATTCGCGCAGCCGCTGGCCAGGACGGCAACCACGGCGAGAATCGAGAAGCGTGCAAGCATGGGGAAATCTCTCGGCAGCAAAATGAATGAACGGTTCAAGGGGTTTTGACTTCAAGGCGGAAGTCCGCAGCCTGGGGCACATTGGCAATGGCGGGCAGGAAGGTCGCCTGGTTGGCGTACAGGTTCAGCACTTTCCAGGTCTCTTCATCGCCCACCGGGAAACCATCGGCGCCCAGCCAGGCGAAGCGGTAATACATCATCTGGTTACTGCTGGTGATGTTGCTCAATTGCACCTTGGTGGTGAGGAAGCCGTTCTCGCGGGCCACACGAATGGCGCCGACCGCGATGCCCTTGAACTTGCCCATCACCACGATCTTGCTCGCGGCGCTGCCAGGTTCCGGTGGTGGCGGGGTGGCGCAGCCGGCAAGCAGGACCAGCGCCAGTGCGCCGAGGATAAAGTGACGCATAGGGTGCTCCTTAAGGTTGTTTGAGGGCGATGGCCTGGGTTGTCGTGCCGGGCAGCACATGGGCGGCGAGGCCACCGGCGAACACTTGGTTGCCGACCACGCGCAGGGTGATCACCTGGTAGCGCTGGTCGGCCTTGATCGTTACCAGCGTGCCACCCAGGGCGTTGGGCAGGCTGACCTGGTGTTCACCACGCTTGAGGCGCAGGCGCGTGACTTGGGTCATGTCCGGCAGGGTGCGCCAGGTGCGGGTGTCGGCGCCTTCGGTCACGGCCGAGGCGATACCCAGTACCAGGCCTGCCATGGGGTTGGTCTTGTTCAGGTTGTTCTGCGCCACACCACGGCTTACCGCACGCACGGTAGTGCGCAGGATGATGCCTGGCATGTCATCACGCAGGGCGCGGCGGGACATGGCCGTGGTGCTGTTGAGCGCCGTGAGGTTCTGTTGCTGGCCGTCGACACCGATCTGGGCAACGGTCGCCGTGGAGGTGTCGGCCTTGATCACCGGGAACGACAGCGGGGTGATCACCAGGTTGCCATTGATCGGGATCGGCAGCGGCAGGCGGATCGAGTCGCGGGCGGGTGCGAGGCCGCTCTGCACCACGATCAGCACGTCGGTTTCATCGCTGCCGACCTTGGATTTGTCCAGGTCGAGCAGCGCTTTTTCCAGCAGTGGCGTGTTAGGGCGCAGCTCGATGGCCTTGCGATAACCGGGGGCGGCCAGGTCTTTTTCGCCCAGGGCTTCGTAGACGAAGCCGGCCAGGTAATGGCTGAACGCACTCTGGTAGCTGTTCTTCAGGCCGACCACCTCCGGCGCGTCGAGGGCTTGCACCGGGTAGCCGTGCAGGTCCTTGATCTGGGTGGTCACGCCCTGTTGCTCGGCTTCGTCTTCGCGCTTGAGGTATTCCTTGTCGCGCAGGTCGGCGATCACCGCTTCGCGTTCGTGGGTCTTCTTGATTTCGGTGCGTGCGCCGTCGAAGTCGTTCAAGGCCAGCAGGTTCAGGGCCATCTGCGTGGTCAGCATGACTTTTTCGTAGTCATAGCCTTCGTAGCGACGCACCTTGTCATTGGCCAGGAAGCTGCCGAACTGGGACAGGTATTTTGCGCTGTCGAACTTGACCGACTCTTCCCACTTGTAGACTTGCAGGTCGGCGCTGCGCCAGGCGGTCTGGCTGCCGGTCAGGTCGCCCTTGGCCCGCAGCAACTCGCCCTTTTCGAAGAAATACAGCAGGTCTTTGTCTTCGCCGGTGTTGTTCTTTTCCAGCAGGGTCAGGGCGGCGTCGACATTGCCGGTGGCGAGTTGCTGGTTGGTGGCTTGCAGCTCGGCGTCGTAGCTGCGGAACATTGAACAGCCGCTGAGCAAAGTGACTGCCGCGAGCGCGAGCGGAGGTAAGGCGCGAAAAACCATGTCACTTCTTCCCTGAAAGTAGTCAACCAATATGGTTATTCCTCATAAAACCGAGGAACGAAATTCCCTTTCGCACTAACAGGGCGCGGCATTATAAGCATCGTTACTGGCAAAACAATGGCTTTTTGCCTCGATTGAGCTGACAGCGATGCCAGTAACCCATCTCCAAAATGCCCCGTCCGCCCACACGACAAATCACTAACGCCTTGAGTCAAACCCTTTAACGCTTAACAATGTGTTACTTCGTATTTCCACTTGAGATTCATTCATGATTGCGCCCTTCCGTTTTCTCGCCTGGCTGCTGTTGCCGGCATTGATGTCGTGCAGCTTCAACCTGCTGGCCGCGACTGCCGAGGGCGCTCCACAAGCCCTGCATCTGCTGGACTACATTGGCGCCGACTACCCACCGACGGTAGAGGCGGGCAAGGTGGTGGATGATTCGGAATACCGCGAGCAGGTGGAGTTTCTTGGGGTCTTGCAGGGGTTGGTGGCTGATTTGCCGCAAAAGCCCGAGCGCGCGGAACTGGTGAAGGGGGTCGAGGAACTGCTGGCGGCTGTCACCGCTCATGCAGACGGCGCGACCGTCGCTCGCCAGGCCCGCCAGTTGGGCGCCAAGCTGGCAGTCGCGTATGAAGTCAGCCAAGCCCCGGCCATCACGCCCGACCCGACGCGCGGCGCACCGCTCTACGCCCAGCACTGTTCGGTGTGCCATGGCACTGCCGGTGCCGGCGATGGTCCGGCCGGCGTGGGGATGACGCCGCCTCCGGCCAACTTGACGGATGCTGCGCGCCTGGATCGCCTGAGCCTCTACGCGATCTACAACACCCTGGGCCTGGGTGTCGAAGGCACTGACATGCCGTCCTTCGCCGACCAACTGGACGACCGCCAGCGTTGGGACCTGGCCACCTACATCGCCGGCTTCACCGCCGACCCGGCTGCGGCGAAAAGCGAGCAGCCCTTCAACCTCGCCGACCTGGCCCGCCAGACGCCTAATGAAGTGCTGGCCGCAAACGGCCCAACCGCTGCCGCGACCTTCCGCGCCCAGCGTGCGCAACCGCCGCAGGTCAAGCGTGGCCCGGCGCAGTTGCTCGATTACACCGCGAGCACCCTGGACAAGAGCCTCGCGGCGTTCCGTAGCGGTGACCACGAGCAAGCCTATGACTTGTCGGTGGCGGCGTACCTGGAAGGCTTTGAGCTGGTGGAAAGCTCACTGGATAACGTCGATGCCAACGTGCGTAAGGACACCGAGAAGGCCCTGATGGCTTACCGGCAGTCGTTACAGGACGGTCTGCCGATCGAGCAGGTGCAGCAGCGCCTGGACGTGGCCAAGGGCAAGCTCACGGAGTCCGCAGGCTTGCTGGGCAGCGATGGCTTGAGCTGGTCGTTGAGCTACATTTCCGGTCTGCTGATCCTGCTGCGTGAAGGCCTGGAAGCGATCCTGGTGCTGGCGGCGATCCTGGCATTCCTGCGCAACACCGGCCAGCAATCGGCGGTGCGCAGCGTCAACGTCGGCTGGGGCCTGGCGCTCTTGGCCGGCTTGGCCACCTGGGCGTTGGCGGCGTATGTGATTGACGTCAGCGGCGCCCAGCGCGAATTGCTCGAAGGCTGCACGGCGCTGTTCGCCAGTGTGATGGTGCTGTGGCTTGGCGTATGGATGCACGACCGCCGCCATGCCGCAGCGTGGCAGGACTACATCAAGAGCAGCCTGGTGGGCGGCGGTGGGCGTTTCGGTTTTGCGATATTGGCGTTCTTCTCGGTCTACCGCGAGCTGTTCGAAGTGATCCTGTTCTACGAAACCCTGTGGCTGCAAGCGGGCCCGGCCGGGCACAACGCGGTGCTGGCGGGTGGTGCCACGGCGTTGGTGCTGCTGGTGGGCCTGGCCTGGGTGATCCTGCGCGGTTCGGCGAAACTGCCGCTGGCGCTGTTTTTCGGCATCAATGCGGGGCTGCTGTGCGCGTTGTCGGTGGTGTTCGCCGGGCATGGCGTCAAGGCGTTGCAGGAAGCCGGCATCTTCGGCACGCGGCCGGTGGCGTTCTTTGACTTCGACTGGCTGGGCATCCACGCCGATGCGTACTCGTTGAGCGCACAGGCCGTGGCGATCCTGGCCATTGTGGTGCTCTACGGCCGCAGCCGGCTGGCAGAAAAGCAGCGAGTGGCGGCATAACATGCGCGTATGGATCGATGCAGACGCCTGCCCCCGGGCCGCCAAGGACCAGGTGGTGAAGTTCGCCCTCAAGCGCCAGTTCGAGGTCGTCCTGGTGGCCGGCCAAAGCCAGATCAAGCCGAGCTTCTCGTGCGTGAAGTTGATCGTGGTGCCCAGCGGTCCGGACGCAGCAGATGACTATCTGGTGGAGCACGCAGTGCCCGGCGAACTGGTGATCTGCAGCGATGTGCCCCTGGCCGACCGCCTGGTGAAGAAGGGCGTCACGGCCCTCGACCCTCGGGGCAAGGAGTTCAGCCCGGCGAACATGAGTGAGCGATTGGCGGTGCGCAACCTGTTTGCCGACCTGCGCGAGCAGGGCCAGATGGGCGGTGGACCGCCGCCCCATGGGGAGAAGGACAAGCAGGCGTTTGCCAACTCACTCGACAGGATACTGACGCGGTTAATGCGCCAGTCCTGATCCGTTGGAGAGGGAGCCCGGCATCCCCACTAATCGTTCTCGTGGGTCAGCTCCAGCACCCGGTCCACCAGCTTGTTGATGCCTGAGGCCACTTCACTGATGCTCTTGCCGAGCATATAGGCGGGCGTACTGACCAACTTGCGTGCGGTGTCCTCGACAATGTCTTCCACGCTGCATTCCTGGTGGGTGGCGCCCATCTTGTCCAGGGCTGCGGCAGTGTCGGTGTCATTGCCGATGGTGCAGGTCACGCCCGGGCCGTAGATCTTCGCGGCCAGGGCCGGCGAGATGCAGATCAGCCCCACCGGCTTGCCCGCTTCGGCAAAGGCTTCGGCCAGTTCCAGCACCTGCGGGTTGACGCTGCAACCCGCGCCCTCGACGGCAAAGTTCGACAGGTTCTTCGCCGCACCAAACCCACCGGGTACGATCAGCGCATCGAACTCGTCGGCGTTGGCGTCTCGAATATCCTTGACCTCGCCCCGGGCAATGCGGGCCGACTCCACCAGCACATTGCGCGACTCGGGCATCTCCTCGCCGGTCAGGTGGTTGATCACGTGTAACTGGGCAATATCGGGTGCAAAACATTGGACCTGAGCGCCGCGCTGATCCAGGCGCAGCAGGGTGATCACGCTTTCGTGGATCTCTGCGCCGTCGTACACGCCGCAGCCGGAAAGGATCACTGCAATCTTTTTGCTCATGGGCATTTCTCCTGGAGTCTTGGCGTTAAATGTCTACTAATTTGTCACCTGTTGCCAATGGGATCTCGCGCCGCTGCACCTAATCTTGATGTAACAAAAATAGACCGGACCAGACCATGGACTTCGTGCCTTACGCGGTACCGTTTTTCATTGCCTTGATTGTGGTGGAGCTGCTCGCCGACCGCTGGCGTGGTCAGCGCAACTACCGGGTGGCGGACGCCATCAACAGCCTCAGCACCGGCGTGCTGTCCACCACCACCGGGCTGTTGACCAAGGGGGTGGGGCTGCTGACCTACGCGTTCGCCCTCAAGCACCTGGCGTTGATCGAACTGCCTGCCCACAGCGCCTGGACCTGGGTGTTCGCCTTTGTGTTCTACGACTTCTGCTACTACTGGCTGCACCGGATGGGGCACGAGCGCAACATCCTGTGGGCCGCGCACTCGGTGCATCACCAGAGCGAGGACTACAACCTCAGCACCGCCCTGCGCCAGACCAGCACCGGCTTCCTGCTGAGCTGGATCTTCTACCTGCCCCTGGCCGTGCTTGGCGTGCCGCTGGTGGTGTTTATCAGCGTGGCGTCCCTCAACCTCCTGTATCAATTCTGGGTGCATACCCGGCACGTGCCCAAGCTTGGCTGGTTCGAGTGGTTTTTCGTCACGCCCTCCAATCATCGGGCCCACCATGCACAGAACGCTCTCTACATGGATCGCAACTATGGCGGTGTGTTCATTCTTTGGGACCGGCTGTTCGGCACCTTCCAGGAAGAAGACGACAACGAGCCGGTGATCTTCGGCGTGACCACACCCTTGGCCAGCTGGAATCCGTTATGGGCCAACCTGCAGTTTTATGCACAGCTTTGGCGTGATGCGCGGCGTACCGAAAGTAAGTGGGACAAGCTGCGCATCTGGTTCATGCGCACCGGTTGGCGCCCGGCGGACGTGAAGGCCAAATACCCCGTGGCCAAGACGGATTTGAGCCAGTTCCGCAAATTCGACGTGCCGCTGGACGCGCGCCAACAGGTCTACATTGCCCTGCAGTTCGCGGCGTATGTGGGGTTTGGCAGCTATTTGATGAATGTCGGCGAGGGCCTGCCCAGTGCAGCGCTGGTTGTCGGCTGGGGGGCGATGGCGCTTGGATTGTTTACCCTGGGGGTGGCCCTGGAGAATCGCCCGTGGGCGTTAAAGGCAGAGCTGACACGCCTGGCGCTGAATGTGCCGTTGGTGTGGCTGGCGCCGGTGGTCGGGCTGTGGCCGGCCAGCAACCTGGGCTGGCTGGGCCTGGTGAGCTACAGCCTGCTCAGCGTGATTGGCCTCTACTGTTGCAGGGGCCGGCTTACTCGACTGGTGTCTTAGGCGCTTCTACCGGGACGGGCTCGGCGGCGGCGAGCCGCGCCTTGGCATCGGCACAGGCCTGGCGGGCGATACGGGCATTCTTGAAGCGGCGGCGCAGCCACAGGCCAAAGCCCAGCAGCAGCAAGGCGCCCAGCACCCACAGCTCGTACTTCTTGACGCTGCCCAGCATGCCTTCCAGCACCGCGCCGAAGTGATAGGCCGCCGCGCCCAGGGCCGCCGCCCAGATTGCAGCACCAATACCGTTGAGGATCAGGTAGCGCAGTGGCGGGTAGCCTGACAGGCCGATCGCAACGGGCATTACCGTGCGTAAGCCGTAGACAAAGCGGAAGCTCAGCACCCAGATATCCGGGTGCCTGCGGATATGTTCCAGGGCCTTGTCGCCCATCAATTGCCAGCGCGGCTTGCGCGCCAACAGTTTGCGGCCGTGCTTGCGCCCCATGTAATACCAAAGCTGGTCGCCGGCGTAGCTGCCCAAGAAGGCAACGACCACCACCAGGTTGATATCCATGTACCCACGGAACGCCAGGAAGCCTGCGAGAACCAGGATGGTTTCGCCTTCGAAGAACGTGCCTAGGAAGAGGGCAAAGTAGCCGAAGTCATGCAGAAATTGTTGAAGCATGGTCTGGGTGCTGGCGAAATGAACGCGCAGCCTACGCCTTCGTGAACATTCATGAAAGTATCGAGATGTGTCACGAAGTGAACAATTCCTACATTAACCGACGAATGCGACTACAGGTCGCATCGTTAAGCACAACTGTCATACCTTCGTCATAATGCCCGCTTATAACTGCAACGCTCGCCCGTGAACCCGGGCTCAGGAGTCTGTCGTGAGCTTTACCCCTGCCAATCGCCTGTTCCCTGCTACCCGCCTGCGCCGTAATCGCCGTGATGATTTTTCTCGCCGCCTGGTTCGTGAAAACGTACTGACGACGGATGATCTGATCCTGCCGGTGTTTTTACTCGACGGTGAAAGTCGCCGGGAAGCGGTATCGTCGATGCCGGGTGTAGAGCGTCTGACCATTGATCTGCTGCTTGAAGAGGCGGCGGGCTGGGTCGACCTGGGGATTCCGGCGTTGGCGTTGTTTCCGGTCACGCCGTCTGAACTCAAGTCCCTTGATGCTGCCGAAGCCTGGAACCCGGACGGTATCGCCCAGCGCGCCACCCGCGCCCTGCGCGAGCGTTTCCCGGAGCTGGGGGTGATCACCGACGTGGCGTTGGACCCGTTCACTACCCACGGGCAGGATGGCATTCTTGACGAAGACGGCTATGTTCAGAACGACATTACCGTCGATGCGCTGGTCAAGCAGGCGTTGTCCCATGCGGCAGCAGGCGCCCAGGTGGTTGCGCCGTCGGACATGATGGACGGCCGCATCCAGGCGATTCGCGAAGCCCTGGAACTGGCCGGCCACGTCAATGTGCGGATCATGGCCTACTCGGCCAAGTACGCCAGCGCCTACTACGGCCCGTTTCGCGATGCGGTGGGCTCGGCGCTGAACCTGGGCAAGGCCAACAAGGCTTCGTACCAGATGGACCCGGCCAACAGCCATGAAGCCTTGCACGAAGTGGCGGCGGATTTGGCCGAAGGCGCCGACATGGTGATGGTCAAGCCGGGGATGCCGTACCTGGACATCCTTTACCGGGTCAAAGAGGAATTCAAAGTGCCGACCTTTGTGTATCAGGTCAGTGGCGAATACGCCATGCACATGGCTGCAATCCAAAATGGCTGGTTGAGTGAAGGGGTAATCCTAGAATCCTTGACGGCCTTTAAACGTGCCGGGGCTGATGGCATCCTGACCTATTTCGCCGCCCGCGCCGCCCAATTGCTTAGAGAGCAACAATAGCCCTCACAGGAACATTCGATGAATACCGAAGGACTTTCCGAAGTTGCCGTAAAAGACGCTCACCCGGTGGTGGAACAAGTCACCGAGACCCCGCCGGAGCACGAGCCGGCCGCGCCTGTGGTGGTAGCCGAAGCGCCAGCCCCGGCCCCGGTGGCCGCCGTGGTGACCAACCTGGATGACAGCAGCCTGTACATCCACCGCGAGCTGTCACAACTGCAATTCAACATCCGCGTGCTTGAACAGGCACTGGATGAGTCCTACCCGTTGCTGGAACGCCTGAAATTCCTGCTGATTTTCTCCAGCAACCTGGATGAGTTCTTCGAGATCCGCGTCGCCGGCCTCAAGAAACAGATCACCTTCGCCCGTGAACAAGCTGGCGCGGACGGCCTGCAGCCGCACCAGGCGCTGGCGCGCATCAGCGAGCTGGTGCACGGTCATGTGGATCGCCAGTATGCGATCCTCAATGACATCCTGCTGCCGGAACTGGAAAAGCATCAGGTTCGCTTCATCCGTCGCCGCCACTGGACCACCAAGATCAAGACCTGGGTGCGTCGCTACTTCCGCGACGAAATCGCGCCGATCATCACGCCGATCGGCCTGGACCCGACGCACCCGTTCCCGCTGCTGGTGAACAAGAGCCTGAACTTCATCGTCGAGCTGGAAGGGATCGACGCCTTCGGTCGCGATTCGGGCCTGGCGATCATCCCGGCGCCACGCTTGCTGCCACGGATTATCAAGGTACCCGAAGAGGTGGGGGGCGCTGGCGACAACTATGTATTCCTGTCGTCGATGATCCACGCCCACGCCGATGACCTGTTCCAAGGCATGAAGGTCAAGGGCTGCTACCAGTTCCGCCTGACCCGTAACGCCGACCTGGCGCTGGATTCCGAAGACGTCGAAGACTTGGCCCGTGCCCTGCGCGGCGAGCTGTTCTCGCGGCGCTACGGGGATGCGGTACGCCTGGAAGTGGCCGACACCTGCCCGAAACACCTGTCGGACTACCTGCTCAAGCAGTTCAACCTGGGCGAGACCGAGCTGTACCAGGTCAATGGCCCGGTGAACCTCACGCGCCTGTTCAGCATCACCGGCCTGGACAGCCATCCGGAGCTGCAATACACCCCGTTCACCCCGCAGATCCCGAAACTGCTGCAAAACAGCGAGAACATCTTCAGCGTGGTGAGCAAGCAGGACATCCTGCTGCTGCACCCGTTCGAGTCCTTCACCCCGGTGGTCGATCTGCTGCGCCAGGCCGCCAAGGACCCGCACGTATTGGCCGTGCGCCAGACCCTGTACCGTTCCGGTGCCAACTCGGAAATCGTCGACGCGCTGGTAGACGCTGCGCGCAACGGCAAGGAAGTCACTGCGGTGATCGAGTTGCGCGCACGCTTTGACGAAGAGTCCAACCTGCAACTGGCCAGCCGCCTGCAAGCGGCCGGCGCGGTAGTGATCTATGGTGTGGTTGGCTTCAAGACCCACGCCAAGATGATGCTGATCCTGCGCCGCGAAGCTGGTGAGATCGTGCGTTACGCCCACCTGGGTACCGGCAACTACCACGCCGGCAACGCCAAGCTCTATACCGACTACAGCTTGCTGACTTCCGACGACGCCTTGTGTGAGGACGTCGGCAAGTTGTTCAGCCAATTGATCGGCATGGGCAAGACCTTGCGCATGAAGAAGCTGCTGCACGCGCCGTTCACCCTCAAGAAGGGCATGCTCGATATGATTGCCCGCGAGACCCAGTTCGCCCTCGAGGGCAAACCGGCGCACATCATCGCCAAGTTCAACTCTCTGACCGATCCGAAGATCATCCGCGCGCTGTACAAGGCCAGCCAGTCCGGCGTGCGTATCGACCTGGTGGTGCGCGGCATGTGCTGCCTGCGTCCGGGCATTGTCGGCGTGTCGCATAACATCCATGTGCGCTCGATCATCGGCCGCTTCCTGGAACACACGCGGGTGTTCTACTTCCTTAACGGCGGCGAGGAGCAGATGTTCCTCTCCAGTGCCGACTGGATGGAGCGCAACCTCGACAAGCGTGTGGAGACCTGCTTCCCGGTCGAGGGCAAGAAGCTGATCATGCGGGTCAAGAAGGAGCTGGAAAGCTACCTCACCGATAACACCCACAGCTGGAGCCTGCAGTCGGATGGCCGTTACGTGCGTAACACGCCGACCGGCAACCAGAACCCGCGCAGTGCCCAGGCGACGTTGCTGGAGAAGTTGGGTAGCCCGATTCTGTCGGTGAACTAATAGACAACACGCTCTGAAAATGTGGGAGGGGGCTTGCTCCCGATTGCGGTGGTTCAGTCAAAGTATTCGCGACTGACACACCGTAATCGGGAGCAAGCCCCGTCCCACATTTGTTTTTGCAGTGTTCATGAGATCGGGTTAGCGCAGGTTCAGGCTGAACCCCACCCGCGTCAGCCACTCCGCTTCCTGGGCGAAGTCCGCCTGGGTCAGCTGGTTCTCATCCAGCCAGCCTTTGGGGAACACGACATCCAGGCTGTCGCCATTGGCGCGCAGGGTCACCTGGGGCATCTGCTGGGTGCCACGAATGTGGTGGAACAGGATCGCGAAGCGCAGCAGCACGCACAGGCGGATCAGCTTGATGCCTTCATCGCCGAACTCGGCAAACTTGTCCTTGGGAATATTGCGACGATGGCCGCGCACCAGCAGTGCGAGCATCTGCTGGTCTTCCCGGGAGAAACCCGCCAGGTCGGAGTGCTCGATCAGGTAGGCGCCGTGCTTGTGGTAGTGGTAGTGGGCGATATCCAGGCCCACTTCATGCACCTTGGCCGCCCAGCCGAGCAGTTCGCGCCATACGCCGTCTTCCAGGTCCCAGTCCTCGGCGACCTGATCGAACGCATGCAGTGCTTTACGCTCTACGCGGGCTGCCTGCTCCTGGTCGACGTGATAACGCTCCATCAGCGAGGTGAGCGTGCGTTCACGCACGTCCTCGTGGTGATGGCGGCCCAGCAGGTCATACAGCACACCTTCGCGCAGGGCGCCGTCACAGTGGTCCATGCGTTGCAGTTCGAGGGCGTCGAAGATCGCCTCGAGAATCGCCAGGCCGGCCGGGAAGATGGTGCGACGGTCCGGCTTGATGCCGTCGAAGTCGATCTTCTCGGCATCCCCCAGCTTGAACAGCTTGCGCTTGAGCCACGCCAGGCCTTCGGCGTTGACCTCGCCGGTGCCATGGCCGCCGGCCTTGAGCGCCAGGCCGATGGCACGGATGGTGCCGGACGAGCCGATGGCTTCATCCCAGGTCAGGCGGTGCAAGGCGTGCTCGATGCTCATGATCTCCAAACGCGCTGCCGTATAGGCCTGGGCGTAGCGCGCCGGTGTGATCTTGCCGTCCTTGAAATAGCGTTGGGTATAGCTGACACAGCCCATCTGCAGGCTTTCACGCAGCAGCGGTTCGAAGCGCTGGCCGATGATGAACTCGGTACTGCCACCGCCGATGTCCGCCACCAGGCGCTTGCCGGGGGTATCTGCGAGTGTATGGGACACGCCGAGGTAGATCAGGCGTGCTTCTTCGCGGCCGGAGATGACTTCTACGGGGTGGCCGAGGATTTCCTCGGCGCGACGGATGAATTCGCCCCGGTTACGGGCTTCGCGCAAGGCGTTGGTGCCGACGATTCGCACGGCGCCCAGGGGCATGCCGTTGATCAGCTGTGCAAAACGCTTGAGGCAGTCGAGCCCGCGTTGCATGGATTCTTCATTGAGCTGGCGCTCATCGTCGATCCCGGCAGCCAGTTGCACTTTCTCTCCGAGCCGCTCAAGGATGCGGATTTCGCCGTTCTGGGCCTTGGCCACGACCATGTGAAAGCTGTTGGAGCCCAGGTCGATGGCGGCGATCAGGGACAGATTCTTGGCTTGGGATTGCGGCATGGTTTGGGGGTCTCGGTCGATAACCTTGCCATCGTGCCACGATCGATCGCTGGAGCCAACGCGTAGTAACAGAGGATTTTTCCTCGTATACCTATAAGTGCTTTCTGCGTGGCGCGTAGGACCGGCCCACAAATGATGTATTACAAAGCCAGAAAGCACTGGGTTTTGTACTGGCTATTCTTGGTTTTATTGAGTTTGTCGATAAGTCTTACGCCGTTTTATGTTTGTCCTAACTTGCTGTTTCCCTGTTCGTATACATGGGGTTGTTTTTTAGAGTGGAGATAGGGATCACTCTTACATGAGGTGTCATTTTTTCCGGTTTTATTATTCTCTTGGAATATGAATACTCACGTTCGGCACCTGTCCCGGGTGGTGTTTATAGGTCGGAGCTTCAAGGACGAGATATTCATATGCGCACCAGGCGTGACGCAGGGGAGGTGTTCTGATCATTCAATAACTGGCCAGCCTATGGTCATTACTATGGATGAACGTTAGATGAAGAAGAATTACCCAGTAGTGGCGGGTCTATGCCTCGTCGTTGCGAGCCTGACTGTCCAGGCTGCCGATGTACGTGTAAAAGGCGCGATCGCTCCAGCCAGTTGCAGTTTTACACTCACCCGCTCGGTCATTGACTATGGAACTATTCACCCGAGCAGCCTGAGTCCGACAAGTTATACCAAGCTGGATAAGAAGAGTGTTCCCTATACGGTGAGGTGCAGTGGTCAGTCTAAAATAAAAGTGGGTATCAGGAGCGTTGATAATCGAGCTGGCTCGAGAATACCAGGCATGATGCTGGGGCAGTTTGGCGGGAACTACAAGGATCTCTACAATTTTGGTCTGGGGGCCACTTCCAGGGGGCAAAAAATCGGAGGTTATGTAGTGCACCTTCGAAATTCTGTAGCTGACGGCAAGTCGGTAGGGATTGTTAGCTCGGAAAATAACGGCGTACGATGGGAACCAAACAGTACCCAGGCAGTAGGCCACACTGCCAATATAGCCAGTTGGCGTGCGGGGAATGTGTATGCGCCTATATTGGTTAATGCTGTTTCCGGCAATGTTGAAGTTCAAGCCGTCATCAACAAGACGTCCGAACTTGATATGAGCAACCAGATCAACCTGGACGGCCATTTCACCCTGGAGTTGCGCTACCTCTAGATTTCTCCACATAGGTATCCATGGTGTGCTGACTATGAAGTGTCAATCAGCACGTGTCTCTTTGGCTATTGTCGATGATTGCTATGAAGAAGATTATTTCGTTATCAGGCATGTTTCTCGCTATGTTGGGTTTGAGTGCGCAAGCCGCGGACTTACGAGTGAGAGGCTCCATTGCGCCTGCCAGTTGCAGTTTTACTATTGTTAATTCAACGATAGATTACGGTCGGATCGACCCTAGGTCACTGAGTGCTACTAACTACACCAAACTGGCTAAAAAGGGGGCGCCTTACACCGTCAGGTGTGCATCGCCCACGTTTGTTGGTATTAAGACACAGGATAACCGCGCGTCCAGAAAGGTGCGCGGCATGATGGTGAGTCAGTACAATATTACTTATAACGATGATTTCAATTATGGTCTTGGGTTTACCTCGAAGAATGAAAAAATCGGCGGCTACGTGGTTTTCATGGAAAACAACATTGCCGATGGTAAAGCTGTACTGGTTGCGCGGTCTAATAATAATGGCGCGAGTTGGGGGATCACCGATCCTGTCTTGGGGCAGTCAGCCAAGGTTGGAAGTTGGCGTACGAACGCCAGCTATTCGCCGATTAAAATAACCGTCGTCTCGGGGAATTTGAATGTCCAGCCAGTGATCAATAAAACATCTGCGCTGAGCATGAATAACGAAATAAAACTTGATGGCCATACAACCCTGGAATTGGTCTATCTCTAAAAGCTTCCAGGCGATTCAGGTCGGCTTGCAGTCTCTTTGGCGGCAGCCAACCTGATTCGGCGTGTTTCGTTATTGCTGTGAAGGAAGTGTTGATGCTTGTTTCTACAAGAAAAAAATCTATTCTGGCCGGTTGTTTGTGTCTGGGTTTTGTTTTCTGCCGTGCCGCGTATGCAGACGGCATGGAGCCGGAAACAACAGTTGTCATTCTCAATGAGGCGGATGGTGAAGTCAGCATCAATGTCACCAATACGGACCCAAGTCCTGCCTTGCTTCATTCAGTTATCGAAGATATACCGGAAGACCCGGAGCCTTTAGCCGTCATTACTCAGCCCGTTGCGCGTGTCGATAGCGGTGAGCGGCAAATGGTCAGGGTTATGGCAATCAATAAGGAGCCTCTCAAAACCCAACGTTTGAAGCGCATTACGTTTGAAGGTATTCCCCAGGCCCAACCCGGCTCGGGCGCGACAATTGGTATCAGCCTACGGCAAAACCTGCCGCTCATTCTCCACCCCAAAGGTTTACCTCAACATCATGCACCGTGGGAGCTGCTGACCTGGAGCCTTCACGGCAATACCTTGAGCGCACGCAACAACAGCCCCTATGTGGTGCGCCTGGCGGCTGAGGTGGTCTTGAACCCGCAGAAGGTGAATGCGCTTTTGCCGCGTACCTATATCTTGCCGGGCGAAACCCTCAGCGTTGCCGTGGAAAAACGTTCTGCCGCCACGTCGGTCACCCTTATGCCGGCCACGCTCTATGGGTTTTCCGTCGATAGCTACGAGGCTTTGCTCGTAGCGAATCAGCCGTGACCTGCCATGGGAAAAAAAGCCAGCAGGTTTTGTAGCGCCGTACGTGGGCAGCCATCCCGGGCGCCAATAAAACCTGAGGAGACTTTCAGGCGAAGCGGAATCAGCCTTTCGGTTTGGGCGGCGGTGGTGTCGGGAATGGCCGCTGACGTTTACGCCGCGCCGGCGGCGGTGCTCGGATTTGACCTTGCCACCTTGCAGGCGCGTGGTATCGACCCTTCAGTTGCGCGCTACTTTCAGCAAGCCCCTCGGTTCAGCGAGGGCACGCGCGTCGTCGATTTGACGGTCAACGGTAATCCCATCGGGTTGACTGACGCGCGGTTTAACCATGAAGGCGCGCTGTGTTTCAACCGTGGGCTATTGGATCGGGCGGGACTGCAGATTCCCGCCACGGTGATCGATAAGCAAGTCTCTGCCGCCCAGGCCTGTCATGACTTTATTGCCGAGTATCCGAAAACGGTAGTGACCTTGCGCCCAGGGCGTGAGGAGGTTGTGCTGGTCGTCCCGACCCAGGCGCTGCGCGACATGCAACAAAGCACTGGTCATTACGCCCGGGGAGGTGCAGCGGCGCTGGTCAACTACGATGTCCAAGGCGTCAATGCCCACTCGCGGGGGGATCGAGGGCGCTTTTTATCCGCTTCAACGGAAATGGGTTTCAACGTGGGCGATTGGATCGTCCGCAGTCGTCAGCTCTATCTCTCCAACGATGAGCGTTCGGCGACTGAGCATCTGTATGCATACGCGCAGCGCGATATCGCTCCCTTGGCTTCGACATTTCAGGCAGGCCAGATATCGGCTGATAGCCCCGTGTTCGGTGGTGTTCAACTGATCGGTGCACAGCTGTTTCCTGACGGAATGGAAAACCGCACCAGCAGCAATGGCGTTTTGGTTGAAGGGCGGGCGCGGAGTCAGTCGCGGGTGGAAGTCCGGCAGTCCGGCGCATTGATTTATACCACTCTCGTCCCGGAAGGGCCGTTCACCTTGCGCAATTTGCCACTGCTCAATGGCACCAGCGACCTCGACGTCAGGGTTATCGAAATCAAGGGGGGGCAACACAGTTTTATCGTGCCGGCCGCCTCGTTCCGTGGATCGGTTCCGATTAAATCGGGATATACCGCTGCAATAGGGAAGGTGCGTGATGTGGATCGAAGGGGCGCCGCCGAGCCTCTGTTGGCGATGGCCAGCGGAACGTGGGCGTTAGGGGAGGACGCGGCCCTCAGTTCGGGAGTTCAGGGCACGGACAACTACCACTCGGTGGGCCTGGCGTTGGACAGCAGCTTTGACCAGCGGTTTTCACTGGGATTGCGCAATAACCTTTCCCATGACCGTAAGCAAAAGGTACGCGGTTCGCGTAGCGGCGTTTCGTTTGGCAGTACGCTGCCGGGCAACGTCCAGATGAACTTGAGCGCCACTCGCCAGACCTCGGGTTACCGGGATGTGCTCGAAGCTGTTGGCGGCGAGCCTGGCGAGGTACAGGGGGCGCGCGCCAGGCACCAGTACACGGCAGGCTTCAGTTGGTCAGACCCTCAATTGGGTGGCTTCGCTGTCGGTTATTCCCGTTCGGCTCATTTCGACAATCGTACTTCCCAGCATATCTACGGCGCGTGGAACAAAAACTTCAGGCACGCCAATGTTGCCGTGAGCATTGACTCCCAGGTAGGTGCGTCAGGCGACTCCAGAGACAAAAATGATGGCTTGGGCATGCGCTTGCAGATCACTGTTCCACTGGGCAGTGACCGCTCCGTGACCTCGACGGTTCGACGCCAAGGGCGTCATGCCGGTATCGGTACAGCCTACAGCGAGCGCGTGAATGACACCCTGAACTACGAGTTAAGGGGCGAGCGCGACCTGAGAGGTACCAGCGATCAGTCGGTGGGTGGAACGCTCAACGCGACGTCTCGTTATACCCAGCTCGGCCTGGGGCTCAATCGAGACTCGTCCAGCACGATCTATAGCGGGCAGCTACAAGGCGCCGTGGTTGCTCACGAGCGAGGCCTCACACTGTCTCCCTACCGTGTCGAGGACACTTTCGGTGTGGCGTCGGTGGGGAATATTCCGGGGGCTCGCATCAGTACCCCTCAGGGGCCCGTCTGGACCGACCGCTGGGGAATGGCCGTGATTCCCGGCTTACCCGCTTATCAGGGCAGCCTTGTCGAGGTGGACGGTAAAAGCTTGCCACGCCAGGTTGATCTCAATAATGGCACGAAGATGCTGGAGGTCGGGCGAGGCTCGTTCAGTACGGTCGAGTTTGAAGTCTCGAAGGTTCGCCGGATGCTGGTGCGTGTCCGCGACCCAAGCGGGCAGCCGTTGCCCAAGGGGACGTCGGTGCTTGCCGCCGATAACACGTTCCTGACCACGGTGGTGGGGGACGGAATGATCTTCCTCAACAATATTGAGCATTCCCAGGTACTGACCTTGTCGTCGCCGAATGCGACTCCCTGCAAACTGCAACTCGATCTGGCGGAGCACAGCTATGACGGCCAACTGTATGAAACCTCCTCAGCGGTCTGTCGTTAAGGCTGCCCTTGCCTCGGGACGCTTTCCAGGCGGGGTGGGATTACTGGTGGGTCTCTTGATGATTGCTGACGTTTCGGCGTCGGAATGCCACCTGTCATTGAGCCGGCCGCAGATCGACTACGGGCCGTTGCGCGTCGACACACAGCCCGGACCCCACGGTATTTCCATCGGTAGACGCACGGTGCACCTCAGCGTGGTTTGCCCTGAGGCGGCGGTGATTGCGCTGCGTTTCCGCGGTGCGCCAGCCGATGCGCAGGGTTTCAGTTTTGGCCATCACGGGCGCTTTGATCTGAGCCTTCGACAGGCATTGGTGGATGGCCAGGCCGTCGAACTGGTGTCGATGCACAACCGCACTGAACGAGACGGGCAGCTGCGCCCCGGCGGTGTGCTGGTGCCACTGAGGGTCGGGCAGCCAATCGCCGGTCGAGTCTTTTCGGCTCAGGTGCAGGTCGATACCTATCTAGCGGGCACCCACCCCGCCGTGCGCGATAAAACCCTGCTGGAGGGGGGAGGCCGTTTCGAAATGGTGCCCGATGGCTGGGCGGTCAGGCGTGCGCTTCGGTAGTGCCGATGAAGTTCGCCAACTCAGCAGTCTGCGGGTTGGCAAACAGCACCTTCGGATCGCCGACTTCATGCACTTTGCCTTGGTGCATGAACACCAGCTTGTCGCCCACTTCCCGGGCGAAGCGCATTTCGTGCGTCACCATGATCAAGGTCATGCCGTCCTTGGCCAGTTGGCGCACCACGCTGAGTACTTCATTGACCAGTTCCGGGTCCAGGGCCGAGGTGATTTCATCGCACAGCAGCACCTTGGGCGACATGGCCAGGGCGCGGGCGATGGCAACACGTTGCTGCTGGCCGCCGGACAGGCGATCGGGGAACGCGTCGAATTTCTCGCCCAGGCCCACGCGTTCCAGCATTTGCCTGGCCAATTGGGCGGCCTTGGCCTTGGGCACTTTCTGCACCACTTGCGGTGCGAGCATGACGTTTTCGCCCACGGTCAGGTGCGGGAACAGGTTGAACTGCTGGAACACCATGCCGACTTTCTGCCGCAGGCTGCGCAGGTCGGCACGGGCGGCGTCGAGGTATTCGCCATCCACCTCGATCACGCCGTCGTTGATCGATTCCAGGCCATTGAGGGTCCGCAGCAAGGTGGACTTGCCCGAGCCGCTGCGGCCGATGATTGCCACGACCTGGCCTTCTTCAACGGTCAGGTCGATGCCCTTGAGGACGTGGTGATCGCCGTAATACTTATGCAGGGCGGAAATTCTAAGCAGAGGCATGCAGTCTCCTTTCCAGGTAGCGCGCACTGAGGGACAAGGGGTAGCAGAGCAGGAAGTAACCGAGGGCCACCAGGCCGTAGACCATGAAGGGCTCGAAGGTGGCGTTGGCGAGCATGCCGCCGGTCTTGGTCAGTTCGGTAAAGCCGATAATTGAAGTGACGGCGGTGCCTTTGACCACTTGCACCGAGAACCCAACGGTGGGCGCCACGGCAATGCGCAGGGCTTGTGGCAGGATCACGTAGCGCAGTTGTTCAAGCGGGTTCAGCGCCAGGCTGGCCGATGCTTCCCACTGGCCATGGGCGATGGAGTCGACGCAGCCGCGCCAGATTTCGGCGAGGTAGGCGCTGGTAAACAACGTCAAGGCAATCGCCGCTGCCAGCCAGGGTGAAATATCCACCCCCAGCAGGGCGATGCCGAAGAACACCAGGAACAGCTGCATCAGCAGCGGCGTGCCCTGGAACAGCTCGATATAGGTACGTGCAAGATTGCGCGCGAATGCCTTGCGGCTGATGCGCAGGGTCATCACCAGCAAGCCGATCAGGCCGCCGCCGATAAACGCCACGAGCGACAGCAACAGCGTCCACTGCAGGCCCGTAAGCAGGTTGCGCACGATGTCCCAGAAGGAAAAATCACTCATCGGCTGTTCCTCATCACAAAGCGGCGGCCGATCCAGTTGAGCAACTGGCGAATCATCAACGCCATGCACAGGTACACCAGGGTGGTCAGGGCATAGGTTTCGAACGCGCGGAAATTGCGTGACTGGATAAAGTTGGCGGCAAAGCTCAGCTCCTCGGTGGCGATCTGCGAACACACCGCCGAACCGAGCATCACGATGATGATCTGGCTGCTCAAGGCAGGCCACACCTTGCCCAGCGCCGGCAGCAGCACCACATGGCGAAACGCTTCGAAACGCGTCATCGCCAGCGCGGCGGCGGCTTCCAGTTGCCCGCGCGGGATGGCCTGGATGCCGGCGCGGATGATCTCCGTGGAGTAGGCCCCCAGGTTGATCACCATCGCCAATACGGCTGCTTGCCACTCGGTGATTTTCAATCCCAGGGAGGGCAGGCCGAAGAAGATGAAGAACAACTGCACCAGGAACGGCGTGTTGCGGATCAACTCGACATACACCCCGAAGAACCAGGCAAAGGGCTGGATCTTCCACGCCCGCACCACGGCGCCGACAGTGCCCAGGGCGACGCCCAGGATTGCGCCGATGGCCGTCAGCTCAAGGGTGAACAGCGCGCCGCGCAACAGCAGATCGGTATTGGCCAGCACCGGCACAAAGTCGAATTGATAGGCCATCAATCAGCTCCGCTTCAGAGATCAGCAGGCAATGGCTCTTTGAGCCACTGCATCGCGTTCTTTTCCAGGCTGCCATCAGCCTTGGCCGCGACCAGGATCTGGTTGACCTTCTCCAGAAGCGCCGGCTCGTTCTTGTTCACGCCCACGTACACCGGCGAGTCCTTGAGCTTCACTTTCAGCGCCGGCACGCGTTTCGGGCTGCGCTCGCTGATCGCCACCATGACCACGTTGCCGCTGGCGATCAGGTCGACCTGGCCGGCCAGGTAGGCCGCGATGGTGGAGTTGTTGTCTTCGAAGCGCTTGATGGTGGCTTCCTTCGGCGCTACGGCGGTCAGCTCGATGTCTTCGATGGCGCCACGGGTCACGCTGATGGTCTTGCCCTTGAGGTCGTCGGTGCTGCTGATGGCGGCATCAGGCGGGCCGAACACGGCCAGGTAGAACGGTGCGTAGGCCTTGGAGAAGTCGATGACCTTTTCGCGCTCGGGGTTCTTGCCCAGGCTGGAGATCACCAGGTCGACCTTGCCGGTGGTGAGGAACGGGATGCGGTTGGTGCTGTTGACGGGGGTCAGCTCCAGCTTGACCTTGAGTTGGTCGGCCAGCAGTTTGGCGGTGTCGATGTCCAGGCCACGGGGCTTCATGTCGGGGCCCACCGAGCCGAACGGCGGGAAGTCCTGGGGCACGGCGACCTTGAGGGTGCCACGGGCGACGATATCGTCCAGACCGTTGGCCTGGGCGGGTGCCTGGCTCAGCATCAGGCTGGCAAACAGGGCAGTGAGCAGGGCGCTGCAGCGCTTGGTCATGGCAACTCTCCGAGAAGGGCGAAGGAATTTTCTGGATTTGCTCAGTGCACAGCCCATGCCAGTACTGCGCGGACCGTCTGCGAGGCGCGAGTTTGTTGAGCTTTGGTGGTCTTACTGGTCTGAACAGCTGTGCGGGTTTTCGCACCCTTTTCGAGCGTCGGTAAAACTGCGCGAGCCCCTTTGGGGCGTGGCTTGCCGTGGCTCCTGAATAGCTTTACAACTAGCCGCTCTGTTGACGCAAATCTTGAGTTTTTTATGAATTCCATCGCCCAAGCCGTACCGGAAGCGGCCCTGCAGGCCATCCGCAAACTGATCAAGGAGCAAGGCTTCGGGCCGGGCGATGCACTGCCGTCCCAGCGCGACCTGGCGGTGCAGTTGGGCGTCAGCCGGGCGTCGCTGCGCGAGGCGCTGTCGTCCTTGAGCGCCTTGGGTGTGGTCAGTGTGCAGCCGGGCAAAGGTGTGTTCGTACAGGCGGTTGAGGATGCGCCGGGCTTTGCCTGGCCTTTTGCAGCCCAGGCCACGCCGCTCGATATCTTCCAGTTGCGCTATGCGCTGGAAGGGTTTGCGGCGGGTTTGGCGGCGGTCACGCTGACGATCGATGAGCTGGACAGCCTGGAAGACAACGTCGAAGCGATGCGCAAGGTGCTCAAGGCCGGTGACTTCGAAGCAGCCGCGCGGCTGGACTTCGAGTTCCACCAGCGCATCCTGTTGGCCAGTGGCAACCAGGCAATGGTGAGCATCCTGAGTGCCCGTGCCGAGGTGTTTCTGGAAAGCCAGAAACTACCGTTCATCCGGCCGGAGCGGGCCATGGAAACCTGGCAGGAACATCGCAAGATCCTGCGCGCCCTGGCCCGGCGGGCCAGTGCGTCGGCGCAGAAAACCATGCAGGAACACGTACGCAACGCGGCGTTGCGCACGGGGATTGCCTTCGTGACTCCTGTTGCGCCCTGAGTTGGGCTATGCGCAAACTCATGCGCCATCATAGGAAGACTCAATCAGAGGCGGCTTCCTGAACGGGGGAAGGGCGGCTATGATGGGCAACGTTTTTTTTGCTTACAATCCGGAGACATCCATGAGCAACGATCTTATCAAGCACGTCACCGACGCGACCTTTGAGGCCGAAGTACTCAAGGCTGCTGGCCCGGTGCTGGTTGACTACTGGGCTGAATGGTGTGGCCCTTGCAAAATGATCGCTCCGGTCCTGGACGACATTGCAACCACCTACGAAGGCAAGCTGACCATTGCCAAGCTGAACATCGACGACAACCAGGAAACCCCGGCCAAGCATGGCGTGCGCGGTATTCCTACGCTGATGCTGTTCAAGAACGGCAACGTCGAAGCCACCAAGGTGGGCGCGCTGTCGAAGTCCCAGCTGCAAGCTTTCCTCGACGCCAACATCTAAGCGTCGTCAAAAAGCCCCGCAAATAGCGGGGCTTTTTCGTGAAACAGGGCTAGACGCTCCGAAACTCAGGTGGTACATTCGGCCCCGCACTGGTTTCTCCACTGCCCCCTGCAAGCCGTCGCCGACGCATTCCTTTTCGATTAGTACGCGATCCTGTCGCCTTCTCCGCGGCGCGGCCTCATTAAGCCAAAAGCTTAATTTCCCCCCCTCCATAAATGATTACGTCATTCCTATATGAATCTGACTGAACTCAAGCAAAAGCCGATTACCGACCTGCTCCAACTGGCCGAAGAAATGGGCATAGAAAATATGGCCCGTTCGCGCAAGCAGGACGTGATTTTCTCCCTGCTGAAAAAGCACGCGAAAAGCGGCGAGGAAATCTCCGGTGATGGCGTGCTGGAGATTCTCCAGGACGGCTTCGGCTTCCTCCGCTCTGCAGACGCCTCCTATCTCGCCGGCCCAGACGACATCTATGTCTCGCCGAGCCAGATCCGTCGCTTCAACTTGCGCACCGGTGACACCATCGTTGGCAAGATCCGCCCACCGAAGGAAGGCGAGCGTTACTTCGCCCTGCTCAAGGTCGACACGATCAACTTCGATCGTCCCGAGAACGCGAAAAACAAGATTCTCTTCGAGAACCTGACGCCGCTGTTCCCGACCGTGCGCATGAAGATGGAAGCCGGTAACGGTTCCACCGAAGACCTGACCGGTCGCGTGATCGACCTGTGTGCCCCGATCGGCAAAGGCCAGCGTGGCCTGATCGTCGCCCCGCCGAAAGCCGGTAAGACCATCATGCTGCAGAACATTGCAGCGAACATCGCACGTAACAATCCTGAAGTTCACCTGATCGTATTGTTGATCGATGAGCGTCCGGAAGAGGTCACCGAAATGCAGCGCACCGTGCGCGGCGAAGTGGTTGCCTCGACGTTCGATGAGCCGCCGACCCGCCACGTGCAGGTTGCCGAAATGGTGATCGAGAAGGCCAAGCGCCTGGTCGAACACAAGAAGGACGTGGTGATCCTGCTCGACTCCATCACCCGTCTGGCCCGTGCCTACAACACCGTGATCCCGAGCTCCGGCAAGGTCCTCACCGGTGGTGTCGATGCCCACGCCCTGGAGAAACCGAAGCGTTTCTTCGGCGCCGCGCGGAACATCGAAGAAGGCGGCTCGCTGACCATTATCGCCACCGCACTGGTTGAAACCGGTTCGAAGATGGACGAAGTGATCTACGAAGAGTTCAAGGGTACCGGCAACATGGAACTGCCCCTGGACCGTCGCATCGCGGAAAAACGCGTGTTCCCGGCGATCAACATCAACCGCTCCGGCACCCGCCGCGAAGAGTTGCTGACCGCCGACGACGAACTGCAGCGCATGTGGATCCTGCGCAAGCTGCTGCACCCGATGGACGAAGTGGCAGCCATCGAGTTCCTGATCGACAAGTTGAAAACCACCAAGACCAACGACGAGTTCTTCCTGTCGATGAAACGTAAGTAATCACGACGTTTCAGGTCCGAAGAAATGGCGCCCCCAGGGGCGCCATTTTTTTTGTGTCGGTTTTTCGGTCCCTGCAACGGCCAAATGCACCTCGATAAGCTGCCAGCAGCCCTCAGAGCAGGTAGGATGTACGCCTATTTTACGGGTGGCATGGTTAATGAAATTCAAGGATCTTCGGGATTTCGTGCAGCAACTTGAGCAGCGCGGAGAGTTGAAACGTATCCAGATGCCGATTTCACCGGTGCTGGAAATGACTGAGATTTGCGACCGCACCTTGCGTAACAAGGGCCCGGCGCTGCTGTTCGAGAACCCGACCGGTTTTGACATACCGGTGCTCGGCAACCTGTTCGGTACCCCCGAGCGTGTGGCCTTTGGCATGGGCGCCGAGGCGGTCAGCGAATTGCGCGAGATCGGCAAGCTGCTGGCGTTCCTCAAGGAACCCGAGCCGCCCAAGGGCTTGAAGGATGCCTGGTCGAAGCTGCCGATCTTCCGCAAGATCATTGCCATGGCACCCAAGGTGGTCAAGGACGCGGTGTGCCAGGAAGTGGTCATCGAAGGCGATGATGTCGATCTGGCCATGCTGCCGGTGCAAACCTGCTGGCCCGGCGATGTCGGCCCGCTGATCACCTGGGGCCTGACCGTCACCAAGGGCCCGAACAAGGACCGCCAGAACCTGGGTATTTACCGTCAGCAAGTGATTGGCCGCAACAAGGTGATCATGCGTTGGCTGAGCCACCGTGGCGGTGCCTTGGACTTCCGTGAATGGTGCGAGAAGCACCCCGGCAAGCCGTTCCCGGTCTCCGTGGCCCTGGGCGCCGACCCTGCGACCATCCTCGGCGCCGTGACCCCGGTGCCCGACAGCCTGTCCGAATATGCCTTCGCCGGCCTGTTGCGTGGCAACCGCACCGAGCTGGTGAAGTGCCGTGGCAACGACCTGCAAGTGCCGGCCACCGCTGAAATCATCCTCGAAGGCGTGATTCATCCAGGCGAGATGGCCGATGAAGGCCCGTACGGCGACCACACCGGCTATTACAACGAAGTCGACAGCTTCCCGGTGTTCACCGTGGAACGCATCACCCATCGGATCAAACCGATCTACCACAGCACCTACACCGGCCGTCCGCCGGATGAGCCGGCGATTCTGGGGGTGGCGCTGAACGAAGTGTTCGTGCCGATCCTGCAGAAGCAATTCCCGGAAATCACCGACTTCTACCTGCCGCCGGAAGGCTGCTCGTATCGCATGGCCATCGTGACCATGAAGAAGTCGTATCCCGGCCATGCCAAGCGGGTCATGCTGGGTGTGTGGTCGTTTTTGCGACAGTTCATGTACACCAAGTTCGTTATCGTCACCGACGACGACATCAATGCCCGGGACTGGAACGATGTGATCTGGGCCATCACCACGCGCATGGACCCCAAGCGCGACACGGTGATGATCGACAACACGCCGATCGACTACCTCGACTTCGCGTCGCCGGTGTCGGGCCTGGGCTCGAAGATGGGCCTGGACGCTACCCACAAATGGCCGGGTGAAACGACCCGCGAGTGGGGCCGGGTGATCGTCAAGGATGAGGCCGTCACGGCACGTGTCGATGCGATTTGGAAAGAATTGGGAATAGATTGATGCGTGTAACCCTGCAACCTTCCGGCGCCGTGCTGGAGCTGGTCCCCGGCGAGCGAATCCTCGAAGGCGCGCGCCGCCTGGGCTACGAATGCCCCCAGGCGTGTCGCAATGGCGTGTGCCACGTGTGCGCCGCACTGCTGGTGGAGGGCCGGGTGCAGCAAGCCGGTGAGGTTCGCGACCATGGCGAGTTCTACACCTGCATCGCCGAGCCGCTGGAAGATTGCATTGTGTTGTGGGATGGCGTGCTGGCGCCGGGAGAGTTGCCGTTGCGCAAGTTGTCGTGCCAATTGAGTGAGTGCGTGGAAGTGGGCGGAGATGTGTGGCGCGTGCGCCTGCGGGCCCCGGCCGGCAAGGCGGTGCGTTACCACGCCGGGCAATACCTGATGATCGAGCGGGAGAATGGCGAGAAGTCGGCATTTTCCCTGGCGTCGGCGCCCCACGCCGGTCGCGAGCTGGAACTGCATGTACTGGCCCGCGAGGACAGCGCGCGCAACTTGCTGGAACAATTGCAGCGCAACCAGATGGCGCGCATCGAGCTGCCCTTTGGCGACACCCACCTGGCCGAGCTGCCGGACGGGCCATTGGTGCTGATCGCCGCCGGGACCGGCATGGCGCAGATGCACAGCCTGATCGAGCATTGCCGCGCGTCCGGCTTCAAGCACCCGGTGCACCTGTACTGGGGCGTGCGGCGCCCGGAAGATTTCTACGAGATCGAGCACTGGGACCAATGGCGGCAACTGCCCAATCTGTTCCTGCACAAGGTGGTCAGCGACCTGTGTGGCTGGGAAGGGCGCTGCGGCCTGCTGCATGAAGCGGTGTGCGAAGACATTGCCGACCTCAAGGTGGTGCATGTCTACGCCAGCGGTTCACCGGCGATGATCTACGGCACGCTGGATGCACTGGTCGATGCCGGCATGGATGCGCACCAGATGCGCGCCGACGTATTCGCCTACGCCCCGCGGCCCTGACGCAACGGAACGGTGGAACGGGGCATGCGCACGCTCAGAAACGTACTCCGGTCGTCACCATCGCCGCATTGAACCCCAGCAGCACCAGTTCCGCCGCCACCGGCCCGTAATGGGTGCCTACCGACGGGATGATCACCGGCGCCACACCGAAACGGTTGAGGGGGATCTTGTCGCGGTATTTGCCGCGATAGCCCTGGATCGCCCCGCCTGTGACCTTCAGGTACACCGCAGAGTCGGCCATGTCATAGCGCTTGCCTGCATAGGCGTAGTAAGAGCGCTGGCTGAACGAGTTGCGAAACGTCGCCCCGCCATACACAAAGCCTGATGCCTCATTGCGCTCCAGGCCGATCAGGTCCTGGTTGTTGTTGTGGTCTTTGTCCGGCGCGAAGTGCCGGGTATAGACGCTGGTCTGCGCGTACCAGAAGCCTTTGTCGTCCTCGGCAGGCGGTGTTTCGCCAGCCAGTGCGGTGGTGGCCTGGGCCAGGAACAGCAGGCCAGGCAGTCGAAATTTCTTCATGGGTGCGACCTCGATAGACGGTTTGATGGGCGGCTAGGTGGGTCGTGGACGTGCGCGCCAGTTTGACGGCTTGGCGTGCTCCCAGGCTGAACCGGGGCTGAAAGTAGCTGGAATGCCCTGTGCAATCCTGACGAAAGGGGCATCGGGCTTATGCATTCGCTTATGCTTTAAAGGTATTTAATTTGTTACATAAATATCCTTAAGCTATATCGCAACGGACTACCGATTTTCTTCCAATAACCATTAACTGACCGCCACCGCCCGCCAGCCGGATCGATCTTGCGAACTCAGAACACTGACGTTCTGATTCTTGATTCAAAGGGGAGCGGTATGGGGAGCTACACGCAACACGCGCTGTACACAGCGATTTTGTCGGCCAATTTGCTGGCCGCTGTGGGTTTCAATCCTGTCCTGGCGGCCGAAGCGCCCGCCACCGATGCACCCAAACTCGACACCGTGATCGTCACCGGCACCCGCGCCCAGGAGCGTACCGCCAGTGCTTCGCTGTCTCCGATCGATGTGATTTCCGGCGATAGCCTGCGCAGCACGGGCTCTGATGAGTTGGGGGCGGTGCTGGCGCGCCTGATTCCGTCGATCAACTTCCCGCGCCCAAGCCTGGTGGATGGTGCCGAACTGGTGCGCCCTGCGCAGTTGCGCGGCCTGTCACCCGATCAGGTGCTGGTGCTGGTCAACGGCAAGCGCCGCCACACCAGTGCCTTCGTCAACCTGGGCGGCGCGGTGGGCCGTGGGTCGGCACCGGCGGACCTGAATGCGATCCCGCTGTCGGCGGTGGACCATATCGAAGTGCTGCGTGACGGTGCTTCCGCCCGCTACGGCTCGGATGCGATTGCCGGGGTGATCAACGTGATCCTCAAGCACGCCGACCATGGCGGTTCGATCTCCACCAAGTTCGGCGAATACAAGAAGGGCGATGGTATCCAGCGCAATGTCAGCGGCAATACCGGCCTGGCACTGGGCGACAACGGTTTTATCAACCTGTCGGCCGAAGGGGCTGACAATGACTACACCAACCGCGCCGGGGATGACTACCGCACGGGCAGCGTGGGCTCTACCACCTATGGCCAGCGCGTGTTCCGCCAGGGTGAGCCGGCCACCAATGAAGGCAAATTCCAGTTCAATTCCGAATATTCCTTCAACGAGGCGGCCGAGCTCTACACCTTCGGCGGCTACAGCAAGCGGCGCGGCGAGACGGCGGCGTTCTACCGGGCGAGCAATGCGTCCAACAACATCCCGGCGCTCAACCCCAACGGTTACCTGCCGCTGATCAAGGGCAACCTTGAAGACACCTCATTGGTGGTGGGCCTGCGCGGTTTGCTGGCCTACGACTGGCATTACGACCTGTCGGCCAACTATGGCAAGAACCAGTACGCACTCAGCACCGAAACCATCAACACCTCCCTGGGCCTGGCCACGCCGCGCAAGTTCGACAACGGCACCCTGAGCAACGACCAGAAGCAAGTCAGCCTGGACCTGTCCCGTGAATTCGACGTGGGCTGGCTGCCTTACCCGGTGTCCGTGGCGTTTGGCGGTGAGTACCTGCACCAGGGTTATGAAATCGAGGCGGGCGAGCCGGCCTCCTACTTTCAGACCGGCAGTTCCGGACTGGGTGGTTTCCGTGATGCCGACGCGGGCACCAGCACGCGCCACAACTGGGCCCAGTACCTGGACCTGGAAACCAACTTCACCGAAAAACTCAGTGCCTCGGCGGCGGTGCGCCACGAGGACTACAGTGACTTCGGCTCGAATGTCAGTGGCTCGCTCTCAGCCCGTTATGACTTCACCCCGCAGGTGGCCGTGCGCGGCAGTGTTTCCAACGGTTTCCGCGCGCCGTCCCTGGCCCAGCAGAACTTTGCCTACACCTCATCGCAGCTGATCGGCAGCACTATCCAGGAAGCCGGCACGTTCCCGGCCAACAGCCAGGTGGCGCGTTTGCTCGGCGCCGAAGACCTCAAGGCCGAGAAGTCGCGCAACTACAGCCTTGGGCTGGTGCTGGAGCCGGCCGATGACCTGACGGTGACGGTGGATGTGTACCGCATCGACATCCGTGACCGTATAAGCCTGTCGTCCAACCTCGGCATAAATGCGGCGACGCGCGCCTATTTGCAGGCCAACGGTGTCGGCAATATCGACTACACCACCGCCCGCTACTTCACCAACGCCACCGACACCAGCACCGACGGCGTCGACCTGGTCGCCAACTATCGTTACCAGTTCGACAGCGGCATCCGCTGGAACAGCACCGTGGGCTACAACTACAACCACACCAAGGTGACGGACGTGAAGGCCAACCCGGCCATCCTCGACAGCCTGGGCGCGAACCTGGTGCGTGTGGACCGCCGCGAGCGCATCGGTTTGCTGGGGGATACCACGCCGCAGCACAAGCTGAGCCTGGGTAACGACTTCACTTACGGCCGTTGGGCCCTGCACAGCAACCTGGTGCGCTATGGTGAATTCACCAGCTACCAGGCGGACAAGGTCAACGACCAGACCTTCAAGGCTGCCTGGGTGCTGGACCTGTCGGCGGACTACAGGCTGAAGAATTGGACCTTCACCCTGGGCGGCGACAACGTCACCGATAAATACCCGGAGAAGGTCAACGCCTTCGCCAGCAGTGGGGGCAACCTGGCCTATAGCACTTTTTCGCCGTACGGTTACAGCGGCGCGTTTTATTACGGTAAAGTTGCTTACAACTGGTAACACACAGGAGGCGCACCGCTTTTCGCCATGACCGCCATTGAATCCGATCTTCTGCAATTGGCTTACCCTCCGCGGCTCGATCTGGGGCCGCAACTCACTCACGAACAGTTAATGAGCTCGATGCAGGCCACCATGGGCCGGCACAAGGGTGGCCCGGTCTGGCTATTTGCGTATGGTTCGCTGATCTGGCGCCCGGAATGTTCGTCGACTGAGCGAGTGCGGGCACGGGTCCACGGTTATCACCGGGGTCTGTACCTGTGGTCCCACGAGCATCGGGGCACGCCGGAGTTGCCGGGCCTGGTCTTTGGCCTGGATCGCGGAGGCTCGTGCAGCGGGTTTGCCTACCGCTTGCCGGACGATCAACTGGAGGCTTCGCTTTACGCCTTGTGGCAGCGCGAGATGCCTTACCCGTCCTACCGGCCGCACTGGCTCAGTTGCCGCCTTGAAGATGGCAGTCAGGTGCAGGCGTTGGGGTTTGTGTTGGAGCGGCACTTGCCCAGCTACGCCGGTAACCTGCCCGATATCGTGCTGAACCACGTGCTGCAAAGCGCTTGTGGGCGTTACGGCACCACTCGCGATTATGTCGAGCAGACCGTCAACGCCCTGCGTAGCCACGCCATGCCAGATAAAAACCTGGAGGCGCGGCTCAAGCGTTGTGCCAAGGATTGCTCAGGCGATTAACGCGCCGAGCTGACGCTGTTGGTGTGCCACAGCGTTGGGATCAGGAATGCGATGGCCAGCACGCACGCGCCGATCAGCAGCACGAAACCACCGTCCCAGCCAAAATGGTCCACGGTGTAGCCCATGGCCGCACTGGCTGCCACCGAACCGCCCAGGTAGCCGAACAGACCGGTGAAGCCCGCAGCCGTACCGGCGGCTTTCTTCGGTGCCAGTTCCAGCGCCTGCAGGCCGATCAGCATCACCGGGCCGTAGATCAAAAAGCCGATCGAGATCAGCGCGATCATATCGACCATCGGGTTGCCCGGCGGGTTGAGCCAGTACACCAGGGTCGCCACGGTCACCAGCGCCATGAACACGATGCCGGTCAGGCCACGGTTGCCACGGAAGATCTTGTCCGACATCCAGCCGCACAGCAGCGTGCCCGGAATACCTGCCCACTCGTAGAAGAAGTACGCCCAGGACGATTTATCCACCGTGAAGTGCTTGGCCTCCTTGAGGTAGGTCGGCGCCCAGTCCAGTACGCCGTAGCGCAGCAGGTAGACGAACACGTTGGCGAATGCGATATACCAGAGCATTTTGTTGCGCAGCACGTACTTGACGAAGATTTCCTTGGCGCTGAATTCGTCTTCGTGGCTGGCGTCGTAGCCTTCCGGGTAATCATTCTTGTACTGCTCGATCGGCGGCAGGCCCACCGATTGCGGGGTGTCGCGCATGGTAATGAAGGCAAATGCCGCCACTGCCAAGGCCACCGTGGCCGGTACATAGAACGCCGCATGCCAGTCGTTGAACCAGGCCATGCCCAGCAGGAACAGCGGGCCGATCAGACCGCCGCCGACGTTGTGCGCCACGTTCCACACCGACACCACGCCGCCGCGTTCTTTCTGCGACCACCAGTGCACCATGGTCCGGCCACTGGGCGGCCAGCCCATGCCCTGGGCCCAGCCGTTGATGAACAGCAAAATGAACATCATGGTCACGCTGGACGTCGCCCAAGGCGCGAAACCGAAAATGAACATCACCCCCGCCGATACCAGCAGGCCGAAGGGCAGGAAGTAACGCGGGTTGGAGCGGTCGGATACCAGGCCCATGAGGAACTTGGACAGGCCATAGGCGATCGCGATGGCCGACATCGCCAGGCCCAGCTCCCCCCGGGTGTAACCCTCGTCGATCAGGTAGGGCATGGCCAGGGAGAAGTTCTTGCGCAGCAGGTAATACCCGGCATAACCGAAGAAAATACCGGCGAAGATCTGCCAGCGCAGCCGTCGGTAGGTACTGTCGATATTTTCTTCAGGCAGAGGCGCCTGGTGTGCGGCAGGACGAAAGAAAGCAAACATTCAAGAGCTCCAAATTTCTTGTTTTGACTGCGGATGCGAATGTTACAGTTTCGTTACCGAAAATAGCATTGCCTCTTATGCGCAAACACAGGAAATTAGAGCAAGCGCGTGTTCTCTTACGAACATGTCGCTAATAGATAAGTGGTGGTCGCTCAGCGTTTCTCAGTCCAATGGAGAACAAATGTGGGAGGGGGCTTGCCCCCGATAGCGGTAGGTCAGCCAGCTTATCTGTAGCTGACCCACTGCCATCGGGGGCAAGCCCCCTCCCACATTTGATTGCATTTCAGATCGGTCAGCGGGTCTGGACGACGACCTTGCCTACCGCCCGGCGCTGCCCGAGGTCATTAATCGCCTGAGCGGCCTGCTCCAGCGGATACACCTGCGACACCAACGGCTTGAGCTTGCCCTCACCGTACCAAGTGAACAGTTGCTGGAAGTTCGCCGCATTGTCCTGAGGCTGGCGCTGGGCAAACGAACCCCAGAACACCCCGACCACCGCCGCACCCTTGAGCAGCGCCAGGTTCACCGGTAGCTCCGGGATGCGCCCGCTGGCAAAACCCACCACCAGCAGGCGGCCGTTCCAGGCAATCGCGCGAATGGCCTGGTCAAACAGGTCGCCGCCCACCGGGTCGTAGATCACATCGGCGCCGTTACCGTCGGTCAGGCGCTTGATTTCGTCCTTTAGGCTGGCTTCGCTGTAGTTGATCAGTTCATCGGCGCCGGCGGCCTTGGCCACGGCGAGTTTGTCGGCACTGCTCGCGGCGGCGATCACCCGCGCGCCCATGGCCTTGCCGATTTCCACGGCGGCCAGGCCCACGCCACCGGAAGCACCGAGCACTAGCAGGGTTTCGCCGGGTTGCAGGTTGGCGCGTTGTTTCAGCGCGTGCATGGAGGTGCCGTAGGTCATGCTGAAGGCGGCGGCGGTGTTGAAGTCCATGGTCGGCGGGATCGGCAGCACGTTGTAGCCTGGCACCGCGACCTGTTCGGCAAAGCTGCCCCAGCCGGTCAGTGCCATGACCCGGTCGCCGACTTTCAGGTGGCTGACCTTTTCCCCGACTTCGCTGACCACCCCCGATGCCTCGCCACCCGGCGAGAACGGGAAGGGCGGCTTGAACTGGTATTTACCCTCGATGATCAGGGTGTCGGGGAAGTTGACCCCGGCGGCATGCACGTCCAGCAGGATTTCGTTCTTCTTGATCGTGGGGCTTGCGACGTCTTCCAGCACCAGGGTTTCGGCGGGGCCGAAGGCTTTGCACAGCACAGCTTTCATCGGGCTATTCCTTTTGGTGTCGTGGCCGATAAGTGTAGGAGGGTAGGCCTGTGGGTCAACGAGCATGCTCGGCCCTGATAAGTCGCCATAAGCTTGTGCTCTGCCTTGCTAGCGTTATGCTACCCGGCAACCGAATGTGAGGAATGAACTGTGAAAGCGTGGATCCTATTGATGCTGGCCCTGACCTTGCCGATGGCAGCCCAGGCCGAAGAGGCCAAAGAAGGCGAGGCGCCGAAGGTCAGCTATATCAGCCTGAGCCCACCGTTCGTGGGTAACTACGGCCTGGATGGCACAGCCAAGCTCAAAGTGTTCAAGGCCGACATCGCCCTGCGCGTGACCGGCGAAGAAGCCGCCAAAGCGGTCAAGGCCAACGACGCATTGATCCGTAACCAGTTGGTCGCGCTGTTCACCCAGCAGACCAACGAGGCCATGAGCACGGTCGACGGCAAGGAGAAGCTGCGCCAGGAAGCCCTCAAGCAAACCCAGCAAGTGATGAACGACGAGACGGGCAAGCCCATGGTGGAAGACCTGCTGTTCAATAACCTGATCATTCAGTAAACAGCCTGGCTTGCGGTTCAGGAAGCCAGGCTCTTCCTGAACCGCGCCAACGCCACCGCAAAAAACAACAGCCCGATCCCCGCCAGCGCCAGCAAGTCCGGCCACACCACACTCACCCCCGCATCGCGAAACAAAATCGCTGCGCTCAGGCTTACAAAGTGCGTCGACGGCGAGCCCTGCATCACCCACTGCAACCACTCGGGCATGCTGTCCAGCGGCGTGCTGCCGCCTGACAACAGCAGCATCGGGATAATCACCGGGATCGCCAGCAAGCCGAACTGCGGCGTGGAGCGGGCGAGGGTGGCGAGGAAGATCCCCAGTGCCGTACTGGCAAACAGATACAGGGCAGTCACAAACAGGAACAACCCCAGCGACCCGGCCAGCGGCACGCCGAGCAGCCCTTTGACCACCACCTCCAGCGATAGCCAGGTGCACAGCACCACCACCAGCATATTGCTCCAGATTTTCGCCAGCATGATTTCCAGTGCGGTCAGCGGCAGTACCAGCAGGTGGTCGAGGGTGCCGTGCTCGCGCTCACGCAGCAATGCGGTGCCGGTGAGCACGATGGCCAGGATGGTGATGTTGTTGACGATCTGGATCACGGCCAGGAACCAGCCGCCCTCCAGGTTGGTGTTGAACAGTGCTCGGGTCGTGAGCAGCGCGGGCGCCTGGCGGGTGGCGTCGGTTTGCCCGCTGTAGCTGAGCAATTCGCGCTGGAAGATCCGCCCGATATAGCCCGCGCCCATGAACGCCTGGCTCATCGCCGTGGCGTCGACGTTCACCTGCACGCCAGGCTGGCGACCGGCCAACAGGTCGGCCTGAAAGTTGGCCGGTACGTTGATCACGAAGGTGTACTGGCCGCTGTCCATCACCTTGTCCAGCTGGTCATAGGCCAACGGTGCCGGTGGTTGGAATTCGGGCGGTTGCAGCGCCTCGGCCATCTGCCGGGAGAGCGCGCTGTGGTCTTCATCGACAAACGCCACGCTGGCGTTGTGCACGCCGATCACCGAGCCGGCGGCGGGCATGTAGATGGCGACGGTGAAGGCGTAGAACAGAAACAGCAGCAAGACGCTGTCGTGACGCAGGCTGGTGAGTTCCTTGATGCCCAGCCGGAAGATGTGTGCGAGCTTGTGCATCAGGCCTCCTGCTTCTTGAGCATGACCAGGCTCAACCCGGTGAACCCGATAAAGAAGCCGAACAGCGCCAGGCATTGCGGCCACAACTGGCGCAGATCCAGGGCCTTGGTGAAGGTGCCCACGGCAATATCCAAAAAGTGCCCGGCCGGAAACAGTGCGCCCATCAAGGCGGCGGCGCCCTCCAGGGACGAGCGCGGCACGATCAGCCCGGAAAACTGGATGGTTGGCAGGCTGGTGATGATCATGGTGCCGAGGATCGCCGCGATCTGGGTGCGGGTGAACGCGGAAATCAGCAGGCCCATGCTGGTGGTGGCCAGCACATACAGCAGCCCGCCAAACGCCAGCGTCAGGCCGCTGCCCTTGAACGGCACGCCGAACAGCCAGCGATTCATCGCCACCAGCAGCGCCAGGTTGACCAGGCTCACGGCCAGGTAAGGCGCCTGTTTACCGAGCAGGAATTCCAGGCGCGTCAGGGGGGTGGCGTAGAAGTTGGTGATCGAACCCAGTTCTTTCTCGCGCACGATGCCCAGGGCGGTGAGCATCGCCGGGATAAACGCCAGGATCAGTGCCATCACGCCGGGGCCGATGGCATTCACGCTGACCACGTCCTGGTTATAGCGAAAACGGGTTTCCAGTTTGGCGGCTGCCTGGGTGCTGCGCGGCAGGCTGCTCAGTTCGGCCAGTTGCTGCAGGTTGCCTTGGTGCACCGCCTCCACATAGTTGCGGCTGGTTTCCGCACGAAACGGCATGCCGCCATCGAGCCACGCGGCCACGGTGGGTTGGCGCCCGGCATAGAGATCGCGACCAAAGCCGGGCGGGATCTCCAGGGCCAGTTTGATTTCCGAGCGTTGCAGGCGTCGGTGCAATTCGGGGGCGTCCTGGATCGGCGCCTGCTCGGCGAAGTAGCGCGAGCTGCGGAAGGCTTCCAGATAGGCGCGGCTTTGTGGCGTCTGGTCCTGGTCGTAGACGGCGAAGGCGAGGTTTTCCACGTCCAGGGAAATGCCGTAGCCGAAGATCACCATCATGAACATCGCACCGAGCAGGGCAAAGGCCATGCGTACTTTGTCGCGCAGCAGTTCCTTGCCTTCGCGGCTGGCCACGGCCAGCAGGCGAGACAGGCTGAAACCACGCTTGCTGAGGGGCGGCGCATGGGTTTCGCTGACGGTTTTGGCCGACGTGGCAGGTTCGGCATCGCCCTGGGCTTGCTCAAGGCAGGTGACGAACGCGGCTTCCAGGGTGTCGCCGTTGAATTGCCGTTGCAGTGCGTCCGGTGTATCGCAGGCGAGTACCTTACCGGCATGCATCAAGGAGATGCGGTCGCAGCGCTGGGCTTCATTCATGAAGTGGGTAGACAGGAAGATCGTCACCCCTTGTTCGCGGGACAACTCGATCAACAGTCGCCAGAAATCATCCCGGGCCGCCGGGTCGACGCCCGAGGTGGGCTCATCGAGGATCAATACTTCCGGGCGATGCAGCACCGCCACGGCCAATGACAAGCGTTGGCGCAGGCCGAGGGGCAGTTCCCCGGAGGGCTGCTCGGCCACTTCACCGAGGTCGAAACGCTGGATCAGCTCATCGATGCGCGGGCCGCTGTCGGCCTTGGGCAAATCGAACAGTTGCGCGTGCAACACCAGGTTCTGGCGCACGCTCAGCTCGCCATACAGCGAGAAGCTTTGCGACATGAACCCTACGCGCTTGCGGGTGGCCAGGTCCTTGGCGTTCACCGGGTTGCCCAGCAGCGTGGCGCTGCCTTCGGTGGCCGGCATCAGCCCGGTGAGGACTTTCATCGTGGTGGTCTTGCCACAGCCGTTGGAGCCGAGGAAGCCGAAGATCTCGCCACGGCCGATGGCAAAGCTGACCTTGTTCACCGCCGTGAAGTCGCCGAAGCGCAGGGTCAGGTCGTGGGCTTCGATGGCGATATCGGTGTTGGCGTTTTCCCTTGGCGGGATCACCAGGGGTTGGTTGCCGTGGGCGCTGTCGCCCTGGAAGTGGGTGAAGGCCTCATCCAGTTTGCCGCTGGGGGTCGCTGCCGCCAGTTCGCTGCTGAGCCCGTCGGCGATCAGTTGGCCACGGTCGAGCATCAGGCAATGTTCGAATTGCTCGGCTTCTTCCATGTAGGCGGTGGCTACCAGCAGCGTCAGTTGCGGGCGCTCGCTGCGGACGGTCTCCACCAGTTCCCAGAAGCGCCGCCGCGACAGCGGGTCGACACCGGTGGTGGGTTCGTCGAGGATCAACAGGTCCGGATCGTGGATCAGCGCGCAGCACAGGCCGAGCTTCTGCTTCATGCCACCGGAGAGCTTGCCGGCCGGGCGCTCGGCGAAGCGCGCGAGGTCGGTGGCCAACAGCAGGTTGTGCATGCGCTGGTCGCAGTCGGCGTTGGACAGGCCGAACAGCGTGGCGAAGAAGCGGATGTTTTCGCTGATGGACAGTTCGGGGTACAGGTTGCCGCCCAGGCCCTGGGGCATGAAGGCGATGCGCGGGTACAGGCTGTTGCGGTGGCGGCGGTCGGCGATGGAGCCGCCGAGCACCTCCAGTTGGCCGTCCTGGAGCTTTTTAACCCCGGCGATCAACCCCAACAGGCTCGATTTGCCCGCCCCATCCGGGCCGATCAGTCCGCAGCGCGTGCCGGTGGGCAGGCTGAAGGCGATGTCGATCAAGGCCTGCTGCTTGCCGTAACGGTGGTTGATGGCGGTGGCGTGCAGCGCCAGGCCGGTCATTGCAGGTTGGCCGGCCAGTCGATGTCAGCCATGCGCACGTAGCCGGCGCCGGGCATCCCCGGTTTGGCCTGGGGCACGGCGCTGGGCTGGGTCAGGCGCAGCTTGACGCGAAACACCAGCTTCTGGCGTTCGTCGCGGGTTTCGACTTCCTTGGGGGTGAACTGCGACTTGGCGGCAACAAAACTGATTTTCGCCGGCAGCGGTTGCTGGGGCAGGGCATCGAGCAGGATGCGTGCGTCACTGCCCACCGTCAGGCGCCCGGTGACGGAGGCGGGCAGATAGAGGTTCATGTACTGATCCTCGGGGTCGATCAACAACAGCACGCGCCCGCCTGCACCGAGGACCTCGCCGGGCTCGGCCAGGCGCAGTTGGATAATGCCGTCGATGGGCGCGCGCAGGCTGCTGTCATCGATTTCGCTGGTCAACTGGGCGACCTGGGCCTGGGCGGCACCGATGGCGGCCTTGACCGAATTGACCTGGGCTTGCGCGGCGATCACGGCGGCGTTGCCGGTGTTCTGGCGGGCCTGCTGCTGGTCGATCAACTGGCTGCTGGCAAAGCCGCGCTTGTACAGTTCCTGGGTACGCTTGAGTTCCTGGTTGGCCAGCAGTTGCTCGCTTTGGCGCAGTTGCACATTGGCCTCGGCGGCGGCGAAGTTTTCCCTGGCGCGCAGCACTTCGGCTTCGGCCTGGGCGCGCTGGGCTTCCAGGGTGCGGGTGTCCATGCGCGCCAGCAACTGGCCCTTGAGCACCTTGTCACCTTCATCCACCCGCACCTCGGCCAGGCGGCCGGGGATCTTGGCGGCGATCTGCACTTCGGTGGATTCCAGGCGGCCGTTGCCCATGCCCAAGCCTTCGGGCAGGCGATCCTGGGTGGACTTCCAGTAACCGAAGCCGCCGGCGGCGAGCAACAAGGCAATCAACAAAGCGGCAAACAGGTGGGAGGAGCGGGGCGTGATCGACATGGGTGCATCCTGCGGCGTTAGCTTCCTAGTTTGACCGAGGCAGCCCGAGGGGCGTTGATGCCGGTCAAATGAAGCGCAAGCCTAACCCGGTTCAGGTGCAGATGCATGCGCCGGGAGCGTGACCGCAGGGTTCTGGTCAGCGCAGTGCCAGCACCGCCGCCCATTGCTCTGCCGTGACCGGCATCACGGACAAGCGACTGCCTTTTTGTACCAGGGGCAATTCGGCGAGGGCGGTTTGCTGTTTCAGGTAGCCCAGGCCCAGCACCTTGGGAAAGGTCTGGACGTGCGCGACATTGATCGCGCTCCACGGGTTTTTCTCCGGGGTGGCCTTGGCGTCGAAGTAATGGCTGTCCGGTTCCAGCGCGGTAGGGTCCGGATAGGCGGCCGCGATGATCTTGCCGATGCCGGCAATGCCGGGCTCGGGGCAACTGGAGTGGTAGAAGAAAAATTGGTCACCCACCGCCATGGCGCGCAGGAAGTTGCGTGCCTGGTAGTTGCGTACCCCGTCCCAGCGCGCTTCGCCCAGCGTTTCCAGGCCGTTGATGGAGAGTTCGTCGGGCTCGGATTTCATCAGCCAGTAGGCCATTTTTGCGCTCCTGAAAAAGCAGTGGGCAAGTTGTCAGGCAATTTGATGACAAACCGACAGTCGGTTGGCGTCAAGGTTTGCGTGTTGGTTCACGTTATCGCAGAATGCCGGGATTTTAAGCTTGACGCAGCTGCAACGGACTACTTTGGAACGTTGTTGTCATCGTGTACGAGATGCCTGAAGGGGGGCAATCGATGCAACGTAAACCGGATTTACTATGGATATTGGTGATTTTGTTTGGTCTGGGCGTCGTGACCACCGGGTATGCGCAAAGCTTGTGGTCGAACAAGACCGATGCGCCAGTTGAACTGACTCAGCAGCAGCCGCAACCCTTCAAGCGCTGACCCTTCTTCAAGGCGCCGTAGCTTCCTGCGGCGTTTCTGCGACATACCACTGCCTGTCGGTAACGGTGCCAGCCAACGGCACATCCCAGCTGGCCTGTGCCAATCGATCGACCTTCTGACATTCATGGGCCAGGCCCAGCAGCGCCGGCTTGCGCCAGCTTTTGCGGCGTGCCAGATAGGCGAGGCTGCGGTCGTAGAAACCGCCGCCCATGCCCAGGCGGCCACCGGTATCATCGAACCCCACCAACGGCAGCAACACCAGATCCAGCGCCCATACCTTGCGCTGGCGCCTGGCATTGACCCGTGGCTCCAGAATGCGAAAGCGATTGGGCAGCAGCGTTTCCCCAGGCTTCACGCGCTGGAACACCATCTTGGTCCGTGGCCAGGCGCTGAGCACCGGCAGGTAAGTGGCCTTGCCCCGGCGCTGTGCCGCACGCAGCAGCAGGCGCGGATCGATTTCACCGTCCGTCGGTAGATACAGGGAAATATGTTTGGCCCGGCGAAACAGCGGGTGCTGTGCCAGTTGCCGATACAGGCCATGGGCGGCCTGGCGCTGCTCGCTGGGCGTGAGGGCGCGGCGGGCTTTGCGCAACATGCGTCGAAGGTGCGGACGGGAAAGCGGCGCAGGTTCGTTCATGGTTTTTCGGCTCATAAAACAATGCCAGTCCGGGGACTGGCATTGAGTTCTGGAATTCAGGCTCCCCGACAGAGCCGCTGTCGACTCAGCCCTTGAACCCGAAAGTTCAAGGTGGAAGAAGCAGTAGGCTTTAAGGCTTTCCGTCTAGCGGACATGCACACCAGCCCAACGTGCAACTTCCAGGGTAGTGCGAATCGGCTCCGGGACATCGCCGACTGGCAAGCACGCCAGGGAGTGGGGCGAGTATACCTTAAACAGTCGCGGCAATCAGCCCTTGGGTTGCTCTGTGTCGCTGGAAAGCACCAGGTCGACGCGTTCGAGCAGGTCGCGCACCTGCTCGCGCGTCGAGCCGCTGGCCTGTACGTCAGGGCGCTCCTGCTTATGCAGCAGGTCGTGGGTAATGTTCAGGGCGGCCATTACGGCGATGCGGTCGGCACCGATGACTTTGCCGCTGCTGCGGATTTCACGCATCTTGCCGTCCAGGTAGCGGGCGGCGCTCACCAGGTTGTTGCGCTCTTCCTGGGGGCAGATGATCGAATATTCTTTGTCGAGGATCTGCACGGTGACGCTATTGCTTGAACTCATGAGTCTTGCTCCAGGGCCTTCAGGCGCGAAATCATCGATTCGACCTTACGCCGGGCGATTTCGTTTTTTTCAATGAGGTGAGCGCGTTCCTCGCGCCAGGTCTTTTCCTGAGCTAATAGGAGTCCGTTTTGACTCTTAAGTTGCTCGACCCGAGTAATTAGCAATTCGAGTCTGGCCATCAGCGCTTGCAGGTCGGTGTCTTCCATTGGGTTCCACTGGATTTGTCTGATGAATGGCAACTGCAGGATAAACGATCTGACGCCCTCGATAGTCTTGGTACGTCTGCCGGTGCTAGGATACAGCGCTCCATTCTAGACATTGCGCCGTCTGGCGCCTAGCTCACCATGCCCATTCAGAACTCCCCGTACGATGCTTTTTCCAAACTGCTGAGCACCAGCGGCCATCCTTGCTCGCCCGCCGAGCTGCATGGCGTGCTGCTCGGCCGCAGTTGCACCGGTGTTGGCTTTGATGCCGACAACTGGCTGGCCGATGTGGCCGAGCTGCTGGAAACCGAACCGACCGACAACGTGCGCAACGCGCTGATCGGCCTGCAAGAGATGGTCAAGGGCGAACTGACCGGTGATGACGTCACCGTGGTCCTGCTGCTGCCGACCGACGATGCACCGCTCCCCGAACGCGCCGCCGCACTGGGCCAATGGTGCCAGGGCTTCCTCCACGGTTTCGGCGTGAACGCCGGCGGCCTGGAACTGAGCACCGACGCCAAGGAAGTGCTGCAGGACCTGGCGGCCATCTCCCAGGTGCAAGATGCCCTGGAAGAGTCCGAAGACGGCGAAGGCGACTACATGGAAGTCATGGAATACCTGCGCGTCGCGCCATTGCTGCTGTTCACCGAGACCAGGAAGTCCGCTGAGCCTGTTGCACCCAAGCCTTCGCTGCACTAAGAAAAGGAAGCCCATCTGCCCATGATCCATATCCCCAAAGCGGAATACACCCGGCGTCGCAAGGCGCTCATGGCGCAGATGGAACCCAACAGCATCGCGATCCTGCCGGCTGCCGCCGTGGCGATCCGCAATCGCGATGTGGAGCACGTCTATCGCCAGGACAGCGACTTCCAGTACCTGAGCGGCTTCCCCGAGCCGGAAGCGGTGATCGTGCTGATGCCCGGTCGCCAGCATGGCGAGTACGTGCTGTTCTGCCGCGAACGCAATGCCGAGCGCGAATTGTGGGACGGCCTGCGTGCCGGTACCGAAGGCGCCATCCGTGACTTTGGCGCCGACGATGCCTTCCCCATCACCGATATCGACGACATCCTGCCCGGCCTGATCGAAGGCCGCGACCGGGTGTATTCGGCCATGGGCAGCAACGCCGAATTCGATCGGCACCTGATGGAGTGGATCAACGTCATCCGCTCCAAAGCGCACCTTGGCGCCCAGCCACCGAACGAGTTTGTTGCCCTGGATCATCTGCTCCACGACATGCGCCTGTATAAATCGGCGGCAGAAGTGAAGGTGATGCGCGAGGCCGCGCGAATTTCCTGCGCGGCCCATGTAAAGGCCATGCAGGCCAGCCGCGTCGGCTTGCATGAGTTCAGCCTGGAAGCCGAGCTGGATTACGAATTCCGCAAGGGCGGTTCGAAGATGCCGGCCTATGGCTCCATCGTCGCCACCGGGCGCAACAGCTGCATCCTGCATTACCAGCAGAATGACGCCGTGCTTAAGGACGGCGACCTGGTGCTGATCGATGCCGGTTGCGAAATCGATTGCTACGCCAGCGACATCACGCGCACCTGGCCGGTCAATGGCAAATTTTCGCCGGAACAGAAGGCGATCTATGAAATCGTGCTGGCTTCCCAGGAAGCCGCCTTTGCCGAGATCGCGCCGAACAAACATTGGAACCAGGCCCACGAGGCGACGGTGCAGGTCATCACTGCCGGACTGGTGAAGCTGGGGTTGCTGAAGGGCGACGTCGACGAGCTGATCGCCAGTGAAGCCTACAAACCCTTCTATATGCACCGCGCCGGCCATTGGCTGGGGATGGATGTGCATGATGTGGGCGAGTACAAGGTGGGCGGCGAATGGCGTGTGCTGGAAGTTGGCATGGCGCTGACGGTGGAACCGGGCATTTATATCTCGCCGGATAACCAGACCGTCGCGAAAAAATGGCGTGGCATTGGTGTACGTATCGAGGACGACGTGGTGGTGACCAAGCAAGGCTGTGAAATCCTGACCGGCGGCGCCCCCAAGAGCGTCGTTGAAATCGAAGCCCTAATGGCGGCCGCCCGATGAGCCGGGTCAACCTGGCGATTATCGGTGGCGGCCTGGTAGGCGCGAGCCTGGCGCTGGCGTTGCAGGCCGGTGCCAAGGCGCGTGGCTGGAAGATCGTGCTGATCGAACCCTTCGCGCCCGGCGACAGCTACCAGCCGAGCTACGACGCGCGGTCTTCGGCGCTGTCCTACGGCGCCCGGCAGATTTATCAGCGCCTGGGCCTGTGGCAGCAGATCTCGCGCCGCGCCGAGCCGATCAAGCAGATCCATGTGTCGGACCGCGGACGCTTCTCCACCGCGCGACTGTCCGCCATGGAGGAGGGCGTGCCAGCCCTCGGTTACGTGGTGGAAAACGCCTGGCTCGGCCAATGCCTGTGGCAAGGCCTGGACAAGGACGTGGTGAGTTGGCGCTGCCCGGCGGAAGTCACACGCCTGGAGCCGCTGCCCGATGGCTACCGCCTGACCCTCAACGATGAAACCGTGCTGGAATGCGACCTCGCGGTGCTCGCCGACGGCGGCCGCTCCGGCCTGCGCGAGCAATTGGGCATTGGCGTGAGAACCCGCCCGTACAACCAGAGCGCACTGATCGCCAACATCACCCCGAGCGAAGCCCACAACGGCGAAGCGTTCGAGCGTTTCACCGATGAAGGCCCGATGGCCCTGCTGCCGCTGCCGGACAACCGTTGCGCACTGGTATGGACCCGTATCGGCATGGACGCACAGCGCCTGGCCAATCTCGATGAACGCAGCTTCCTGAGCGAGTTGCAGGGCGTGTTCGGCTACCGCCTGGGCACCCTCAAGCAAGTCGGCGCCCGTCATCTGTATCCGTTGACCCTGGTGGAAGCCGAAGAGCAAGTGCGCTCGCACCTGGCGATCCTCGGCAATGCCGCCCACAGCCTGCACCCGATTGCCGGGCAGGGGTTCAACCTGTCCCTGCGTGATGCGCACGCCTTGGCCGAGGCCCTGTTGGCCGGGCCGGCGGTGCCGGGCGACCTGGCGACGTTGCAGGCTTATCGCGAGCGTCAGCGCATGGATCAGAAGTTGACCGTGGGTTTCTCCGACCAGGTCACGCGGCTGTTTGGCAGCGCGCAACCGCTGGTCGCCCTGGGCCGCAATATGGGCCTGCTGGGCCTGGACCTGCTGCCACCGGCCAAGCGTTGGTTCGCCCGTCAGGCCATGGGCCTGGGGACGCGTCCCGATGCGTGAGACTCATCAATCCTTTTACGTGCGGTGCAAGCCGCCAGCGAGACAGGCTTAAAGCATGGACATGCGCGCAGATGTGCTGATTGTCGGGGCCGGAATGGTCGGAAGCGCCCTGGCGCTGGCATTGCAAGGCAGCGGCCTGCAAGTGCTGCTGCTCGACGGCAGCCCGCTGAGCGTCAAGCCGTTCGACCGCGAGGCGGCCTTCGAACCCCGTGTGAGTGCCTTGTCGGCGGCCAGCCAGCGCATCCTCGAGCGCCTCGGTGTGTGGGATGGCATCGTTGAACGACGCGCCAGCCCGTACGGCGAGATGCAGGTGTGGGACGGCAGCGGCACCGGGCAGATCCACTTTTCGGCGGCCAGTGTGCATGCCGAAGTGCTTGGGCATATCGTCGAGAACCGCGTGGTCCAGGATGCCTTGCTCGAACGTCTGCACGACTGCGACCTGGGCCTGCTGGCGAATGCGCGCCTGGAGCAGATGCGCCGTTCCGGCGATGACTGGTTGCTGACCCTGGCCGATGGCCGGAAATTGCGCGCGCCGTTGGTGGTGGCCGCCGATGGCGCCAACTCCGCCGTGCGCCGCCTGACCGGCACCGCGACCCGTGAATGGGACTACCTTCATAACGCCATCGTTACCAGCGTGCGCAGTAGCCAGCCGCACCAGCGCACGGCCTGGCAACGCTTTACCGACACCGGCCCGCTGGCGTTTTTGCCGCTGGAGCGGGACGGGCAGGAAGATTGGTGCTCGATCGTCTGGTCGACTACGCCGGCCGAATCCGAACGCCTGATGGCGCTGGATGATGAAAGCTTCTGCCGTGAACTGGAGCGCGCCTTTGAAGGGCGCCTCGGTAGCGTGGTCAGCGCCGATCCGCGTGTGTGCGTACCCTTGCGTCAGCGCCACGCCAAACGCTATGTGGCCGAGGGCCTGGCATTGATCGGCGACGCCGCCCATGTCATCCATCCATTGGCCGGGCAGGGCGTCAACCTGGGTTTCCTCGATGCGGCGGTGCTGGCCGAAGTGTTGTTGTCGGCCACCGAACGCGGTGAACGTCTGGCCGATGTGAAGGTGCTCAGCCGTTACGAGCGCCGACGCATGCCCCATAACCTGGCCCTGATGGCGGCGATGGAAGGCTTTGAGCGCCTGTTCCAGGCCGATCAACTGCCGCTGCGCTGGTTGCGTAATGCCGGGTTGAAGATGGTCGACCAGATGCCCGAGGCCAAGGCCGTGTTTGTGCGCCAGGCCCTCGGGTTGAGCGGGGATCTGCCGGACCTGGCCAAGCCCTGACAGGTTTGTGCAACATTTGGTAACGGCTCCGCCGAGCGTTACCAAATGTGAGTCCCTATCATTTGCGCTTATTTTGCAAATGAGAGACCGCACCCATGTTGGCACCCAAGCGCCTCCTGACTGCCCTGGCATTCACCCTGATCGGCAGCACCTCCGTGCAGGCAGCCGACGAAGTGGTGGTCTACTCCTCGCGTATCGACGAACTGATCAAACCGGTGTTCGACGCCTACACCCAAAAGACCGGTGTCCAGGTGAAGTTCATCACCGACAAGGAAGCGCCGCTGATGCAGCGCATCAAGGCCGAGGGCGAAAACGCCACCGCCGACCTGCTGCTCACCGTGGATGCCGGCAACCTCTGGCAGGCCGAGCAAATGGGCATTCTGCAACCGTTCACCTCCCCGGTAATCGACAAGAACATTCCCCTGCAATACCGCTCTTCGGCGCATGCCTGGACCGGTTTGAGCCTGCGCGCGCGGACCATCGCGTACTCCACCGACCGGGTCAAACCGGGTGACCTGACCACCTACGAAGCCCTGGCCGACAAACAGTGGGAAGGCCGCCTGTGCCTGCGCACGGCGAAAAAGGTCTACAACCAGTCGCTGACGGCCACCCTGATCGAAACCCACGGCGCGGCCAAGACCGAAGAAATCGTCAAGGGCTGGGTGAATAACCTGTCTACCGACGTATTCTCGGATGACATTGCGGTGCTGGAGGCGATCAACGCCGGGCAATGCGACGTGGGTATCGTCAATACCTACTACTACGGCCGTCTGCACAAGCAGAAGCCGGACCTGGCGGTGAAGCTGTTCTGGCCGAACCAGGGCGACCGTGGCGTGCATGTGAACCTGTCGGGCATCGGCTTGACCAAACACGCGCCACACCCGGAAGCCGCCAAGGCATTGGTGGAGTGGATGACCACGCCTGAGGCGCAGAAGATCTTTGCCGACGTGAACCAGGAATTCCCGGCCAACCCGGCGGTACCGCCGTCGGCTGAAGTGGCGACCTGGGGCAAGTTCGTGGCGGATACATTGCCGGTGGAAGTGGCGGGCAAGCGCCAGGCTGAAGCCATTCGCCTGATGGATCGGGCGGGCTGGAACTAAGTACAATTTGTAGGACGCCGCAGATCCAAATGTGGAGGGGGGCTTGCCCCCGATGTCGGAGTGTCAGTCTACTCATCGTTGACTGATCCACCGCCATCGGGGGCAAGCCCCTCCCACATTGGATTGTGGTGATTTGAAGATTTCATTATTGAGAACCCACCCTTGGCCCACCCCGCCCAACGCCGCTGGTACCTGCCGGTCTTCAGCGTCGCCGCCCTGGTGCTGCTGCCGCTGAGCGTGCTGTTGCTGTCCTGGCAAAGCATCGACGCGCAAATCTGGTCCCACCTGTGGGAAACCCAGATGCCCCGCCTGCTGGGTAACACCCTGACCCTGGTGCTGGGCGTCGGCGTCGGTGTAACCCTGTTGGGCGTCAGCCTCGCCTGGCTCACCAGCCTCTGCGAATTCCCCGGCCGGCGTTGGCTCGACTGGGCGTTGATGCTGCCCTTTGCCATTCCCGCCTATGTGCTGGCCTTCGTGTTTGTGGGCCTGCTGGATTTTTCAGGCCCCGTGCAGACCCTGCTGCGCGAGTGGTTCGGCACCGGCTTGCGCCTGCCGCGGGTGCGCTCCACCAGCGGTGTGATCATCGTGCTGGTGCTGGTGTTCTATCCCTACGTGTACCTGTTGGCGCGCAGCGCATTCCTCGCCCAGGGCAAGGGCCTGATGGAGGCGGCGCGGGTGCTGGGACAGTCGCCCTTGCGGGCATTCTGGCATGTGGCCCTGCCCATGGCGCGGCCGGCGATAGGAGCCGGGGTGGCGTTGGCACTGATGGAGACACTGGCGGATTTCGGTGCGGTGTCGGTGTTCAACTTCGATACGTTCACGACCGCGATCTACAAGACCTGGTACGGCTTTTTCAGCCTGTCCAGCGCGGCCCAACTGGCCAGCCTGTTGCTGTTGGTGGTGATGCTGGTGCTGTATGGCGAACGGCGTGCCCGGGGCGCCAGTCGATCCAGCAATGAACGGCCACGGGGCAAGGCGCTGTACCACTTGCGCGGGTTCAAGGCGGCGGCTGCCAGTGCCTGGTGTGGATTGGTGTTTGCCTGTGCCTTTGTCATCCCGATGCTGCAATTGGTCGCCTGGTTCTGGCAGCGCGGCCGGTTCGACCTGGATGAGCGCTATTCGGGCCTGATCGTCCATACCCTCTACCTGGGTGGCATCGCGGCGCTGATCACGGTCAGCGTGGCGCTGGTACTGGCCTTCGCCAACCGCCTGGCGCCGACCCGGGCGATTCGCTCCGGTATCAGCCTGGCCAATGTCGGCTATGCCTTGCCGGGCTCGGTGCTGGCGGTGTCGATCATGCTGGCGTTCAGTTACCTGGACCGTGAGCTGGTGGTGCCGCTGTCCGGCTGGCTCGGCGGGGCGGGCAAGCCATTGTTGCTGGGCAGTCTGTCGGCGCTGGTGCTGGCGTATCTGGTGCGCTTTCTGGCCGTGGCCTACGGGCCGCTGGAAAACAGCCTGGCGCGCATCCGGCCTTCGTTGCCGGAAGCTGCCCGCAGTTTGGGCGTGAGTGGGCCGCGACTGTTTTGCAAAGTGTATCTGCCGCTGTTGCTGCCCGGCACCCTGAGTGCAGCACTGCTGGTGTTCGTCGACGTGCTCAAGGAAATGCCCGCAACCCTGCTGATGCGCCCGTTCGGCTGGGACACCCTGGCGGTGCGGATCTTTGAAATGACCAGCGAAGGCGAGTGGGCGCGGGCTTCTCTGCCGGCCTTGACGCTGGTGCTGGTGGGGCTGCTGCCGGTCATCGGGCTGATCCGACGCTCCGCCCGACCAATCGGTTAGGTGCCAGTCCTACGGCTTGCGGCTACAATGCGCGGCATTCGGTGCGGTCCGTCCTTCGGATCGAGTCGCTGTACGTTGCTGCAGGCCTTGTCATTCAAGGTGTCCGGCACGAGCAACGGCGCTGCGCACCTTCGCCAAGCCCGGAAGGAGAAACCCATGGGACAGCGTACGCCTCTGTATGACCTGCATCTCGCCCTCGGCGCGAAAATGGTCGATTTTGGCGGTTGGGATATGCCTTTGCACTACGGCTCGCAAGTTGAGGAGCACCATCAGGTGCGGCGCGACTGCGGGGTGTTCGATGTATCTCATATGACCGTGATCGATGTCACCGGCCCCCAGGCCAAGGAATGGCTCCAGCACCTGCTGGCCAATGATGTCGAGCGTTTGCATGGCTGTGGCCGTGCGTTGTACAGCGCCATGCTCAATGAGCAGGGTGGCGTGGTGGACGACATGATTGTCTATCGCACCGAGACCGGATACCGGCTGGTGGTCAACGCCGCCACCCGAGACCAGGACATGGCCTGGATCCAGGCGCAACTTGGCAGCTATCAGGTGCACCTGCATGAGCGGCCCGAGTTGGCCATGCTCGCCATTCAAGGTCCCCATGCCCGGCAGAAGATTGCCGAGCTGGTCACCCAGTCTCGCGGTACCCTGATCCACCAGCTCAAGCCCTTTGAAGGGCATGCCGACGGCGATTGGTTTATCGCCCGCACGGGTTACACCGGCGAAGACGGCCTGGAAATTGTCCTGCCTGCCGATCAGGCGCCGGGGTTTTTCAACGATCTGGTCGGTGCGGGGATTTCCCCCATAGGCCTCGGCGCGCGGGACACCCTGCGGCTGGAAGCCGGCATGAACCTGTACGGCCAGGACATCCATCAGAACGTTTCGCCCCTGGCGGCCAACATGGCCTGGAGCATCGCCTGGGAACCTGCCGAGCGCAACTTCATCGGGCGTGCGGCGCTGGAAGCCGAGTTGGCGGCCGGTGTGCAGTTCAAACTGGTCGGGCTGGTACTGGAAGAACGTGGGGTTTTACGCGCTCACCAGGTGGTTCGCATCGCCAATGTTGGCGAAGGGGAGATCACCAGTGGTAGTTTCTCTCCTACGCTGAGCAAATCCATTGCCCTGGCGCGTGTACCGACGGCGACTGCCGATCGGGCCGAAGTGGAAATCCGCGGCAAGTGGTACCCGGTTCGAGTGGTCAAACCGACCTTCGTGCGCCATGGCAAAACCTTGATCTAACTATTTCCGGCAGGCCAATGGCTGCTGACATTTCTTCTTGAGGACACAGACTATGAGCGATATCCCTGCCGACCTGCGTTTTGCCGAAAGTCACGAATGGGCCCGTCTGGAAGCTGACGGTACGGTGACCGTCGGGATCTCCGACCATGCTCAGGAAGCTTTGGGTGATGTGGTGTTTGTTGAGTTGGCCGAAGTCGGCGCTACGTTTGAAGCCGAAGGCCAGGCAGGTGTGGTTGAGTCGGTGAAGGCTGCTTCGGATATCTACGCCCCGGTTGCCGGTGAAGTGATTGCCGTCAACGAGGAGCTGGGTGCTAGCCCTGAGCTGCTGAACTCCGACCCTTACGGCGCGTGGATCTTCAAGCTCAAGCCAAGCAACCCGGCTGATCTGGAAAAGCTGCTGGATGCGGCTGGCTACAAGGCGGTCATCGGCGAGTAAACGCTAGACCCCTGTGGGAGGGGCCTTGCTCCCTCCCACATTCAACCGTGCAGGGCCACGAGTGTTCAGTCCGCCTTCAGGACCGCCTTTACCGCCGCCACCGACCGCTCCACATCTGCCTCTGTCATCGCCGTGAACATCGGCAACGACACGATCAAACGTCCAACCTTTTCCGCTACCGGGAACATACCTTCCTTGAACCCCTGTGCCCGATACAGGCTCAGCAGGTGAATCGGCGGGTAGTGATAGCCAATGCCAACACCCTGTGCCTGCATTTTCTCCATGAAGGTGGCGCGGGCGGGCAGCCCGTCTTGGCGCTCCGGCAGCACCAACTGGAACAGGTGCCAGTTGCTGTTTTCGAAGTCGGCCGGCGGCAGTTGCGCGCCGTACTTTTCTTCGAAATCACTGCCGAAACATTTGAAGTAGTGCCGGGCCAGATGCTGGCGATGGGCGGTGATCTTCTCGATGTGGGCAAACTGCCCCAGGCCGATGGCTGCAGCGATGTCGGTCATGTTGAACTTGCCGCCCAGTACATCCACGTCCAGGCCGTCGAAGCCGGTGCGGGTGACGCCCTGCAGGCGGTATTTTTCCGCCAGGCGGGCTTCTTCGGCATTGTTCAACACCAGGCAACCGCCCTCGGAAGAGGTGATGTTCTTGTTGGCCTGGAAGCTGAACGATACAAAGTCCCCGGTGGAACCGATGCGTTCGCCATCCCAACTGGAGCCCAGGGCCTGGGCGGCGTCTTCGACGATGCGCAGGTTGTACTTGTTGGCCAGTGCGTACAGCATCGGCATGTCCAGGGGCAGGCCGGCCAGGTACACCGGGATGATCGCCTTGGTGCGCGGGGTGATTGCGGCTTCCACCTGGGCCAGGTCGATATTGCGGGTGACCGGGTCGATGTCGGCGAACACCGGCGTGGCGCCTACTTCCAGGATCACGTTGGCTGTTGCGACCCAGGAGATCGGTGTGGTGATGACTTCATCGCCGGGCCCGATACCGGCGATACGCAAGGCGATCTCCATGGTGCAAGTGCCCGAGTTGAAGGTGCGCACCGGCCGGCCGCCAAAGTATTCCGATAGCTGCGCCTCGAAAGCCTGCACTTTCGGTCCGCTGGTGATCCAGCCCGAGCGCAGTACATCGCCGACCGCCGAGATGGTGGCTTCATCGATGGTAGGTTTGGAGAACGGCAGAAAGGGCTGTTGGCTCATGACGACGAAGGCATCCGTTTCAGATTGGCGATGAGTAAGCGAGGGTTCAGTCCCGGCATGGTGGCACGGTTAGACTGAATATAGCCTGTCGCCTGTGAATGAATCGTCATGCCACGGACACGGAAGTGCCGCTTGAACGGCGGCATGTCCTGTTGCCGGTCAGAAGTACACACGGGTTTCAAAGAACACACTCTGCTCCTTGAGCTTGCCCTTGAGCTGTTCATCACGAGCGTTTATCCGGTTGGTGAAGGTGTTGTAGCCGGTCTCGATACGGCCCATGTCCACGTAGCGCCAACCTGTGCCAAAGGCAATGCGGTCGTTGACCTTGGCATCCAGGCCCAAGCCTACGCTGTAGGCAAAATTATATTGGCGGTGGCTGGCAAAGCGACGGGTGTCATTGCTCTGAAAACCCTCGGCATCAATTTGCGCGACGCCCATCCCCGCCATGCCGTAGAACGAGAGCCAATGGGTGAGCGGTATGTTTTTATAGCCGTTGACCATCAAGCGCTGGCTGTCCGCTTCAAGACGGTTGACGTTGGCATTGAAGGGCGACCAGAAGGAGTCGAAGGTCGAGCTGCCGGAGAGGGTGTATTCCCCTTCCGCGCGCCAGCCATTGGCGAAGGCATAACCTACCGCGTAGGATCCGGTGAATGTTTTAGTGCTATCAGGCGCTTCCACTCGTTCGTTGACGCGCGGGCTGGTCAACAGTGCGCTGGATAGATTCTGGCGTGCACTGTTGAATTTTGCCGAGCCGTACCAGGCCTCTGCCTGTGCATAAGGCGTTGCAATAGCAGTGAGGAACAGAAAGGAAGATAGTTTTCGCATGGTTATCGATTCACTGAGGGGAAGGGTGGAATCGATAGCTTGTCGTCGGGCGAGTGCAGTGATCGAGAGGACTTCTCCTGTTCAATCGTCAACTCATCAGTCTTTGCTGTAGGAAGAAAAGCGGCACAAAAAAGCCGCTCCCAGGGAGCGGCTGTTTTAACCGGCGGTTTTACTCGGCGGCGATAGCGTTTTTCGCCAGGATGGCGTTGGCCAGTTCCATATCCGTGGCCTGCAGGCCAGGGTTATCGGCGCGGACTTTCTGCATGGCGGCTTCCAGGTACGGGCCGCGGATACCGCCGTCGCTGGCAACGAAGCTGCCTGCGTCGTCTTGTGCGGCAACCACCAGCTTGTGGTCCTTGAAGGTCAGGTAGGTCGAGCCGGTCGTGGCGCCCGACGAGATGACATTGCGCCAGAAACTGTCGGCCATGGCTGAACCGACAGGAAGGGAAAGCACAGCGAGGGTAGCGACAGCATATTTAAGACGCATGATGGGTGACTCCGGGTGGGTGATCTGTACCGTTTGATTGCAGTTAGCCCAGCCGAGTTCCATCACTGACTAAACAGTTTCTACCTTCAAGATCACGCCATCCAGGCCCACCACACGCACTTGAGCGCCTACAGGGCTGTCAGGGCCGGTCACCATCCAGACGCCGTCACCGACTTTTACCTTGCCCCGACCCTCCACAATCGCCTGATGCACCACGAACACGCGGCCGATCAGCTCCGAGCCACGCTCGTTGAGCCCCGGCTGGTCACTGGCTTTGGCACTGCTGCGCTGGCGTTTCCACCAGTACACCGCTGTCAATATCGACAGCACAGCGAACAGCAACAGTTGCCACTCCAGCCCGAGCGGCGGCACCAGAAACTTGATCACGCCCACGGCTGCCGCAGCTATGCCCATCCACAGCAGGTAGCCACCGGCGCCGAATACTTCAAGAATCAATAGCACTGTACCCAGTGCGAGCCAATCCCAGAACGAAAGATGCTGCAGGAAATCCCACATGGCGATCGCCTCAGGCTTTCTTGTTGTCGAAGGTTGCCTTGACGATTTCGCCGATGCCGCCGACAGCGCCGATCACCTGGCTGGCTTCCAGCGGCATCAGGATCACTTTGCTGTTATTGGCCGACGCCAATTTGCCAAGGGCATCGATGTATTTCTGCGCGACGAAGTAGTTGATGGCCTGTACGTTACCGGTGGCGATTGCTTCGGACACGACCTGGGTCGCGCGGGCCTCAGCCTCTGCCTGACGCTCACGGGCTTCAGACTCCAGGAACGCGGCCTGGCGCCCACCTTCGGCTTCAAGAATCTGTGCCTGTTTCTTGCCTTCGGCCGTCAGGATCGCCGATGCCCGCAGGCCTTCGGCTTCCAGGATCTGTGCACGCTTGATCCGCTCGGCTTTCATCTGGCCGGACATGGCGGCCATCAGGTCGGCGGGCGGGCTGATGTCCTTGATTTCGATCCGGGTGATCTTGATGCCCCACGGCGCCGTGGCTTCATCGACGGTGCGCAGCAGTTTTTCGTTGATGCCGTCACGCTGGCTGAGCATGGCATCCAGCTCCATGGAGCCGAGCACCGTGCGGATATTGGTTTGCAGCAGGTTGCGGATAGCGTGTTCGAGGTTGTTGACCTCGTAGGCGGCCTGGGCGGTATTGACCACCTGGAAGAAGCACACGGCGTCGATCTGCACGGTGGCGTTGTCGGCGGTGATGACTTCCTGGGGCGGGATATCCAGCACGCTTTCCATCACGTTGATCTTGCGGCCGATGCGGTCCATGACCGGGATGATGATGTTCAGGCCCGGCTTGAGGGTGTTGGTGTACCGGCCGAAGCGCTCGACGGTCCACTGATAGCCCTGGGGTACCACCTTGAAGCCCATGAACAGGATGGCGATGGCCAGGCCCACGAAAAGAAGCAGTACGGTTCCGATCTGCATAGCGATTCCCTATCTGATGGTGTCAGTTAAACGACGTTCGGCGGATTGTAACGGTCTTGTCACCGATAAGAACGGTTTCAGCACGGCGTAATCAACGCATTTGTTACCGAATCCCCAGGCGTCACTCGCAATACCTCGGCCATTGTGGTCAGCCCCGCCTTGACTTTACCCACGCCGGCCATGCGCAGGCCGCACATGCCTTGCGCCACCGCCTCCCTGCGCAGGGACTGCGCGTCGGCGCCTGGCGTGATCAGCGCCTTGAGCGAGTCATTCAGCACCATGATCTCGTAGACCCCGGCGCGCCCGCGAAAGCCGCTGTTTCGACATTCTGCACACCCTACCGCTTCGTGAGCATCGCCCGCCACCCGCTTGCAATGAGGGCACAGCAAGCGCACCAAGCGCTGCGCCATTACGCCCAATAACGTGGCCTTGATCAAATAATGAGCAATGCCCAGTTCCTGCAAGCGGCTGATGGCGCTGGGCGCATCGTTGGTGTGCAGCGTCGAGAGCACCAAATGCCCGGTCAATGCGGCCTGGATCGCCATCTCGGCGGTTTCCCGATCGCGGATCTCGCCGATCATGATGATGTCCGGGTCCTGGCGAAGCAGGGCTCGGATGCCGCTGGCGAAGGTCAGGTCGATATTGGGCTGTACCTGCATTTGGTTAAACGCCGGCTCGACCATCTCGATCGGGTCTTCCACGGTGCAAAGATTGACCTCCCGGGTCGCCAAGTGTTTGAGCGTGGTGTAGAGGGTGCTGGTCTTGCCTGAACCGGTAGGCCCCGTGACCAGGATGATGCCGTTGGTGTGGCGCGTCATGTCGTGCCATCGCTGCTGGTCTTCGGCCGACAAGCCCAGCTCGTCAAAGTCCTTGAGCAGCACCTGCGGGTCGAAAATCCGCATCACCAGTTTTTCGCCAAAGGCGGTGGGCAGGGTCGACAGCCGCAACTCGACTTCTGTGCCTGCAGGGCTTTTGGTCTTGACCCGGCCGTCCTGGGGTTTGCGTTTTTCCGCGACGTTCATCCGCCCGAGGCTTTTCAGGCGGCTGACCACCGCCATCGTCACCTGGGGTGGAAATTGATAGACGTCGTGCAGCAGCCCATCAATGCGAAAGCGCACACGGCCTTGTTCACGGCACGGCTCGATATGAATATCACTGGCCCGCTGGGCGAACGCGTATTGCAACAGCCAGTCGACGATATTGACGATATGCGCGTCGTTGGCGTCCGGCTCCTGGTCGCTGGCGCCGAGGTTGAGCAACTCGACGTTGCCAGGCCCCGCGACCTTTTGATCCGCACCGCTGACGGACTTCGCCAGCCGGTAGAATTCGCTGATACAACGCTGAATGTCCTGGGGGTTGGCAACCACGCGCCTGATCGAGCGCTGGAGCACTTGTGCCAGTCCCGATTCCCAACTGGTGACATGGGGCTGGGCGCTGGCAACGGTGACGGTCTGCGCGTCCACGGCTACCGCAAGGATGGCGTGGCGTTGGGCAAATGCGTGGGACATCAGCGGCACGACCGTTGCGACATCGACCTTCAGCGGGTCGATGCGCCAATAAGGTTGCCCCACATGTTGGGCAAGCCAATGGGTCAGGGTTTCCAGGGAAGGCCCATGGGCGGCGATGCACTCCAACGGGTGCTGGGCATTGCCGGCGGGCAGCGCTGATAAGCGCTGCGCGATGTCGGGAGCAATCAGCCCTCCCTCGACCAGCGCCGGGAGCAACTGATGCAGTTCCAATCGGTGATCAGCAGACATGAAGGTGTTCCTGGGTAGCCTCGGACGACATTTCAGGCTAGCCAGCCGCCGAATATCTTCCTCCCAGCGTATGTTGCAGGCCTTTACCGAGCTGCTGCCGCCACGGCCGCAGGCCCCACGGAATCAGCGCGCCATACATGCAGCGTGCACACGCTGATCAGGTTTCGAATCTTTTCGGCGATCACTTGGGCGCGATGCCAGCTCAGGCTATCCATCACGATATCGATGTTCAGCAGGTCTTCCTGGCGGCTCACGTTGACCTGGCTCGGTGTCAGGAACTGCAACGCAAAATAGTTGAGTACCCGACACAACACATCGGGCTCCGCCTCGGCGACGATCCGGTAATGCGCCTGGCAATGGGTGCTGCTGGCAGCCCACGCATCGACGCGGGTCAGAGGGTGGGTGGTTTCGACGGCATGCATGCTGACTCTCCAGATTCGACTGGAGAAATTTTTACATTCGCTTCGGGAGATTTCTTATCTAAGATGGGCATGATTTGCGATTAATCGAATCGTTCAATTCAGAAAAGACAGCCTTCAAGGTATTTTTATGCATAGCGAATTGGACGCCTACGACCGCCGCATCCTGGCCCTGCTGCAAGAGGACGCCTCGCTGTCCAGCGCGCAGATCGCCGAACAGGTCGGCCTGTCCCAGTCGCCGTGCTGGCGACGCATCCAGCGGCTCAAGGAGGAAGGAGTGATTCGCGGCCAGGTCACTCTGCTGGATCGCAAGAAGATCGGCCTGAATACGCAGATCTTTGCCGAGGTCAAACTCAACGCCCACGGCCGATCCAACTTCACCGAGTTCACCGACGCGATTCGTGGGTTTCCGGAAGTGCTGGAGTGCTATGTGCTGATGGGGGCGGTGGATTTTCTGCTGCGCATCGTGACGTCGGACATTGAGGCGTACGAGCGGTTTTTCTTCGAGAAGTTATCGATGGTGCCGGGGATTCAGGAGGTCAACTCGATCGTGGCGCTGTCCGAGATCAAGTCGACCACCAGCCTGCCAGTATTGCGCTGACAGGATCGGCCTCATCGGGGGCTAGGCCCCCGATGGCGATATTACAGGCGCAGCAGGGTCTTCCAGGCACGGTTCTGATACACCGCAATCGCCTGATGCATGCGCGCATCCAGCGACTCGTCGGTGATCGGCTGGTTGGCCAGTTGCGCCAGCTTGTTCAGCTCGCCGTACAAACGATCCAGTTCCGCAATGTCCACCACGTTACGCGCATGGTGCAGCCAGGCCTGGATGCGTTCGATGCGCGGCAGTTGCTCGGCCAGGTCTTCCGGTTGCTGCTGGTAGCGCGGCAGTTGCAGGGCGACGGCATCGTCGGCCAGCAGGCGCGGCAGCCAGTTGGTGATTTGCGCGGCGCCCTGGCGGTTGCCGCGCACGTTGCGGTCGGCAGTCCAGGTGCGGGCCATCAGCCAGCGTGACATGTTCAGCGAGAACAAGCCCCAGCGCACGTCGTCCAATTCTTCGGCAAACTGCTCGGGTGCGGCTTTGCGGATGTCTTCGTCGTCGTCACCGGCCTGGACCAGCGGGCGCCAGTCTTCCAGCAGTGCATCGAGTGCGCTGCGCAGTTCGCTGGTGGATTGACGCGGCGCGGCCTGGCCGAGGCTGCCGATCAGGGCGCGCAGTTCGCCGAGGTTGTCGACCCAGTCCTGCAGCAGACGCCAGTGGCCATTGAAGCGGTATTGCTCGGCGAGGCGCTGGCTGCTGCCGAGCAGGTGCCACATGATTGCGGCGAAGGCGTCGTCCAGCGGCATTTCGGCGTGGATCTGCGGCGCCGGCAGGCTCAGGGAGTAGCTGCTGGCGTCGTACAGGCGGTAGCCGCGCTCGGCCTTGCTGATGTCACACGGCATCAGTGCGAGGGTGGCGGCCAGCTCGGCGGCCAACTCCAGCAGCGCAGCCGGCTCGCCTTCGCGCAGTTCCAGTTCCAGCTCGCAGATTTCTTCTTTCTGCTTACCCACGACCACATGGCCCAGGTCCAGGGCGGCTTCGATCACCACCTTGGCCTTGCCACGGCCCCAGGCGATTTCGGCGCGCTCGCGCACGAAGTCGGTGGTGAAGATCGGCTTGAGGGTCTTTTTGTCCAGCTCGGCCAGTTGCTCGGGCCAGCAATCGCCGTCGAGTTTCTTTACGTCGAGCTTGGCCTTGGGCAGGTCCCAGTTGTACTCATTGCGTTCCGACAGGCCGGCGACGCTTTGGCCACGGGTCTTGAGGGTCTGGATAATCTCGTCACCGTCCTTGCGCAGGCGCAGGGCGACTTTGGCCTGGGCCAGGTCACGCTCGGGGGTGTCGAAGTACTGGTTCATCAACTCACGGCGTTCCCAGCCACTTTTGTTGCGTTTTTTCAGTAGCGGGTGCTCACGCAGCGCGGCGAGTGTTTCGCGGCTGACGCGGAGCTTGATTTCGGTTTCTTTCTGCATGGCCGGAAAATCCAGGATCGGGAGCGCAGCCGGGGAAAAGAGTGGCTGCCAAGGTCGTGCAGTGTACAGGACTGAGCCCGGCAACGCGCCGCAACGGTTTATTGTCTCGTGCAGATGCCTCTATAGTGGGGCTCATCCGGGAAGTAGGGAGACCGCGTATGCTGTTACCGTCCATGAAAGAGCAGTTCGCCGCGCTGATTGCCACGCCTTCGGTGAGTTGCACCCAGGCGTCTCTCGACCAGACCAACCGACCGGTGATCGATTTGCTCGCCGGTTGGTTGGGCGACCTGGGGTTCTCCATTGACATCCAACCGGTCAGCCCCGGCAAATTCAACCTGCTGGCCAGCTTTGGCACAGGCCCCGGCGGCCTGGTATTGGCCGGCCATAGCGACACCGTTCCTTATGACGCTGCGTTGTGGAAGACCGATCCGCTCAAGCTGACGGAAGTCGACGGCCGCTGGGTAGGATTGGGCAGTTGCGACATGAAGGGTTTTTTCGCGCTGGCGATTGAAGCGGTGTTGCCGCTGCTGGACCAACCGTTCAAGCAACCGTTGCTGATCCTCGCCACCTGCGATGAAGAAAGCTCCATGTCCGGTGCCCGAGCATTGGCCGAAGCCGGGCGCCCGCTGGGCCGGGCGGCGGTAATCGGTGAACCGACCGGCCTCAAGCCGATCCGCCTGCACAAAGGCGTGATGATGGAGCGCATCGACATTCTCGGCCAAAGCGGCCATTCGTCGGACCCAAGCCTGGGCCACAGCGCCCTGGAAGCCATGCATGACGCCATCGGCGAGCTGCGCGGCCTGCGCCTGGCCTGGCAGCGCGAGTACCGCAACCCGCAATTCAGCGTGCCGCAACCGACCATGAACTTCGGCTGTATCCATGGTGGCGACAACCCCAACCGCATCTGTGGCCAATGCTCCCTGGAATTCGACCTGCGGCCCTTGCCGGGCATGGACCCCGCAGTGCTGCGTGCGGCGATCCGGCAAAAGCTCGAACCCCTGGCCGAGCGCCATAAAGTCAAGATCGACTACGCGCCGTTATTCCCCGCAGTGCCGCCGTTCGAGCAGGTCGAAGACGCCGAGTTGGTGCGGGTCGCGGAACGATTGACCGGGCATCGTGCCGAAGCAGTAGCGTTCGGCACCGAAGCGCCTTATCTTCAGCGCCTTGGTTGTGAAACCCTGGTGCTCGGCCCTGGCGACATCGCCTGTGCCCACCAACCGGGCGAATACCTCGAAATGTCACGCTTGACGCCTACAGTGCGTCTATTGCGGGAACTGATCGAACATTACTGCCTGAAACCTGCGTAAATTAACCCCTGTCCATTCGTACATAAGGAGAGCGAGCGTGTCGCCAAGCCTGTTCCGACGATAACCATCAGCCCGCTGTGCGTTTTCACGACTCATCCTTTTTCGGCTGCTTTTTATTACAGGCCCAGGTTCCATGCCCGACTACGTTAATTGGCTTCGTCACGCTTCGCCCTACATCAACGCCCACCGCGACTGCACCTTTGTGGTCATGTTGCCCGGCGACGGTGTGGATCATCCGAACTTCGGCAATATCGTCCACGACCTGGTGCTGCTCCACAGCCTGGGCGTGCGCCTGGTGCTGGTGCACGGTTCGCGCCCACAGATCGAAGCGCGCCTTGAAGCGCGCGGCCTGGTCCCGACTTACCATGAAGGCATGCGCATCACCGATGCCGCGACGCTGGAGTGTGTGATCGACGCGGTCGGCCACCTGCGTATCGCCATCGAAGCGCGCCTGTCGATGGACATGGCCTCGTCGCCGATGCAGGGCTCGCGCCTGCGGGTGGCCAGCGGCAACCTGGTGACGGCGCGGCCTATCGGCGTGCTTGAAGGCGTGGATTACCACCACACCGGCGAAGTGCGCCGGGTCGACCGCAAGGGCATCAATCGCCTGCTGGATGAGCGCTCCATTGTGCTGCTGTCGCCCCTGGGCTATTCGCCGACGGGGGAGATCTTCAACCTGGCCTGCGAAGACGTCGCCACCCGCGCCGCCATCGACCTGGGGGCGGACAAACTGCTGCTGTTCGGCGCTGATCTCGGCCTGATCGATGAAAATGGCCGCCTGGTCCGCGAATTGCGCCCGCAACAAGTACCGGCACACCTGCAACGCCTGGGCAGCAGCAACTACCAGTCCGAATTGCTTGATGCAGCGGCCGAGGCTTGCCGGGGCGGGGTAGGGCGCAGCCACATTGTCAGCTACGCCGAAGACGGTGCCTTGCTCACCGAACTGTTCACCCGCGATGGCGGCGGCACGCTGGTGGCCCAGGAGCAATTCGAACGGGTGCGCGAGGCGGCGATTGAAGACGTCGGCGGCTTGCTCGACCTGATCAGCCCCCTGGAAGAACAGGGCATCCTGGTGCGCCGTTCGCGGGAAGTGCTCGAGCGTGAGATCGAGCAGTTCAGCGTGGTTGAGCGCGAAGGCATGATCATCGCGTGTGCGGCGTTGTATCAGATCGCCGATTCGGACGCGGGTGAGCTGGCATGCCTGGCGGTGAACCCGGAGTACCGCCACGGCGGGCGGGGTGACGAGCTGCTGGAGCGTATCGAAACCCGTGCCCGGGCGCAGGGGTTGAAGACGCTGTTCGTACTTACCACGCGGACTGCCCACTGGTTCCGTGAGCGCGGCTTTGTGCCGAGCAGCGTGGATCGCCTGCCCTCGGCACGGGCCTCGCTGTACAACTACCAGCGTAACTCGAAGATTTTCGAGAAGGCCTTGTAGAACCCTACCCCCAAGTCACCGGGCAGGCTCGTGTAAGAGCCTGCCGTCACGCACGACTAAAGTTTAAGCATTCTTGATCTGACGCCGATAACAGGTGGGCGGCTATGGATAGAGTGTGGGCGCTTGCAAACACCTGAATCGTCGAGTGGGCGGCTTGGACAGCAAAAGAAACGATTAGTGACACAAAAACTGTAACAAATTGACGGGAGGATGTGCCTTTGGCCATGATGGCGTCGCCTTTTTGATCGTGGGTGACGTATGCAACAGCGCGGCCACACTAATCGATCTAAAAAAGCTCTAACAAATACCCTTTAGGAATTAGCTTGTGTGGCGAGTGGTCTATGCTGGCCTGTCCACGTCACGGAAAGTCTTATTCCTGAATCGTATGAAAAAGAATGAAATAATTCTTTTTGGGTGTATGAAAAACTCATTACCCTGCAGGGACCAAATCAACGGTGGTTAGACGAAGGTAGTAGACACACAAGGTTACGATTGACTTGTCAGTCACTATCCGGTGCTAATCGCGCATCTGTGGATCGAGGGCGTCAGACCCGAGACCAAAGAAATACAAAAATTAGAAACGAGAGGAGCGGTACATGAAGAAGTCCACCTTGGCACTGTCTGTAGCTTTGGGCGTAATCGCTCAGCAAGCAGGCGCTGCCGGTTTCATCGATGACAGTAAAGTAACACTGGGTCTGCGTAACTTTTACATCAACACCGACAACCGTGACTCGGCCGCCGGCACGGCAGCCAACAAGCGCGCTGGTGTTCAGAGCAAGCAAGAAGAATGGGGCCAAGGCTTTGACCTGCGCTTCATCTCCGGTTACACCCAAGGCACTGTAGGCTTCGGTCTTGACGCTATTGGCCTGCTGGGCGTTCGTCTGGATTCCGGCGGCGGCACCAACGGCGCTACTGCCTCGTCCTACGGCGGCACTGTGTTCCCGAGCAAGTCCAATGGCGAAGCTGTTGATAACTACTCGAGCCTGGGCCTGACTGCCAAAGCCAAGATCTCCCAGACCGAACTGAAGCTGGGTACCCTTCAGCCTAAGCTGCCGGTTATCGTAACCAACGACGGTCGTCTGCTGCCGCAGACTTTCCAAGGTGGCCAGATCACTACCAACGACATCAAAGACCTGACGCTGGTTGCCGGTCAGATTGAAAAAGCCAAGGGTCGTAACTCCAGCAACGTCGACAACCTGTCGATCTCGGGTGCCAACTCCCGTGGCGCCAACTGGCGTGACAGCAACAAGTTCTACTACGCCGGTGGTGACTACAAGATCACCAAGGACCTGACTGCCCAGTACTACTACGGCAACCTGGAAGACTTCTACAAGCAGCACTTCCTGGGTCTGACCCACAACTGGGCCATCGGTCCAGGCGTATTGAAGTCTGACCTGCGTTATTTCCACAGCACCGATGACGGTAAGAACGGCAACGAATCGGCTTACTTCTCCTCGGGCAACTACAGCGGCGTCAACTCCGGTCGCGGCAAGGTGGATAACAACCTGTACAGCGGCCTGTTCCTGTACACCTTGGGCGGCCACACCTTCGGTGGTGGTTACCAGGTCAGCAACGGTAGCAGCGACTTCCCTTGGTTGAACCAGGGCGACGGTTCGTCGGCTTACCTGACCACTGACATGCAGATCGCTAAGTTCGCCCGTGCCGGCGAACGTACCTGGCAAGCTCGCTACGCTTATGACTTCGCCAAGGTTGGCGTGCCTGGCTTGACCGCTGGTGTTGTGTACCTCAAGGGTACTGACATCGACACCGTCAACAGTAGCCGTGCCGAGTTCACCGGCCAGTCCGAGTGGGAACGCGATATCACTGTTGCCTACGTAGTGCCAGAAGGCCCGTTCAAAAACGTCGGCGTCGCCTGGAAAAATGCTATGTGGCGCAACGATGTCGCTGCCGCACGCGATCAAGACGAAAACCGCGTAATCGTCAGCTACACCTACGCGTTTAAGTAACTGCGTAAAACCTTGCCCGGCGCACGCCGGGCAAGGTGTCTTGCTTTTCAAGTCGGGCTAAACCCCCGCAAGCCCTTCCTGAACCCCTCTTTGTACAGCGTCTCAAGGCCTTCTCGAACCTTGGAAACGATGTTGCGCCTTGCCCTTTCCCGCGTCCAATGAACAGATTTTTAATATTCCTTTATCGTCTAGATAAATCGATATTTATTCTTTTTAAATAATCCGCAATCCATGCACAGTGGGCTCCATAAGCACTCACCAGGAGCCACACCATGAGCCTAAGACTGGGCGATATCGCCCCCGACTTCGAACAGGATTCCAGCGCCGGCAAGATTCGTTTCCACGAATGGCTGGGCGACAGCTGGGGTGTGTTGTTTTCCCACCCGGCGGACTTTACCCCGGTGTGCACCACGGAGCTGGGCTTCACCGCCAAGCTCAAGGACGAGTTCGCCAAGCGCGGCGTCAAGGCCATCGCCCTGTCGGTGGACCCGGTGGACTCGCACCACAAGTGGATCGAAGACATCAACGAAACCCAGGCCACCGTCGTCAACTTCCCGATCCTGGCTGACGCCGACCGCAAGGTTTCGGACCTCTACGACCTGATCCACCCGAACGCCAGTGACACCCTCACCGTGCGTTCCTTGTTCGTGATCGACCCGAACAAGAAGATCCGCCTGACCATCACCTACCCGGCCAGCACCGGCCGTAACTTCCACGAAATCCTGCGGGTCATCGACTCGCTGCAACTGACCGACAACTACAAAGTCGCCACCCCCGCCAACTGGCAGGACGGTGATGAGGTGGTGATCGTGCCGTCACTCAAGGATGAGGAAGAGATCAAGAAGCGCTTTCCGAAGGGCTATCGGGCGGTGAAGCCGTATTTGCGGCTTACTCCACAGCCCAATCGTTGAAACTGACTCACAGCAGGGGTTTTCAGGCCGTTTCTACGGCCTTTTTTTTCGCCTGGCGACCTATAAACCTTATATGCATTTAAAGAATAAACAAATTAAAAAATAAGATTTATAGATATATGAATCTGCTGATAAGGTCTGTTCCATCTTGGCGCCATCGCCACACAGCGAACCGCCGGCACTTGCTCAAGGAATTCCTGCATGTTGGTCGTAACACTTGGAGGCAGTCCCAGCCAGCGTTCCCGCTCCGGGGTCTTGCTGGAAAAAACCCGTCAGTGGTTGCAAGACAAAGGCGTTGAAGTGGTGAGTTACCAGATACGGGACTTCCCGGCTGAAGACTTGCTGCATGCACGCTTCGACAGCCCCAAGGTCATCGACCTGCTGCAGCAGGTGGCTAACGCAGATGGCCTGGTGATCGCCACGCCGGTGTACAAGGCTTCGTTCTCCGGTGCGTTGAAAACCGTGCTCGACCTGCTGCCGGAGCGCGCCCTGGCCCACAAGGTTGTGTTGCCGATGGCGACCGGCGGCAGCATCGCTCACATGCTGGCGGTGGATTACGCCTTGAAGCCGGTATTGTCGGCCCTCAAAGCCCAGGAGCTGCTCCACGGCATCTTTGCCGAAGACAGCCAGATCGCCTACGGCGAAGGCAGTGCCCAGGCACAACTGGTACCGGTCCTCGAACACCGTTTGCACGAGGCCCTGGAGACGCTTTACGGCGCCATGGCCCGTCGTCCGAAACCGTTGGACCCGCATGTGTTGAATGAACGTTTGTTGAGTGCTCGCTGGAGCATTTAAGTCAGCCTCACCGCTATATAGATGTACTCACCTTACTCAGCCGCCAACGGCCAAGCAGGTGCAGCCAACCCCCTCATCGCACTATTTGGAGAGAGCGCCATGCGCACTGTCATCTTGCGTCGTGGTCTGGTCGCACTGTTTGCTGCGGCTGTGTCCTTCGGCGCCATTGTTCAGGCTCAAGCCGCCGAGACCCTGCGGATCGGTTACCAGAAATACGGCACCCTGGTGCTGCTCAAGGCCAAGGGCACCCTGGAAAAACGCCTGGCCGCCCAAGGTGTGCAGGTGCAATGGACCGAGTTTCCCGGCGGTCCGCAACTGCTCGAAGGCCTGAACGTGGGTTCCATCGACTTCGGTGTCACCGGCGAAACCCCGCCGGTCTTCGCCCAGGCTGCCGGTGCCGACCTGCTCTACGTGGCCTACGAGCCGCCAGCGCCCACCAGTGAAGCGATCCTGGTGCCGAAAGACTCGACGATCAAATCGGTGGCCGAGCTCAAGGGCAAGAAAGTCGTGCTCAACAAAGGCTCCAACGTGCACTACCTGCTGGTGCGTGCCCTGGAAGACGCCGGCCTGAAATACACCGACGTGCAGACCGTGTTCCTGCCGCCCGCCGATGCCCGTGCCGCCTTCGAGCGTGGCAGCGTGGATGCGTGGGTGATCTGGGACCCGTACCAGGCCGCCGCCGAGAAACAACTGCAAGCGCGCACCCTGCGTGACGGCACCGGCATCGCCGACAACCACCAGTTCTACCTGGCCACCAAGCCGTACGCCGAAAAGCATCCGGAAGTGGTCAAGGCGCTGATCGAAGAAGTGCGCGCGGTGGGCGAGTGGTCCAAGGCCAACCCCCAGGAAGTGACCGAGCAAGTCGCGCCGCTGCTGGGCCTGCCGGCCGACATCACCCTGACCTCGGTGAAACGCCAGGGCTACGGCGCGCTGTTCCTGACCCCGGAAGTGGTGGCGGCCCAGCAGAAAATCGCCGACAGCTTCTACCAACTCAAATTGATCCCCAAGCCCTTGAGCATCAAGGACGTGATCTGGACGCCACCGGCTGCCGTGGCTAAAGCGCCGTAATCCGATTTCTTCAGGAGACAACTCCATGAGCCTCACTATTTTCTGGTTCCTGCCTACCCACGGCGACGGCCATTACCTTGGCACCGCCGAAGGCGCTCGCGCCGTCGACCACGGTTATCTGCAGCAAGTGGCCCAGGCCGCTGACCGCCTGGGATTCGGCGGGGTGCTGATCCCCACCGGTCGCTCCTGCGAAGACTCGTGGCTGGTGGCCGCCTCGCTGATCCCGGTGACCCAGCGTTTGAAATTCCTTGTCGCGCTGCGCCCCGGGATCATTTCCCCGACGGTGGCGGCGCGCCAGGCCGCGACCCTGGACCGCCTGTCCGGCGGCCGCGCGCTGTTCAACCTGGTGACTGGTGGTGACCCGGAAGAGCTGGCCGGCGATGGCTTGTTCCTCAGTCACGAAGAGCGCTACCAGGCTTCGGTGGAGTTCACCCGCATCTGGCGCCGCGTGCTGGAAGGCGAAACCGTGGATTACGACGGCGAGCACATCAGCGTCAAAGGCGCCAAGTTGCTCTACCCGCCGATCCAGCAACCGCGCCCGCCGCTGTACTTCGGCGGTTCCTCCGAAGCGGCCCAGGACCTCGCCGCCGAACAAGTGGAGATGGTGCTGACCTGGGGCGAGCCACCGGCCGCCGTCGCCGAGAAGATCGAGCAGGTGCGGGCCAAGGCGGCGAAACTCGGGCGCACCGTGCGCTTCGGCATTCGTCTGCATGTGATCGTGCGCGAAACCAACGAAGAAGCCTGGAAAGCCGCCGACAAACTGATCTCCCATCTGGACGACGACACCATCGCCCGTGCCCAGGCTTCCCTGGCGCGCTTCGATTCTGTCGGCCAGCAGCGCATGGCGGCCTTGCATGGCGGCAACCGCGACAACCTGGAAGTCAGCCCCAACCTGTGGGCCGGCGTCGGCCTGGTGCGTGGCGGTGCGGGCACCGCGCTGGTGGGCGATGGCCCGACGGTTGCCGAGCGGGTCAAGGAGTACGCAGCGCTGGGCATCGACACCTTTATCTTCTCCGGTTATCCACACCTGGAAGAATCGTATCGGGTCGCCGAGCTGCTGTTCCCGCACCTGGATATCGAACGTCCCGAGCTGCCGAAAAGCGCCGGTTACGTAAGCCCGTTCGGCGAAATGGTCGCCAACGACATCCTTCCCAAAGCTGCGTCACAGAGCTGAGGCGGCGCCATGAACCTGGAAAAATTGAGCCATCGCGTGGCGCCCTGGGTGCTGCCGATTCTATTGCTGGCGGTGTGGCAGTTGTCGGTGTCGGCGGGTTGGTTGTCGACACGCATCCTGCCGGCGCCCAGCGCGGTGATTGAGGCTGGGGTCAACCTGGTGCGCAGCGGCGAAATCTGGACGCACCTGGCTATCAGTGGCTGGCGTGCCGGCCTGGGCTTTGTGATCGGTGGCAGCATCGGCCTGGCGCTGGGGTTTATTACCGGCCTGTCGACGTGGGGCGAACGCCTGCTGGACAGCTCGGTGCAGATGATCCGCAACGTGCCGCACCTGGCGCTGATTCCGCTGGTGATCCTGTGGTTCGGCATCGACGAGACCGCGAAGATTTTCCTGGTGGCCCTCGGCACGCTGTTTCCGATCTACCTGAACACCTACCACGGCATCCGCAACGTCGACCCGGCGCTGGTGGAAATGTCGCGCAGCTACGGCTTGTCCGGTTTCAGCCTGTTCTGGCAAGTGATTTTGCCGGGTGCGCTGCCGTCGATCCTGGTGGGCGTGCGCTTTGCCCTGGGCTTTATGTGGCTGACGCTGATCGTGGCGGAAACCATCTCTGCCAGCTCCGGCATTGGTTACCTGGCGATGAACGCCCGCGAATTCCTGCAAACCGACGTGGTGGTATTGGCCATCGTGATGTACGCCATCCTCGGCAAGCTGGCCGATTTGGCCGCGCGCGGTCTGGAGCGTGTATGGCTGCGCTGGCACCCGGCTTACCAAGTGAATAAAGGAGGTGCGGCATGACCGCTCAACAACCTCCGCGCCTGCTGAAGGGGATTCCCCTGGCGGTGCGCAAATTGCGCAAGGCCTTCGGCGCGCGGGAAGTACTCAAGGAAATCGATCTGCACATTCCGGCGGGCCAGTTCGTGGCCGTGGTCGGTCGCAGTGGCTGCGGTAAAAGTACCTTGCTGCGCCTGTTGGCCGGCCTGGACAAAGCCAGCGGCGGCGAGCTGCTGGCCGGTTCGGCTCCGCTGAGCGAGGCGATTGAAGACACGCGCTTGATGTTCCAGGAAGCGCGCCTGCTGCCGTGGAAAAAGATCATCGACAACGTCGGCCTGGGCCTCAAAGGCAACTGGCGCCCTAAAGCCTTGGAAGCCCTGGAAGCGGTAGGCCTGGCCGAGCGTGCCAATGAGTGGCCGGCGGCCTTGTCCGGTGGCCAGAAGCAGCGTGTGGCCCTGGCTCGTGCCTTGATCCACCAGCCGCGCCTGCTGCTGCTCGACGAACCGCTGGGCGCCCTGGACGCCCTGACCCGTATCGAGATGCAGCAACTGATCGAAAACCTCTGGCAAAAACACGGCTTCACCGTGTTGCTGGTAACCCATGACGTCAGCGAAGCCGTGGCCATTGCCGACCGGGTGATCCTGATCGAAGACGGCGAAATCGGCCTCGACCTGATCGTCGATCTGCCGCGCCCACGGGCCCGAGGCTCACATCGCCTGGCCGCACTGGAAGCGCAAGTACTTAACCGTGTGCTGTCGTTGCCCGGCACACCGCCGGAACCCGAACCTGTTTCACCGCTGCCTACGCAATTGCGTTGGGCTCAATAACTCACTTGTCCTACGAAGGAAGTCCACCATGACTATTAAAGCCATCAACGTGCGTAACCAGTTCAAAGGCACCATCAAGGAAATCGTCGTCGGCGACGTGCTGTCGGAAATCGACGTGCAGACCGCGTCCGGTATCGTCACTTCCGTGATCACCACCCGCTCGGTCAAAGAGCTGGAACTGGTGATTGGCAGCGAAGTGATTGCCTTTGTGAAATCCACCGAGGTGTCGATTGCCAAGTTGTGATTTGCGTCGCTCTTGAGGCTCTCATCGGGGTGTAGCCCCCTCCCACATATTGATCTGTGAGCACATTCAAAATGTGGGAGGGGGCTTGCCCCCGATGAGGCCGGCCCAGCCAACCCAGGATTCAGCGCTTGGGCAGGTAAGCCGGCAAATACAGCCCCACATACGCATCAAAAACCCGCATCCCTTCCTCCGCCATACGCGGCGTAATCAGCCCATGCTGATGCACCGAACGCGCATACACGCGATCACTCAATTCCAACGCCAGCGCAAACACATCCACATCGGTTGGCAAGCTCGGCACTTCAAAGTGGCGGTTGAACACTTCCAGCATCAAATCCCCCAGCTCCAGATCATGCTGACGGTCCGCCTGGGTCACTTCGGTCAGCCCGTGCTGGGCCAGGATCAACTGGCGCGCGGCGGCGTCGTTGCTGTAGATGGTCAGCATGCGCTGTTCGACGATGTAGGACAGGTCGCGCCAATGCTTGAGTGAATCATGCTCGATGGGGGCCTGGATGGCGCAGCGGAAGGCTGCATGTATATCGGCGGTCAGTGCCTCCAGCAGCGCCGGCACACTGGCGAAAAAGTGATACACCGACGACGGCGGAATCTGCGCGCGCTCGGCCACGCTGTAGATCGACAAACTCGCCACGCCTTCGGCGGCCAGCAAGGTGCGGGCGGCATCGAGAATCGCGTCGATCCGTGCCTGGCTGCGGGCGCGGGGTTTGCGAGGGGCGGCGGGGCGGGTGGGCATGGAAGTCTCCTACAAGGCAGCGGGCATTGTACGCAGAGCCTGGGGATGATCCATACCGCTTGTTGGGGTGAGCGGGCTTGCCCCGCGCTGGGCTGCGAAGCGGCCCCCATAAAAAACGCCGAGTTCCTTCAGAAAGAACTCGGCGTCTGTGTTTGGGGCTGCTACGCAGCCCAGCGCGGGGCAAGCCCGCTCACCACAGTCAATGCAGCCGTCGTTTAGACGGTATGCAGGTACCAGTTGTACTCAAGGTCGGAGATGGAGTGTTCGAACTCTTCCAGCTCACTTTCCTTACAGGCGACGAAGATATCGATGTATTTAGGATCGATGTACTTGGCCATCACCTCGCTGTCGTCCAACTCGCGCAGGGCATCGCGCAGGTTGTTCGGCAGGCTCTGTTCGTTCTGCTCGTAGCTGTTGCCTTCCACGGGGGCGCCCGGCTCGATCTTGTTGGTCAGGCCGTGGTGCACGCCTGCAAGGACCGAAGCCATCAGCAGGTAAGGGTTGGCGTCGGCACCGGCCACACGGTGTTCGATACGTACGGCGTCGGACGAGCCGGTCGGTACGCGAATCGCCACGGTGCGGTTGTCCAGGCCCCAGCACGGCGAGTTCGGCACGTAGAACTGTGCGCCGAAACGACGGTAGGAGTTGACGTTAGGGCACAGGAATGCCATTTGGGCGGGTAGGGTCTCGAGCACACCGCCGATCGCGTGACGCAATGCGGCGTTCTGCTCGGGATCCTCGCTGGCAAAGATGTTCTTGCCGTCCTTGTCCAGGATCGAGATGTGTACGTGCAAACCGTTGCCTGCCTGGCCTGGGTAAGGCTTGGCCATGAAGGTGGTATCCATCTCATGGTCGTAGGCGATGTTCTTGATCAGGCGCTTGAGCAGTACCGCGTAGTCGCAGGCCTTGATCGGGTCGGCCACGTGGTGCAGGTTCACTTCGAACTGCGCCGGGGCACTTTCCTTGACGATGGCGTCGGCCGGGATGCCTTGCTCTTTGGCACCTTCCAGGATGTCCTGGAGGCAGTCGACGTATTCGTCGAGGTCGTCGATCAGGTAGACCTGTGTCGAGTGCGGGCGTTTGCCGGAGATCGGCGAGCGGGGCGGTTGTGGGCGGCCGTTCACGTTCTCCTGGTCGATCAGGTAGAACTCAAGCTCGAAGGCGGCGCAGATGGTCAGACCGAGGTCGTCAAACTTGCTTACAACTTGGCGGAGCACTTCGCGCGGATCGGCGAAGAAAGGTTCACCTTCAAGTTCGTGCATGGTCATCAGCAGTTGCGCGGTAGGGCGTTTTTGCCAGGGTTCATTGCACAGGGTGTCAGGGATCGGATAACAGATTCGGTCAGCATCACCGATGTCCAGGCCCAGGCCGGTGCTTTCCACCGTCGAGCCATTGATATCCAGGGCAAATAAAGAGGCAGGCAGGTTAATGCCCTTCTCGTAAACCTTGTGGAGGCTGGTGCGTTCGATGCGCTTACCGCGCACCACACCATTCATATCCGCAATTAGAAGGTCTACGTACAGAACCTCAGGATGATCCTTAAGGAACGCGTTCGCTTCGTTAAGCTGAACGGCACGCGGGGGTACCGACATGATGCAACACCTTTGTTGTTAAAAATATCAATCATTGATCTTTTCTGGTTTCAGTCAACCCGAACGGCATGCCGAAGTCAAGCGAGGCCTTTTTTGCCCTAAAAAAGCGCCGTGACCGCACTTTTGGGGCTTTTTGGGGCGGTTTTTTCGGTTTGACCGGCTTGGGACTCGCAGGCTTGAGCGGGCCGTGTTGTATTTTTTACGGGGGTGTTGTGTAAAAAAATGAACAAGGCTAAGCTCGATTCAAACCCATAACAGCAATAATACCGGGGTGCTTCATGTCTCGCCTGCCGCCAATCGGCGTCTCAGCCTGCTTCAGCCAGGCTTTGTCCGCAGTCCGTTCGTCCCGCGTGAATGCCCACGCACCGGCCAATATTCTTGACGGCCCATCCGCTCTCTTTTTTGCCTCCTCGACTGCCACTGACCGGCTGCCATCCGCGCGACCGCTCATGATTCTGCACGACTTTGGCTTGAGGAATGCAACGCTGCAGCAAATGGCAGGTAAGCTCCTACCCTGAACGAAAAAACGACGCGGATGCTGCGTCAACCAACGCCTGGCCTTTAATGGATGCCAGGAAACCCAGCCCAGAGGCATTTATGAGTAACAACCTCGACCAGCTCACCGATTGGTTGAAAGACCACAAGATCACAGAAGTCGAATGCATGATTGGCGACCTGACCGGTATCACCCGGGGCAAGATCTCGCCGACCAACAAGTTCATCGCCGAAAAAGGCATGCGCCTGCCCGAGAGCGTTCTGTTGCAGACCGTGACCGGCGACTATGTCGAAGACGACATCTATTACGAATTGCTCGACCCGGCCGACATCGACATGATCTGCCGCCCCGACCAGAACGCGGTGTTCCTGGTGCCCTGGGCCATCGAGCCGACCGCCCAGGTGATCCACGACACCTACGACAAGCAAGGCAACCCGATCGAGCTGTCGCCGCGCAACGTGCTCAAGAAAGTCCTCAAGCTCTACGCCGACAAAGGCTGGCAGCCCATCGTGGCGCCGGAGATGGAGTTCTACCTGACCAAACGCTGCGAAGACCCGGACTTCCCGCTGCAACCGCCGATCGGTCGGTCCGGGCGCCCGGAGACCGGCCGCCAGTCCTTCTCTATAGAAGCCGCCAACGAATTCGACCCGCTGTTCGAAGACGTCTACGACTGGTGCGAGCTGCAGGAGCTGGACCTCGACACCCTGATCCATGAAGACGGCACGGCGCAGATGGAAATCAACTTCCGTCACGGCGATGCCCTGTCCCTGGCGGACCAGATCCTGGTGTTCAAGCGCACCATGCGTGAAGCCGCGCTCAAGCACGACGTGGCGGCCACCTTCATGGCCAAGCCGATGACCGGCGAGCCCGGCAGCGCCATGCACCTGCACCAGAGCATCATCGACATCGCCACCGGCAAGAACGTCTTCTCCAATGAAGACGGGACCATGAGCCAGCTGTTCCTCAACCACATTGGCGGCCTGCAGAAGTTCATCCCTGAGTTGCTGCCGCTGTTTGCCCCCAACGTGAACTCGTTCCGCCGCTTCCTGCCCGACACCTCGGCGCCGGTGAACGTGGAGTGGGGCGAAGAAAACCGCACCGTCGGCCTGCGCGTACCGGATGCCGGCCCGCAGAACCGTCGCGTGGAAAACCGCCTGCCGGGCGCCGACGCCAACCCGTACCTGGCGATTGCCGCCAGCCTGCTGTGTGGCTACATCGGCATGGTCGAAGGCCATAACCCCAGCGCCCCGGTGGTGGGGCGTGGTTACGAGCGCCGCAACCTGCGCCTGCCGTTGACCATCGAAGACGCCCTGGAACGCATGGAAAACAGCAAGACCATCGAGAAATACCTGGGTCAGAAATTCATCACAGGCTACGTCGCGGTCAAGCGGGCCGAGCATGAAAACTTCAAGCGCGTGATCAGTTCGTGGGAGCGGGAATTCCTGCTCTTCGCCGTCTGATGCGCCGGGCGCACGGGGCAACCCGTGCGCCCTTCACTGAAAAGTCTAGGAGATTGGTATGTCCAGCAACAACCCGCAAACCCGTGAATGGCAAGCCTTGAGCAGTGATCACCACCTGGCGCCGTTCAGCGACTTCAAGCAATTGAAAGAGAAAGGCCCACGGATCATCACCAAAGCCCACGGCGTTTACCTGTGGGACAGCGAAGGCAACAAGATCCTCGACGGCATGGCCGGCCTTTGGTGCGTGGCGATCGGTTACGGTCGCGATGAACTGGCCGACGCCGCCGCCAGGCAGATGAAAGAACTGCCGTACTACAACCTGTTCTTCCAGACCGCTCACCCACCTGTACTGGAGCTGGCCAAGGCGATTGCCGACATCGCGCCTGCCGGCATGAACCACGTGTTCTTCACCGGCTCCGGCTCCGAAGGCAACGACACCATGTTGCGCATGGTCCGCCACTATTGGGCGATCAAGGGCCAGCCGAACAAGAAAACCATCATCAGCCGCAAGAATGGCTACCACGGCTCCACCGTGGCTGGCGCCAGCCTGGGCGGCATGACCTATATGCATGAACAGGGCGACTTGCCGATCCCGGGCATCGTCCATATCGCCCAGCCGTACTGGTTCGGCGAAGGCGGCGACATGAGTCCTGAAGAGTTCGGGATCTGGGCCGCCAACCAACTGGAAGAGAAGATCCTCGAGCTGGGCGTGGACAATGTCGGTGCTTTTATTGCCGAGCCGATCCAGGGCGCCGGTGGCGTGATCGTGCCGCCGGACAGCTACTGGCCGCGCATCAAGGAAATCCTTGCCAAGTACGACATCCTGTTTGTGGCCGACGAAGTGATTTGCGGTTTCGGCCGTACCGGTGAGTGGTTCGGTAGCGATTTCTACGACCTCAAGCCCCATATGATGACCATCGCCAAGGGCCTGACCTCGGGCTACATCCCCATGGGCGGCCTGATCGTGCGCGACGACGTGGTGGCCGTGCTCAACGAAGGCGGTGATTTCAACCACGGTTTCACCTACTCCGGTCACCCGGTGGCTGCGGCCGTGGCCCTGGAAAACATCCGCATCATGCGCGATGAAAAAATCGTTAACCGCGTCCACGACGAAACGGCACCGTATTTGCAGAAACGTCTGCGGGAGCTGGCGGATCACCCGTTGGTGGGTGAAGTGCGCGGTGTCGGCATGCTCGGTGCAATTGAGCTGGTTCAGGACAAGGCGACGCGCAAGCGTTACGAGGGCCGGGGCGTAGGCATGATCTGCCGAACCTTCTGCTTCGAGAATGGCCTGATCATGCGCGCCGTGGGCGACACCATGATCATTTCGCCGCCTCTGGTGATCAGCAAGGCTGAAATCGACGAACTGGTGACCAAGGCTCGTCAGTGCCTGGACCTGACTTTGGCGGCATTGCAGGGCTAAGTGCTAGGCTCAGTGCGCAGCGCACCGGGCAGTTATAAATGCAGGGGCCTTGGTTGAAAGCCGGCCCCTGAACTTGCCAGACTGTCGCCCTGTTTTGCTGCCCTCTGGAAGGGTCGCTGAACATAAAAGAACGTGGCCCAAAAAAGAAAAATTGGAGCATCACCAAATGAAGGCATTAGGTTTGAAGAACGCTGGCAAGACCCTCCTCGCCTTGTCCCTGATGGGCGCAATGGCGGGCGCGGTCCAGGCCGACGATAAAGTGCTGCACGTCTACAACTGGTCCGACTACATTGCACCGGACACCATCGCCAACTTTGAAAAAGAGTCGGGCATTAAAGTGGTGTACGACGTTTTTGACAGCAACGAGACACTCGAAGCCAAGTTGCTGGCAGGCAAGTCCGGCTACGACATCGTCGTACCGTCGAACAACTTCCTCGCCAAGCAGATCAAGGCCGGTGTCTACCAGGAGCTGGACAAGTCCAAGCTGTCCAACTATGGCAACCTGAACACCTCCCTGCTTAAAGCCGTGTCGGTCAGCGACCCGGACAACAAGCACGCTTTCCCGTACATGTGGGGTTCGATCGGCATCGGCTACAACCCGGACAAGGTCAAGGCCGCGCTGGGCGTGGACAAGATCGATTCGTGGGACGTGCTGCTCAAGCCGGAAAACATCGCCAAGCTCAAAAGCTGCGGCGTGAGCTTCCTCGATTCGCCGACCGAAATGCTGCCGATCGCGCTGCATTACCTGGGCCTGCCAACCGACAGCCAGAAGAAGACCGACCTCAAGCAAGCCGAAGACCTGTTCCTGAAAATCCGTCCTTCGATCGGCTACTTCCACTCGTCCAAGTACATCTCCGACCTGGCCAACGGCAACATCTGCGTAGCCGTGGGTTACTCGGGTGACATCCAGCAGGCCAAGTCCCGCGCGGCTGAAGCCGGTGGCAAGGTCAAGGTGGCCTACGACATTCCGAAAGAAGGTGCCGGTAGCTTCTTCGACATGGTCGCCATCCCTAAAGATGCCGAAAACGTCGATGCCGCTTATAAGTTCATGAACTACCTGCTCAAGCCGGAAGTCATGGCTTCGATCACCAACAGCGTGCGTTTCCCGAACGGTAACGAGAAGGCCACCGCACTGGTCGACAAAGACATCACCAATGACCCGGGCATCTACCCGCCAGCGGATGTGCAAGCCAAGCTCTACGCCATTGCGGACTTGCCGGCTGCCACCCAGCGTGAAATGACACGCAGCTGGACCAAGATCAAATCCGGTAAATAAACCGGCCTTCGTTAACCACCGCGCAGCCCGCGGTGGTTAATGAAACAAATAAATGACAGAAAGTTTTGCCGGATCGGTTTATCGAGGGTAAGTTGCGCGCCGGTTTTGTTGCCGGGCAACAACTTTGGGCCCAACTATTTAAGAGGACCTCCACTTGCCAATTTCTTTGTTTCGCCAAGCCTTGCTGGTAGGTGCAGGTCTCACGCTGGCTGTCAGCGTGCAGGCCGCACCGACCGTGCATATTTATAACTGGTCGGATTACATCGGTCCCGACACCCTGGCCAACTTCGAAAAGGCCACCGGCATCAAACCCGTGTATGACGTGTTTGATTCCAACGAAACCCTGGAAGGCAAGTTACTGGCCGGGCGTACCGGCTATGACGTGGTCGTGCCGTCCAACCACTTCCTTGGCAAGCAGATCAAGGCCGGGGCGTTCCAGAAACTCGATAAGTCGCTGCTGACTCATTACGCCAACCTGGACCCTGTGCTGCTCAAGCGCCTGGAGAAGAACGACCCGGGCAACCAGTACGCCGTGCCGTACCTGTGGGGTACCAACGGCATCGGTTACAACGTCGACAAAGTGAAGGAAGTGCTGGGTGTCGACAAGATCGACTCCTGGGCCGTGCTGTTCGAACCGGAAAACATGAAGAAACTGGCCACCTGCGGTGTGTCGTTCATGGACTCGGCGGATGAAATGCTGCCGGCGGTGCTCAACTACATGGGCCTGGACCCTAACAGCACCAACCCTGAAGACTACAAGAAGGCCGAGGAAAAGCTGCTCAAAGTGCGGCCCTACGTGACCTACTTCCATTCTTCCAAATACATCTCCGACCTGGCCAACGGCAACATCTGCGTGGCCGCCGGGTTCTCCGGCGATGTATTCCAGGCCAAGGCTCGTGCAAGCGAAGCGGGCAAAGGCGTGAACATCGCCTACGCAATTCCGAAGGAAGGCGGCAACCTGTGGTTTGACGTGCTGGCGATCCCCAAGGACGCCACCAACATCAAGGAAGCCCACGCCTTCATCAACTATTTACTGCAATCTGAGGTGATCGCCCAGGTCAGTGACACCGTCGGTTACGCCAACCCTAACCCAGGGGCGGACAAACTGATGGAGCAATCGATACGCACCGACGAAGCGGTTTACCCACCGCAGGCGGTTCTCGACCGGACATTCGTCAACTTCGAGCTACCCCCGAAAGTGCAACGTCTAATGACCCGTAGCTGGACCAAGGTCAAGACGGGCAAGTAAGGCTCAAACTATCCAAGGTTCGCCCGCTTCGGGCGAACTGCACTCTTTTTTTTGGGAGTTTCGTAAATGGCAGTTGCCTCCGGCGCCTATAAGAAAGCCCTCGAGGGCGACCAGACACCGAAAAAGGTGCTGGTCAAAATCGACCGGGTCACGAAGAAGTTCGACGAGACGATTGCCGTGGACGATGTGTCCCTGGAAATCAAGAAAGGCGAGATCTTCGCCTTGCTCGGCGGTTCGGGTTCGGGCAAGTCCACCCTGCTGCGCATGCTCGCAGGCTTCGAGCGCCCGACAGAAGGTCGGATTTACCTCGACGGCGTGGACATCACCGACATGCCGCCCTACGAGCGGCCGATCAACATGATGTTCCAGTCCTACGCCTTGTTCCCCCACATGACCGTGGCGCAGAACATTGCGTTCGGCCTGCAACAGGACAAGATCCCCAAGGCCGAAGTCGATGCCCGCGTGGCCGAAATGCTCAAGCTGGTCCAGATGAGCCAGTACGCCAAGCGCAAGCCGCACCAGTTGTCCGGTGGCCAGCGTCAGCGGGTGGCGCTGGCCCGCTCCCTGGCCAAGCGCCCGAAACTGCTGCTGCTCGATGAGCCCATGGGCGCCCTCGACAAGAAGCTGCGCTCGCAGATGCAACTGGAACTGGTGGAGATCATCGAGCGCGTCGGCGTGACCTGCGTGATGGTGACGCACGATCAGGAAGAGGCCATGACCATGGCCGAGCGCATCGCGATCATGCACCTGGGCTGGATCGCCCAGATCGGCAGCCCGATCGACATCTACGAGACGCCGACCAGCCGCCTGGTGTGCGAATTCATCGGTAACGTCAACATCTTCGACACCCAAGTGGTGGATGACGCCGAAGGTCACGCGGTGCTCAAGTGCCCGGACCTGGACCGCGACATCTACGTGGGCTACGGCATCGCCACCTCGGTGGAAGACAAGTCGGTGACCTACGCCATCCGCCCGGAAAAACTGCTGGTCACCACCGAAATGCCGACCTGCGAGCACAACTGGTCCAGCGGCAAGGTGCACGACATCGCCTACCTGGGCGGCCACTCGGTGTTCTACGTCGAGCTGCCAAGCGGCAAGCTGGTGCAGTCCTTCGTCGCCAACGCCGAACGCCGTGGCCAGCGCCCAACCTGGGGTGACCAGGTCTACGTGTGGTGGGAAGACGATAGCGGCGTGGTACTGCGCACATGAACATGAAGAAGCTCAAGCGGCGCTTGCACCGCATCGTCCCCAGCGGCAAGCAGGTGGTCATCGGGATTCCGTTCCTGTGGCTGTTCCTGTTTTTCGCCTTGCCGTTTTTCATCGTCCTGAAAATCAGCTTCGCCGAAGCCGACGTGGCGATCCCGCCGTACACCGAGATCTACACCTACGTCGAGCAGAAGCTGCAGGTGGTGCTGAACCTGGCCAACTACAGTTTGCTGGCAGGTGATGAGCTGTACATCGCGGCGTACCTGGGCTCGCTGAAGATGGCGTTCTTCAGCACGCTGCTGTGCCTGCTGATCGGCTACCCGATGGCCTATGCCATTGCCACCGCGCGCAAAGAGATGCAGACCGTGCTGGTGCTGCTGATCATGATGCCGACCTGGACCGCGATCCTGATCCGCGTGTATGCGTGGATGGGCATCCTCAGCAACAACGGCCTGCTCAATGGCTTCCTGATGTCCATGGGGTTGATCAACGAACCGCTGCAGATCCTCAACACCAACATCGCGGTGTATATCGGCGTGGTGTATTCGTACCTGCCGTTCATGATCCTGCCGCTGTACGCCAACCTGGTGAAGCATGACCAGAGCCTGCTGGAAGCCGCATCGGACCTGGGTTCGAGCACCTTCAACAGCTTCTGGAAAATCACCGTGCCGCTGTCCAAGAACGGCATCATCGCCGGCTGCATGCTGGTGTTTATCCCGGTGGTGGGCGAGTTCGTGATCCCGGAACTGCTCGGCGGCCCGGAAACCCTGATGATCGGTAAAGTGTTGTGGCAAGAATTCTTCAACAACCGTGACTGGCCGGTGGCGTCTGCCCTGGCGGTAGTGATGCTGGCGATCCTGATCGTGCCCATCATTCTGTTTAACCGCAGCCAAGCCAAAGAGATGGAGGGCAAGATATGAAGCGCGTCAGTTTCTCAAGCTTCATGCTGGTGGCGGGGTTGTTGTTCATCTACCTGCCGATGCTGATCCTGGTGATCTACTCGTTCAACGAATCCAAGCTGGTGACGGTGTGGGGCGGTTGGTCGATCAAGTGGTACGTGGGCCTGTTGGACAATACCCAGTTGATGGGCTCGGTGGCACGTTCCCTGGAAATCGCCTGCTACACGGCGGTGGCCGCCGTGGCCCTGGGTACGTTGGCGGCGTTTGTGCTGACGCGCATCAGCCAGTTCAAGGGCCGCACGCTGTTCGGCGGCCTGGTGACCGCGCCGTTGGTGATGCCGGAAGTGATCACCGGTCTGTCGCTGCTGCTGCTGTTCGTGGCCATGGCGCAGATGATCGGCTGGCCTCAGGAGCGTGGCATCGTCACCATCTGGATCGCCCACACCACGTTCTGTGCCGCTTATGTGGCGGTGGTGGTATCGGCGCGCCTGCGTGAGCTGGACCTGTCGATCGAAGAGGCGGCGATGGACCTGGGTGCACGGCCGTGGAAGGTGTTCTTCCTGATCACCATCCCGATGATCGCGCCGTCGCTGGCGGCGGGCGGCATGATGTCGTTCGCACTGTCCCTGGATGACCTGGTACTGGCCAGCTTCGTGTCGGGGCCGGGTTCGACGACATTGCCGATGGAAGTGTTCTCGGCGGTACGCCTGGGGGTTAAACCCGAGATCAACGCCGTGGCCAGCCTGATTCTGCTGGCAGTGTCGCTGGTGACCTTCCTGGTGTGGTTCTTCAGCCGGCGTGCCGAAGAAATGCGCAAGAAAGCGATCCAGCAGGCGATTGAAGAAGCTGCTGCCGATGGCTGGCAGCAGCCGGACAAGCGTCGGGCTCCAGCGCCGGTCTAAAGGTCTGTGCGGTCCAAATGTGGGAGGGGGCTTGCTCCCGATGGCGGTGGGTCAGTCAATAGATGCAGTGACTGACACTCAGCAATCGGGGGCAAGCCCCCTCCCACAGTTTTGACCGCATTCCAGATTGGCTATGCAGCCCACGGCGACTTGCGAATCACCTCGACAAAATTCATCGGCTTGAACCCCGGTTCCTGATCCACCAGCACATCGGTCTTCACGTTGCCGAACGTGGTCTGCGGGCGATGGCGCAAGCCGTCGGCAAACGCGCAGATGATGCACTCCTTGAACCCTTCACCGCGTGGATGCGCATGCACCACGGCTTCGCGCTGCACGCTGCTGAACGCGGCGTAGTCCATGCCCAGCACGTCCATTTCCACACCGGCGGTCACCAATGCCACGGTCGGGCGCAGGTGCTGCGGCACGCCCGGCGTGGTGTGCAGGGCGATAGACAGCCACACCTGTTCGATATCGTCGTCGCTCAGCCCGTAAGGCTTGAGGAAGGCCGCGGCGGCGTTGGCGCCGTCCACTTCGAAACGCTGGTCATCACTGCGATGGCCTGCCACCAGGCCCAGGTCATGGAACATGGCGCCGACGTAGAGCAGTTCCGGGTTGTAGGCCAGTTGCTTGCGCTCACCGCTCAATGCGCCGAACAGAAACACCCGGCGGGAGTGGTGGTAGAGCAGGTCGGACTCAATGTCGCGGATGTATTCGGTGGTGGCCCTGGCCAGGGCGCTGTCCGGGATCTTGATACCGGCGATGGTGGTGGTCATGGTGGTTCTCCTCTGGAAAGCCTTCAGTCTGGTCGCGCGCCCGCTAAGCGGCCATGGTCACGAGGGTGCGATCCCGGCCAATCTGCCGCGACATCGTGCCAAGGCAAAATCAGCTAGGGTGTAGCCGGCGATATCACTCTCGAAGCCTGGGAAAATCCCACAGGGTTTGCATTTTATTCAGCTGAAAAAGGTGTCCGTGAGCATGCACAAAACCGTCGCCATCCTGATCTTCCCCGGCGTCCAGTCCCTGGATGTGAGCGGCCCCATGGATGTGTTCTGTGAGGCCAACCGCTTTCTGCCGCCCCAGGATCACTACCGGATCGAGGTCATCGGGCTGGGCCACGGCACCCTGGTTGCCTCCAACGGTTTGGCATTGCAGGCCCACCGGCATTACAGCGAAGCCCTGCAAGCCTATGACCTGCTGCTGGTTGCCGGCGGCCCGCAATTGCCCTTCGAGGATTTCGGCGCGCCGTTCGATGATTGGCTGCGTGGTGCAACCGCCCGGGCGCAGCGCTTTGGTTCGATCTGCAACGGCGCCTTCATGCTGGCGCGCGCCGGGTTGCTGGATGGAAAAACCGTCACGACCCATTGGAATGATGCGGCAGGCCTGGCGCGTTTGTGCCCGCGCGCGCAGGTCGAAGCCGACCGCCTCTACGTACAGGATGGCAATCTCTACACCTCGGCGGGCGTCACCGCAGGCATCGACCTGTCGCTGTACCTGCTGGCCCAGGACCACGGCCCGGAAGTGGCGTTGAGCGTGGCCAAGCGCCTGGTGGTGTTCACCCAGCGTTCCGGCGGGCAGTCGCAGTTCAGCCCGTTCCTCACGCCCCACGCCGAAACCACCTCGGCGGTGGCGCTGGTGCAGTTATACGTATTGGCGAACCTGACCGGCGACCTGACCATCGCCGACCTGGCCAAGGCCGCCAACATGAGCGCGCGCAACTTCTCCCGGGTGTTTGCCCGTGAGGCGCGGATTACGCCAGCGGAGTTTGTCGAACGGGCGCGGGTGGATGCTGCGCGGGTGATGCTCGAAAGCACGCATGCGCCGCTGAAGACCGTGGCCTACCAATGCGGATTTCGCGATGCCCAGCACATGCGCAGCGTGTTCAACCGCCGGCTGGGTGTGACGCCGCAACAGTTCCGGCTCAATTTTGCGGCACCGGTCTAAGCCCCTTCCACAGGTTGACCGATTTCCAAGGGGCTATCGCGCCGGCAGCAGTTTCAGCGTGCCGCGGGTATTGGCCGTGACTTCCTCATCACTGAAATGCGCCTGCTCGTAACCCCCTTCGATATAGGTCTCGGCCTGGTCGCCATAGTGCTTGTCGAACGGCACGCCGCTTTGCCCCACCGGATTGATGGTGAGGGCGTGGGCCACGTCGGCAAAGTCGATCAGGCGCCGGGTGGACGGGCCGTAGGTCACCGGCCAGGGCGCGGGGCCGATGACGGCCGACTGGTTGTTCGGCACTTCGTGGGTGCCGGGGGCCGGGAACGGACCGACGTTGACGATCAGGTCCAAGGGTTTCTGCGAGCCCAGCGGATGGCCGTGGGTCAGGGTATGGGCCTTGCCCCACTGCCATTGCGTCGGGTCATCGCCGAAGGTGGCCTTGAGGTGCGCGAGGCTGTTGTCCCAGGCCCGTTTGACGGTGGCGGTGCGCTTGCCGTCCCACCAGGGCGAGGCCGGGTCGGCAGCCAGGCGGGGCAGGGCGGCGTCGATCACGCGGGTGGTGAGCAGGGTCTTGAACATCCCGTCACCCAGCTTCGGGTGGAAGGCCGCGTCGGCGAGGTTGAACAGGAACTGGTTGAACAGCGTGGCGCTGGTGGAATCCAGCGGGTAGTCACCCTTCCAGCCGGCCAGCTGTTCCACCAGCTTCAACTGCGCCGGGTCCGTGACCGCCTCGCGCAGCACCGGCAACAGCGGCGCCAGCAGGCGCGGGCCGAAGGCGGTGGTGGTGCCCAGTTGCAGGGCCTGGCTGTTGGTCACATCCCACTTCACGCTCTTGTCGCTCAACTGCGCGTTCAACTGCTGGCCCCGGTCGGCGAGGTTGTAATAGCCGGGGATTTGCATGCCGGTGGGCGACACCGGCTGGGCATTGGCCGACACCACATAGCCCCGCGCCGGGTTTTCTTCCTGGGGGTTGGCGCTGAAGGGGTAGAAGCCCAGCTTGTCGGCCTCGGCGGTGCTGCCGTCGAGGATAAACCCTGGGTGGGTACCTGCCGGGCGAATCGGCAACTGTGCCGCCGCCCACCAGCCGATATCGCCCCTGGCATTGGCCCACACGATATTCAGCCCCGGTGCGGACACCTTTGCCGCCGCCGTACGGGCCTTGGCCAACGTGTCGGCGCGGTTGAGCTGGTAGAAACCTTCGAGGATCGGGTTCTGGGTGTCGAGGAACGCCCACCACATGGCAATCGGCGTCTTGCCGCCGTTCTCGCCAAGCACGTCATTGACGATCGGGCCGTGGGGTGACTGGCGCAGGGTGAGGCTGACCGGTGCCTGGCCTTTGACGGCGATCTGTTGCTCGCTGCGGGTCATGTCGACCCACTGGCCGTGGTACCAGACCTGATTGGGGTTGTCCGGGTTGACCTTTTCGGCGATCAGGTCGAGGTCGTCGTTCTGGAACATGGTCAGGCTCCAGCCGAAATCCAGGTTGTGCCCCAGGAACGCCACGGGTACCAGCGCGTTGTGATAGCCATACAGCTCGAAGCCCGGCGCCGACAACTGCGCCTCGTACCACACCGACGGCACCGAGAAGCGAATATGCGGGTCACCCGCCAGCAGCGGTTTGCCGCTCTTGGTGCGACTGCCACTGATGGCCCAGGCGTTGCTGCCCTCGAACTGCGGCAAACCGTTGTCGGCCAGGGCCTGCTCACTCAGCGCGGCGAGGGCGCCGAGGGTGTTCCAGTCACTATCGGCCAGGTTGAGGGCGCCCTTGGGTTGCCAGTCGAGGTCGAAGACGTTCAGGTAGTCGCTGCCCAGTTGGTCGCGGACGTAAGTCAGTAAGGGCTCGGTACGAAACGCAGCGGCAAAACTGTAGGCCATGTACCCGGCGACGCTGATGGTGTCCTCGGCGGTAAACGCGCGCCTGGGGATGCCCAGCACGTCGAACTCCATCGGGCGGGCGTGGCTGTCCTGATACTGGTTGATCCCGTCCAGATAGGCCTGCAGGGCCTTCCAGTGCGCCGATTCATGGTCCTGCTGGGCCACGTAGGTGGCGGCGCGGTCGCGAATGCGCAGGCTGCGGAACAGCTTGTCGGTCTCCAGCAGCTTCGGCCCGAGCACCTCGGCCAGTTCGCCACGGGCCAGGCGGCGCATGATCTCCATCTGGAACAGGCGGTCCTGGGCATGCACGTAGCCCAGGGCGCGGTACAGGTCGGTCTCGTTCTCGGCGCGAATATGCGGCACGCCACGGTCGTCGTAGCGCACGGTGACCGAGCCTTGCAGGTTGGCCAGTTCAACCGTGCCCTGGCGGGTGGGTTGCTTGCTGTAGACGTACCAGCCCGCTCCGAGGCCGATCAGCACCAGCAGAACCGCAAGAACCTGCAGGACGCGCTTCATGAACATTCCTTACCAAGAGTGGGGTGGCGGGCTACTCATCTTTTGACCACGAACAATAGCAGCCCACCGCCAGGGTGTGCGTGGCGTTCACGTCTCGGCCGGCTTCAAGGGCTTTCAGGATCGGCTCGATAAAACTGTTACTGGCGTTACACGTCAGCCCTTCGCTGTAGGGCCCGAAATACGCGAGCTTGCCGGTGCGGTCCCAGATGCCCACGGCGGGGCTGGCCGGCACCTGGTCGGCGCCGGGCAGGGCGGTGAGGGTTTTCATCTTGCGCAGGTTATCGGGCAACTGGCCGTGGCTGCCGGCTTTTTGCAGGGCATAGAACTCGACGCCCTGGGGCGCGTATTGCTCGATCAACTCGCCCAGGTGCTGCTGGTTGCCGACATTGCACGGGCACGCCGGATCCCAGAAATGCACCAGGCGGATCGGCCCGGGGCCGCTGAGTTCGGCGGGCAGGCGCAGGGCGTCGCCGGAGAATACCGCGGTGTGTTCGCTGAAGGCGCGCAGATAGCGGCCCTGGAACCAGTCATACGCTGTCCACAGCACACCGGCGCAGATGATCAGGATCAGGCTGGCGAACAGGGCGTTACGGTAAGGCTGTCGCATTCGGATCTATCCTCGCAGGTCGCGTAGCTTGCCATGCTTGTCCTGACAGATGAATATCGCAGCTCGATATTCATCTTCGCCGCAAGTCTGGAAGCCTTTATGCCTGTGACCTTTGACCCTGATCACCTTCGCGAAAGCCTGCGGCCCCTGGTGGATGCGCAACCGCTTTCAGCCGAAGCACGGGTCTACCAGCGTTTCTACGGACTGGACCTGAGTGCACGCAAAGTGCCGACAGTGAGTCGGCTGGGGCGTTTCGAGGTGGCTGGGTTCGAGGTGGTCGCCCAGGTGTGGTGGCCGCCCGTGCCGGTGGCGACGATGTTTATGTTCCACGGCTTCTACGACCATATGGGCCTGTATCGCCACGTGGTGGACTGGGCCTTGGACCAGGGCTTTGTGGTAATCGCCTGCGATTTGCCGGGCCATGGCTTGTCCAGCGGCGTGCGCGCCAGCATCGATGATTTTGCCGTGTACCAGGATGTGGTGCAGGCACTGTTCGCCCAGGCCCAAGCGCTGCAATTGCCGCAGCCCTGGCACTTGTTCGGGCAAAGCACCGGCGGCGCGGTGGTGGTGGACCACTTGCTCAACCATGGCGCTACCAGTCCGGCGCAAGGCAAGACCTTCCTGCTCTCACCGCTGGTGCGGCCGCGTGCGTGGGGATGGTCGCAGGTCAGCTATTACCTGCTGCGCCCGTTCGTCAAAGGCATCGCCCGGCGCTTCAGCGAGAACACTCACGACCCGGCGTTCAAGCCGTTCCTGGAAGCCGACCCGCTGCAACCCCGGCAACTGCCCACCGCCTGGGTAGGCGCCCTGGCGCGCTGGATCAAACGCATCGAAGCCGCGCCACGCAGCCCTCGGCGGCCGGTGATTGTGCAGGGTGAGGAAGACATGACGGTGGATTGGCAGCACAACTTGCAGGTGCTGCGGGGCAAGTTCGACCAGCCCGAGGTGTTGATGCTGTCGCGCGGCCGGCATCACTTGGCGAATGAGATTCCTGAGATTCGTGAAGAGTACTTCCGGTATTTGACAGACCATTTGAAATAACACAATCCAAATGTGGGAGGGGGCTTGCCCCCGATAGCGGTGCATCAGTCAGCTTATCTGTAGCTGACCCACTGCCATCGGGGGCAAGCCCCCTCCCACATTTTATTACTGTGTCAGGCTTGAAGTGCTCTGGCCGACTGCCAGACCTGCGCGAATCGCCGCCAGCGCCGCCTGGTAATACGCCTTACCTTCCGGTGACTCCGCAAACGTCGCGAACTCCTCCAGCTCCGGGTCGGACAAATCCCGATAGACGTACAGCAGAGTGTTGTTCAGGTCATTGCCAATCTGTTGCATCAGTCGCTCGCGCTGGCCATTCAGCATGCCTTGGGCCTGGCCGCCACCCAGCAGGCCGGGGATCATCTGGCTCAAGCTGTCGGCGGCCACGCCGGCGATCGCCAGGCTCACCTCCGCCCCGGCTTCGCGGGCGGGCAGGGCCTGGGCCAGGTGGCCGATGATCAGGCTGCGGGTGGCGTCAGCCTCGATGTGCGGCAGGCCTTGGGCGTTTTTTGCCAACTGGTCACGGCGCGTGGCCAGTAACTCGGCCGCAACGACCTTGCGGCCCAGGGGCGATTGGAAAAACGCCAGGGCCGGCGCAGGGTCTGCCAGGTGCTTGCGTAGCTGGGCTTCGGCGCGCTGGTCCATGGCCTGGGCGGCAAAGCGCTTGTTGCTGTTGTCCACCAGCGCCTGGTACACCGCCGGCGGCAGGCTGTTACGGTAGCGTTGCTGGGCAGCACTGAGGGCGTCATTGAAATGCGCACGTTGTTCGGCCCAGCCGGCGACCTTGTACAACTGGTCATGGCCGTCTGCCCAAGCGGGCAAAACGCAGAACATCAGCAAGGAAAAAAACAAACGACGCATATGGACTCCTGTCAGTCGGCCACTATTGTCCGTGTCGGGCGTAGGATTTGTCGAGAAGTCCTATCAGTCAGCTGACTAAAGTGTATTCAGACGCTCGGCGGCTCTGTCGGATTCATAGGCGTATGGATACTATGCGCGCCATGCAAATACCCCTCGATCACCCCCTGCTGCAACGCATCGTCGATGACCTGGCCGAAAAAGGCTGGTCGCAGCAGAACGGCTTCCTGCCCCAGGCTCTGACCCTGGAACTGGCGGCTGAGTGCCGTAAACGTGCGGCCGAGGGTGAACTGGCCCCGGCGGCCGTGGGACGTGGGCCGGCCCAGGAGATTCGCGAGGGCATTCGTGGTGACCATATCCAGTGGCTGGAGGAGGGCGACGCGGCGGTCTGCGACAGCTATATGGCGTTGATGGACACGCTGCGCCTGGCGATGAACCGTGGTTTGTTCCTCGGCCTTGAGGATTTCGAAAGCCACTTCGCCATGTATCCCCCCGGCGCGTTTTACCTCAGGCACCTGGACCGGTTCCGCGACGATGATCGGCGCATGGTTTCGGCGGTGATCTACTTGAACGACGCCTGGTTGCCCGAGCACGGTGGCCAGCTGCGCATGTACCTCAAGGACGGCGTCGAATACGACGTGGTGCCCAGCGGTGGATGCCTGGTGGTGTTCCTGTCGGGCGAGGTGCCCCACGAAGTCTTGCCGGCTACGCGCGAGCGCCTGTCCCTCACCGGGTGGTTCCGTCGGCGCGGTAACGAGCCGTTCTAACCATGCAAAAGATTCTGATCAGCCGCTGCCTGCTTGGCCACAAGGTGCGCTACGACGGTGGGGCCAGCGGGCCGTTCGATCAACTGGCGGCGTGGCAGGCTGAAGGGCGCGTGGTTGCGATCTGCCCGGAAGTGTCGGGCGGTCTGCCGACGCCCAGGCCCTCCGCCGAGATTCCAGGTGGGCAGGGCATCGATGTCTGGGAAGGCCGCGCCCAGGTGCTGACGGCCGAGGGCGAAGACTTCAGCGCCGCCTTCCTCGACGGCGCCCGGCAAGCCTTGGCGTTGGTGCAGCGCCATCACATCCGCATCGCCATTCTCAAGGCCAATAGTCCGTCCTGCGGCAACCTGCTGACCTATGACGGCACTTTCACCGGTGTCAAGGTCAGTGGCGAAGGCGTAACGGCGGCGCTGCTCAAGCGCCATGGCGTGCAGGTGTTCAGTGAGCTGGAGTTGCCTGCGGCGGCACTGGCGTTGGCGCGCCTGTAGGGGCCTGGTCCTCGAACCACTTCTGGGACAGCGCCTTTAAACGGCCATCGTCCTTCACCCGCTTCAGCGCACCGTCCAGGCTGGTCTTGAAGGCCGGGTTGCCCTTCTGGAACGGGATCGCCAGCTCAGGCTTGTCGTGATAAGCCTCGCTGAAATCGAACTGATCCTTAAGCTCGGCAGTCATAGCGACATGGTTGATGGCCACATCGTATTTGCCGGTTGAGACCCCCGGCAGCATGTCGGCGTCATCGGTGGTGATAAACGAGGGGCGCACGTCCATTTCCTTTGCCAGCAATTCACCCAGCTCGACTTCAAAGCCGGTGAGTTTGTCGCCTTCCTTGAAATTGTACGGTGGTGTGTTGGCTTCAAGGGCGATGCGGAGTTCGCCGCGATCGTTTACATCGTCGATCAGTTCGGCATGAGCCAGAGGGCTCAGAAGGGGCAGCAACAGTAACAGGCCAGGCGAAAAGCGCATGGTCACTCCTAAAGAATTCGAATGTGCGAGGCGCCGTTCAGCATCGCTTTGCTATGGTGGTGAGTGCCTTGGACAGCAATTTGTCGCGAAGTTGTCAGAACCCTACAGATTTCATGGAAAAACTGGAGAAGCGAATGAAAGCCCTATTGTCCCGTGCAACCATTGCCAGCCTGCTGCTGGGTGCCTCGATGTTGGCGAATGCCGCCGATGTTCCGCGTACCCCGGCGCCCAAGGGAGCTGAGGTGTTTATCGTCTCGCCCAAGGATGGCGCGACCGTCGACAAAACCTTCACCGTCAAATTCGGCGTCAAGGGCCTGGACCTTGAGCCGATCGACAAGCAAGTACCTAACGCCGGCCACCATCATCTGCTGGTAGACCAGGATGTACAGTCGCTGAAGGCTGATGAGGCCATCCCAGCCACCGCCACGTCGATTCACTTCGGTAAGGCGCAGACTGAAACCGAACTGACCCTGGCTCCAGGCAAGCACACCCTGCAACTGGTCGCAGGCGACAACGTGCATCGCCAATTCGAGCCCACTGTAGCCTCGAAAGTGATCACGGTTAACGTCAAGTAAGATTTGTTCAGACAAAAAAATGGGAGGCCCCTGCGGGTCTCCCATTTTTTTATGCAGCGTTTGCAGCGTTAGAACAACACGCGGCTACGGATAGTGCCGTTGATGTGCTGCAGCTTCTCTTGCGCCAGGTCCGAGTACTCGGCGTCGACGTCGATCACCACGTAGCCGACCTTCTCGTTGGTCTGCAGGAACTGACCGGAGATGTTGATGCCGTTTTCCGCGAAGACCTTGTTGATCTCCATCATCACCCCAGGGATGTTCTGGTGGATGTGCAGCAGGCGGTGCTTGCCAGGGTGAGCCGGCAGGGCCACTTCCGGGAAGTTGACGGACGAGACCGAGGTACCGTTGTCGCTGTACTTGACCAGCTTCTCCGACACTTCCAGGCCAATGTTGGCTTGGGCTTCGGCAGTGGAACCACCGATGTGCGGGGTCAGGATCACGTTGTCCAGGCCACGCAGCGGGCTTTCGAAGATGTCGTCGTTGGAGCGTGGCTCCACCGGGAACACGTCGATTGCGGCGCCGATCAGGTGCTTGTCCTTGATCGCGTCGGCCAGGGCGTCCAGCTCGACCACGGTGCCCCGTGCAGCGTTGATCAGGATGCCGCCTTTCTTGATGGCGCGGATTTCCTTCTCGCCGATCATCCACTGGGTCTCTGCGGTTTCCGGAACGTGCAGGGTGACGATGTCGGACATGCCCAGCAGTTCGGTCAGGCTCGACACCTGGGTGGCGTTGCCCAATGGCAGCTTGGTCAGGGTGTCGTAGAAGAACACCTGCATGCCGAGGCCTTCGGCCAGTACCGACAGTTGCGTGCCGATCGAGCCGTAACCGACGATACCCAGCTTCTTGCCCCGGATTTCGAAGGAGTTGGCCGCGCTCTTGATCCAGCCGCCACGGTGGCAGGAAGCGTTCTTCTCAGGGATACCGCGCAGCAGCAGGATGGCCTCGGCCAGCACCAGCTCCGCCACGGAACGGGTGTTGGAGTACGGGGCGTTGAACACTGCAATGCCGCGCTCGCGCGCTGCGTCGAGGTCGACCTGGTTGGTGCCGATGCAGAAACAGCCGACCGCCACGAGTTTCTTGGCGTGATCGAAGATCTCTTCGGTCAGCTGAGTACGGGAGCGAATGCCGATAAAGTGCGCGTCGGCGATCTTTTCCTTGAGCTGGGCTTCCGGCAGAGAACTGGTGATGTACTCAATGCTGGAGTACCCGGCGGCCTTCAGTACGTCGACGGCCGATGGGTGGACGCCTTCCAGAAGAAGGAACTTGATCTTGCTCTTATCGAGAGAAGTCTTGCTCATCTGCGTAAACCTGTATCCCGGAGAAAAATGGCAGGGAATCGGATCGCTTAAGCTGACCCGGACGGCAGGAAAGCCGTCACCGCAGAAACGCCCTTGGGCTCTGTCCTGCGGGGGCGGTATGCTAGCATACGCGCCCCGCTAAACACCTATTCCTGCGACGTGAAGCGTTCTCAGGATGACCATGAATTGTTCGAGAGTTCTGTCGATGACCCATCCTGCCCTGATTGATGAGCTAAAGACCCTGGTTGAGCCCGGCAAAGTGCTGACCGACGCCGACTCCCTGGAGGCTTACGGCAAGGATTGGACCAAGCACTTCGCGCCCGCGCCGACCGCCATCGTGTTCCCCAAGACCACCGAGCAGGTGCAGGCCATTGTCCGTTGGGCCAATGCGCACAAGGTGGCGCTGGTGCCATCCGGTGGTCGTACCGGCCTGTCGGCTGCTGCCGTGGCGGCCAATGGCGAAGTGGTCGTCTCGTTCGACTATATGAACCAGATCCTCGACGTGAACCTCACCGACCGCACCGCCGTGTGCCAGTCGGGCGTGGTCACCAAGCAATTGCAGAACGTCGCCGAAGAAAATGGCCTGTACTACCCGGTGGACTTCGCGTCGTCCGGTTCCAGCCAGATTGGCGGCAATATCGGCACCAATGCCGGCGGGATCAAGGTCATTCGCTACGGTATGACTCGCAACTGGGTGGCCGGCATGAAAGTCGTCACCGGCAAGGGCGATGTGCTGGAGCTGAACCGCGACCTGATCAAGAACGCCACTGGCTATGACATGCGCCAACTGTTTATCGGCGCCGAAGGCACCCTGGGCTTTGTGGTCGAAGCCACCATGCGCCTGGACCGTGCGCCGAAAAACCTCACCGCGATGGTGCTCGGCACCACCGATTTCGACTCGATCATGCCGGTGCTGCACGCCTTCCAGGGCAAGCTGGACCTGACCGCCTTCGAATTCTTCTCCGACAAGGCCTTGGCCAAAGTCCTCGGCCGTGGCGATGTGCCGGCGCCGTTCGAGACCGAGTGCCCGTTCTACGCGCTGCTGGAATTCGAAGCCACCACCGAAGAAGTCGCCAACCACGCCCTGGAAACCTTCGAGCACTGCGTCGAGCAGGGCTGGGTGCTGGACGGCGTGATGAGCCAGAGCGAAACCCAGTTGCACAACCTGTGGAAACTGCGCGAGTACATCTCCGAGACCATTTCCCACTGGACGCCTTACAAGAACGATATTTCGGTCACCGTCTCCAAAGTACCAGGGTTCTTGAAGGAAATTGATGCGATCGTCGGCGAACACTACCCGGACTTCGAAATCGTCTGGTTCGGCCATATCGGCGACGGCAACCTGCACCTGAACATCCTCAAGCCGGAAAACCTGAGCAAGGATGAGTTCTTCGCCAAGTGCGCCACCGTGAACAAGTGGGTGTTCGAAACCGTTCAGAAGTACAACGGTTCGATTTCCGCCGAACACGGCGTGGGCATGACCAAGCGTGATTACCTGACCTACAGCCGCTCGCCGGTTGAGATCGAATACATGAAAGCAGTGAAGGCAGTGTTCGACCCGAACGGGATCATGAACCCTGGCAAGATCTTCGCTGTTTAACCGCCCCGAAGGAGTCGTTTCATGAGCTACCAGCACAAGTATGTCGACGGCACCAATATCCACTTTCCTGTCGGTAAAGTGGTGTGTATTGGGCGTAACTACGCCGAACATGCCAAGGAACTGGATAACCCGGTGCCGACCGAGCCGTTGCTGTTCATCAAGCCGGGCAGTTGCGTCGTCCCGCTGGAAGGCGGTTTCAGCATTCCGACCGAGCGCGGTTCGGTGCACTACGAGGCGGAAATCGCGGTGCTGATCGGCAAGCCGCTGTCGAACAAGCCCAGCCGTGAAGAAGTGCTGGACGCCATCTCCGGCTTCGCCCCGGCCCTGGATCTGACCCTGCGCGACAAACAATCCGAGCTGAAAGCCAAGGGCCTGCCGTGGGAAATCGCCAAGTCCTTCGACGGCGCGGCGGTGATTGCACCGTTCGTGGTCGGCAGCACCTTCGCGGACGTGACCGATATTGGCATTCGCCTGACCATCAATGGCGAAGTGCGCCAGGACGGCAACAGCGCGAGCATGCTCAACCCGATCGTGCCGATGATCCAGTACATGGCCGGCTGCTTCTCGCTGCAGGCCGGCGACGTGATCCTCACCGGCACCCCGGCCGGCGTGGGCCCGTTGAATGTGGGTGATGACCTGGTGTTGGAATTGACCGGCGTAAACCGCTTCGAAAGCAGCGTTCGATAAGCACCTGATGTGGGAGGGGGCTTGCCCCTTCCACATTGGGTCCGAATCCATCTCGTGCATCGGCTTTTGCATTTTTTTCACACCCCATCCGGATAATCCTCAGCCTCCTGCGCGCGGGTCCATTGATCCTGTGCTATCACCTACCGCTGACTTTCCGGAAAAGCACCCCATGGCCGTGTCCCTGCCTTCCGCCACACCCAAGCCGCGCTCTCGCTTTGCCTTGCGCTGGTATTCCTGGCTATTTCTGGCGGGTGCCATCGTGTACGGCATTTCCTGGGCCATGCATTGGGACGATCGCGGCGTGCTGTGGCTGTTGGAGGGCTTTGAAACGCCCGCCGAGCGCAGCGAAAGTGTGTGGTTGCCTGACTATCACGTTGTCATCGACGCCAAGGTTTTGCCGGGCATGGAGAAAGACGAAGCCTCGGACGTCTCCTATAACCCGCAGACCAAAACCCTGTTTTCCGTCATGGGTAAAAACCCGTTCCTGGTCGAGCTGAGCCTGCAAGGCGACGTATTGCGCAAGATGCCGCTCAATGGCTGGGACAACCCGGAAGGCTTGACCGTGATGGAAAATGGCCTGATGGCCGTGGTCGACGAACGCCAGCACAACCTGACCATCGTCAAGATCGACGCTGCCACCCAGCAATTGAACAAGGCCGACTTCCCGAGCTATGACCTGGGCCCGTCCAAGGATCAGAACAAAGCGTTCGAGGGGCTTACCTGGGACAAGCGCAATCAGCAATTTGTGCTGGGTGAAGAGCGGCCGCCGGCGTTGTTCACCTGGAAAAGCGACGGCAGCCAGACCCTGGTCGGCGATAAACAGAAACTGGCCAGCAAAGAGCTGGACATGCGCAACCTTTCGGCCCTGGCCATCGACCCGCGCACCGGCCATCTGCTGGTGTTATCGGCCGACTCCCACTTGTTGCTGGAGTTGGACGAGAAGGGTGAACAAGTCAGCTTCATGACCCTGCTCGGTGGCTTCAACGGCCTCAAGAACACCATCCCCCGTGCGGAGGGGGTCACCATGGATGAGGACGGCACGCTCTATATGGTCAGTGAGCCAAACCTGTTCTATCGTTTCGAAAAGCAGAAATAACAGACGAATCACGTCGGATATTTCTCTATTAGCGGCATTCGCCAGACACCAGGGTGCGTTTAAGTTTAAATTCAGACAGGCGTGATATTCATTCGCCACTTTTGACTTTGAGCACCGCCCGATGCGTCGATTTGCCCGCCCCAAACCCATTCTTTTTATGCTGGTGTTGATCGCCCTGGTCAGCGCCGGGGCGGTTGCGCAGCATTTTCGCCTGTTCGAGCGCGCCTGGTTCAACTGGCAGGCCTGGCGTCAGCCGGCGGACGAGCGCTCCATCGGCCTGGCGGATTACCGAGTGACCCTTGAGGCCCAGGTTATCGAAGGGCTCGACGACGATGTCTCGGCCCTCACCTACGACCCGGTACGCAAGAGCCTGTTTACGGTCACCAATAAAAATGCCGAGCTGATCGAGCTGTCCCTTGAGGGCAAGATCCTGCGACGCATCCCGTTGGTGGGGTTTGGTGATGCCGAGGCGGTGGAATTTATCAGCGACAACATCTATGTCATCACCGACGAGCGCCAGCAGCGGCTGATCAAGGTGCATGTGGACGACGATACCCAATTCCTCGACGCCGCCGATGCGGAACAGATGACCCTGGGCCTGCATGTCGGGGGCAACAAGGGGTTTGAGGGGTTGGCCTATGACTCGGTGGGCAAGCGCCTGTTCGTGGCCAAGGAACGCGACCCGATGCTGATCTACGAGGTCCACGGCTTTCCCCATTTCAAACCGGAAAAAACCTACTCGGTGCACGTGATCAACAACCCCAAGCGCGATGCCGGGCTGTTTGTGCGCGACCTGTCGAGCCTGCAATACGACGAGCGCAGCGGTCATTTGCTGGCGCTGTCGGATGAGTCGTTCCTGGTGCTGGAGCTGGATATCGACGGTCGCCCATTGAGCAGCCTGTCTCTGCTCAATGGGCGCCATGGCCTGAAAAAACGGGTGCCCCAGGCCGAAGGGATCGCCATGGATGACGAGGGCACGTTGTATCTGGTCAGTGAGCCGAACCTGTTCTACGTGTTCAAGAAACCCAATCCCTGAGACACATTGGGTTTTGCATCAGGCTTTAAGGGTTTTCACGCCTTCGGAAGTGCCCAGCAGCAGCACATCCGCCGGACGCGCCGCGAACAGGCCGTTGGTGACCACGCCGACGATGGCGTTGATCTGGGTCTCAAGCTCCACCGGGTTGGTGATCTGCATATTGAACACGTCGAGGATGATGTTGCCGTTGTCGGTCAACACGCCTTCGCGGTACACCGGATCGCCACCCAGCTTCACCAGCTCGCGAGCCACGTGGCTGCGGGCCATCGGGATGACTTCCACCGGCAGCGGAAACGCGCCGAGCACCGGTACCAGCTTGCTGGCGTCGGCGATGCAGATAAAGGTCTTGGCCACCGCCGCGACGATTTTCTCGCGGGTCAGGGCTGCACCGCCGCCCTTGATCAGGTTCAGGTGTTCGTCGCTTTCATCGGCGCCGTCGACGTAGAACTCCAGGTCGCTCACGGTGTTGAGCTCGTACACCGGAATGCCATGGCCCTTGAGGCGCGCGGCGGTGGCTTCGGAACTGGCAACGGCGCCGTCGAACGCGCCTTTGTGCCGGGCCAGCGCATCGATAAAGCAGTTGGCGGTGGAGCCGGTGCCGACACCGACGATGCTCTTGTCGTCGAGTTTGGGAAGGATTAAATCGACGGCGGCCTGGGCCACTGCCTGTTTGAGTTGATCCTGGGTCATGCGGGCTCCGGAACGGGCGGGGAGTAAAGAGGGGCGCGAGTATAACCCAACAAAACCTCCGGATTCGTGTGGTCGCCCGGCCAAACGCTGGGTTAGACTCCTTGGCCCTGCCCAACCCGCCCAGTGATTTCCGCCGATGCTTGAACAGTACGTCAAAAAGATCCTCACCTCGCGCGTCTATGACGTTGCCGTAGAAACCCCGCTGCAGACCGCCCGCCAGCTCTCCGAGCGGCTGGGTAACAAGGTCTGGCTCAAGCGTGAAGACTTGCAGCCGGTGTTCTCGTTCAAGATTCGCGGCGCGTACAACAAGCTGACTCAATTGACGGCTGAAGAGCGCGCGCGCGGCGTGGTCACGGCCTCGGCGGGCAACCATGCCCAGGGCCTGGCCCTGGCGGCCAAGGTGCTGGGGGTCAAGGCCACGATCGTGATGCCCAAGACGACTCCGGAGATCAAGGTCGAAGGCGTGCGCTCCCGTGGCGGCAAAGTAGTGCTGCACGGCGATTCCTTCCCGGAAGCCCTGGCCTACTCGCTGAAGCTGGTCGACGAAAAAGGCTACGTCTACATTCACCCCTACGATGATCCGCACACCATTGCCGGGCAGGGCACCGTGGCGATGGAGATCCTGCGCCAGCACCCGGGGCCCCTGGACGCGATTTTCGTACCGGTGGGCGGCGGCGGGCTGATCGCGGGCATTGCGGCGTACGTGAAATACCTGCGCCCGGAGATCAGGATCATCGGCGTCGAGCCGGACGACTCCAACTGCCTGCAAGCTGCCATGGCTGCCGGCGAGCGTGTGGTGCTGCCCACCGTGGGCATTTTTGCCGATGGCGTGGCGGTGGCGCAGATCGGCCAGCACACCTTCGACATCTGCAAACACTATGTGGATGAAGTGATCACCGTCAGCACCGATGAAATCTGTGCCGCGATCAAGGACATCTACGACGACACCCGTTCCATCACCGAGCCGGCCGGCGCGCTCGGCGTAGCAGGCATCAAGAAATACGTGGAGACCCGTGGCGTCACCGGCCAGACCCTGGTGGCCATCGACTCCGGCGCCAACGTCAACTTCGACCGCCTGCGCCATGTGGCCGAGCGCGCCGAGCTGGGTGAAGGTCGCGAAGCCATTATTGCCGTGACCATCCCTGAGAAACCGGGCAGCTTCAAGGCGTTCTGCGAGGCGGTGGGCAAGCGCCAGATCACCGAGTTCAACTACCGCTACCACTCCGGCAGCGAAGCGCACATCTTTGTCGGCGTGCAGACCCACCCGGAAAACGACCCGCGCAGTGCGCTGATCGCCAGCCTCACCAGCCAGGGTTTCCCGGTGCTGGACCTGACCGAGAACGAACTGGCCAAGTTGCACATCCGCCATATGGTGGGTGGGCATGCGGCCCAGGTCAGTGATGAAGTGGTGTTTCGCTTCGAATTCCCGGAGCGTCCGGGGGCCTTGTTCAACTTTCTTAATAAATTGGGCGGGCGCTGGAACATCTCGATGTTCCACTATCGCAACCACGGTGCCGCTGACGGCCGTGTGGTCGCCGGCCTGCAAGTGCCGGCGAACGAGCGTCACCTGGTCCCGGCGGCCCTGGAAGCCATTGGCTACCCGTATTGGGATGAAAGCGATAACCCGGCCTACAAACTGTTTCTCGGTTGAGCGACTACGCTGATTGGGGCGGCCTTTAAGGAAAACGACAGATGGAAACCCTTACCACCCTCAAAGTTATCCACGTAGCCGCCACGGTGTTGCTGCTGCTCAGCGGCCTCGGCCTGGCGCTGCTGGCCTGGCGCAAGCGCAGCGCCGGCCCGGCCGTGACCGTGCAGCGCCCGTGGGCGTTCGTGTGGTTACTGATGGGCGTTTGCATGGTCAGCATGCCGTTTACCGGCTGGTGGCTGGTGCACCTGGTCGGCTGGCCGCTGGGGCAGGCCTGGATCCTGGGTTCCAGCATCCTCTACACCGTGGCCGCGCTGGCCTGGTTCTGGCTGGTGGCACGGCTTAACCGGCTGCGCAAAGGCGAGGGTGGCAGCCTGAATTTCACCCTGGTGCTGGCCGGGGTAAGCCTGGTGGGGTTTGTGGCGATTGCTGGGCTCATGGGCGCCAAGCCGGTTTAATGCGGTGAGGGCTTCTGTGGTGAGCGGGCTTGCCCCGCGCTGGGCTGCGAAGCAGCCCCGACAAAGGCCCGCATTTTTCCTGATGAGACCGGTTGGCAGGTTTTGGGGCTGCTTCGCAGCCCAGCGCGGGGCAAGCCCGCTCACCACGGTTACTCGCTACGCAGGGTAATCACCGGCCAACCCCGTTTCTCGGCTTCAGCGCGCAGATTCGGATCCGGATCCACCGCCACCGGATGCGTCACCTGCTCCAACAGCGGCAGGTCATTCATCGAGTCGCTGTAGAAGTAACTGTCTTCCAGGCTGTGCCCGGTTTCTTCCAACCACCGATTCAAGCGCGTCACCTTGCCTTCACGAAAGCACGGCACATCAGTGCTGCGCCCGGTGTAGCGGCCATTTTCCATCTCGCACTCGGTGGCGATCAGCGTCTCGACGCCCAGGCGTGCGGCAATTGGCGCGGTGACGAAACGGTTGGTGGCGGTGATGATCACCAGCTTGTCGCCAGCGGCGCGGTGCTTGGCCAGCAGTTCAGCGGCCAGGGGCAGCATGATCGGCTCGATGCAGTCGCGCATATAGTCGTTATGCCATTCGTCCAGCTGGGCCATCTCGGTGCGGCCGAGGATTTCCAGGCAGAAGTTCAGGTAGGCGGCGTTGTCCAGCTTGCCGGCCAGGTAGTCCTGGTAGAACTCGTCGTTGCGGGCTTTGTAGGCGACCGCGTCGAGAATCCCCCGCTCGCAGAGGTAATCGCCCCAGGCGTGGTCGCTGTCACCGCCGAGAAGGGTGTTGTCCAAGTCGAATAAAGCCAGGCGCATTGCAGTTACTCGCTGAAAAGTCTGTAAAAAGGCGTCCAGAATACGGTCTTTTCACAAGAGTGCACATAAGGTAAGAAGCCTCGTTGCCGCTGGAACAACCTTTGTGGAACAATGCGGCGACATGCGTTTGCGAGGTTGTTGCCGTGATCGACCCCGATGGTTTCCGTCCTAATGTCGGGATTATTCTTACGAATGATGCCGGACAGGTGCTATGGGCTCGCCGAATCAACCAAGATGCCTGGCAGTTTCCTCAAGGCGGAATCAACCCCGACGAAACCCCTGAAGACGCCTTGTACCGTGAGTTGAACGAAGAAGTCGGCCTTGAGCGTGAAGATGTGCAGATTTTGGCCTGTACCCGGGGCTGGTTGCGCTATCGTTTGCCGCAACGCCTGGTGCGTACCCACAGCCAACCGCTGTGCATCGGCCAGAAGCAGAAATGGTTTCTCCTGCGCCTGATCTCCAACGAGCAGCGGGTGCGGATGGATTTGACCGGTAAACCGGAGTTCGATGGCTGGCGTTGGGTCAGTTATTGGTACCCGCTGGGCCAGGTGGTGACATTCAAGCGCGAGGTTTATCGTCGCGCTCTCAAAGAGCTTGCCCCGCGCCTTTTAGCGCGCGACTGACGACGGAGTTCGACCCCGAGCCATGCTCAATACGCTGCGCAAGATCGTCCAGGAAGTTAACTCCGCCAAGGATCTCAAGGCGGCGTTGGGGATTATTGTGTTGCGCGTCAAGGAAGCCATGGGCAGCCAGGTCTGCTCGGTTTACCTGCTGGACCCAGAGACCAACCGTTTTGTGCTGATGGCCACCGAGGGCTTGAACAAGCGCTCCATCGGCAAGGTCAGCATGGCGCCCAATGAAGGTCTGGTGGGCTTGGTGGGGACGCGTGAAGAACCCCTGAACCTTGAAAACGCGGCCGATCACCCGCGTTATCGCTACTTTGCCGAAACCGGCGAAGAGCGCTACGCCTCGTTCCTCGGCGCACCGATCATTCACCACCGCCGCGTCGTCGGCGTATTGGTCATCCAGCAAAAAGAACGTCGCCAGTTCGACGAGGGCGAAGAAGCCTTCCTCGTGACCATGAGCGCGCAGCTCGCCGGGGTTATCGCCCACGCCGAAGCCACCGGCTCGATTCGCGGCCTGGGCGGCCAGGGCAAGGGGATCCAGGAAGCCAAGTTCGTCGGTGTACCGGGTTCACCGGGGGCGGCGGTCGGTACTGCCGTGGTCATGTTGCCGCCGGCCGACCTCGATGTGGTGCCGGACAAGCACGTCGACGACATCGACGCTGAAATCAAACTGTTCAAGACGGCCCTGGAAGGCGTGCGCGCCGACATGCGCAACCTGTCGACCAAGCTGGCCACCCAGCTGCGCCCCGAAGAGCGCGCGTTGTTCGATGTGTACCAGATGATGCTCGACGACGCGTCCCTCGGGAACGAAGTCAAGACCGTGATCAAGACCGGCCAGTGGGCCCAGGGCGCGCTGCGCCAGGTGGTCACCGATCACGTCAACCGTTTCGAATTGATGGACGACGCCTACCTGCGCGAGCGGGCCTCGGATGTGCGTGACCTCGGCCGCCGCCTGCTGGCCTACCTGCAGGAAGACCGCAGCACCAACCTGGTCTACCCCGACAACACCATCCTGATCAGTGAAGAACTGACCGCCACCATGCTCGGCGAAGTGCCTGAAGGCAAGTTGGTGGGCCTGGTCTCGGTCCTGGGTTCGGGTAACTCCCACGTCGCGATCCTGGCCCGGGCCATGGGCATTCCGACGGTGATGGGCCTGGTGGACCTGCCGTACTCCAAGGTCGACGGTATCGACATGATCGTCGATGGCCATCGCGGCGAGGTGTTTACCAACCCCAGCGAAGTCCTGCGCAAGCAATACGCCGAGGTGGTGGAAGAAGAGAAGCAACTGGCGCTCGGGCTCGATTCCTTGCGCGAACTGCCGTGCGTGACCCTCGACGGTCACCGTGTACCGCTGCTGGTCAACACCGGCCTGCTGGCCGATGTGGCACGCGCGCAACAGCGCGGTGCCGAAGGGGTGGGGCTGTACCGCACTGAAGTGCCGTTCATGATCAACCAGCGGTTCCCGAGTGAGAAGGAGCAACTGGCGATTTATCGCGAGCAACTGTCCGCCTTCCACCCGTTGCCGGTGACCATGCGCAGCCTGGACATTGGCGGCGACAAGTCACTGTCGTATTTCCCGATCAAGGAAGACAACCCCTTCCTCGGCTGGCGCGGTATTCGCGTTACCCTCGACCACCCTGAAATCTTCCTGGTGCAGACCCGTGCCATGCTCAAGGCCAGCGAAGGCCTGAACAACCTGCGCATCCTGCTGCCGATGATCTCCGGCACCCATGAACTGGAAGAAGCCTTGCACCTGATCCACCGTGCCTGGGGCGAAGTGCGCGACGAAGGCGCCGACGTACCGATGCCGCCGATTGGCGTGATGATCGAAATCCCGGCGGCGGTGTACCAGGCCAAGGAACTGGCGCGGCAGGTGGACTTCCTGTCCGTGGGCTCCAACGACCTGACCCAGTACCTGCTGGCCGTGGACCGTAACAACCCACGGGTGGCCGATCTTTACGACTACCTGCATCCGGCGGTGCTGCAAGCCCTGCAACACGTGGTGCGCGACGCCCATGCCGAAGGCAAGCCGGTGAGCATCTGCGGTGAAATGGCCGGTGACCCGGCGGCAGCGGTGCTGTTGATGGCGATGGGCTTTGACAGCCTGTCGATGAACGCCACCAACCTGCCGAAGGTGAAGTGGATGCTGCGCCAGGTTGAACTGAGCATGGCCAAGGATCTGCTGGCGGAGTTGATGACCATCGACAACCCGCAGGTTATCCACAGCTCGCTGCAATTGGCGCTGAAAAACCTGGGGCTGACGCGGATGATCAACCCGGCGTCTGCCAAGACCCTTTAATGGCGATACGCAGCCCCGCCCGTAGCAGCTGTCGAGCGCGCGAGGCTGCGTAGGGCGCGCTGCTGGGTAAGACGGCATCAGCGTCAGAACTTGAGTTCTACCTCTCCGAGCCGTCCACCATGCGGTCCAAAGCTGCGCTCCACCATCCGCCGCGTGCCATCGGCATTCACAATCAACGCCGTGCTCGCCCGTGTCCCATAACTGGGGCTGGCGATAAACACACTCGACAGCAAACTCTCCGTCGCCAACCCCACGCCGGTATCCGGCAGCTCGGCAAACGGTGCAATCTGCGGATCGCTCAGAATCTCCAGTAGCGCTTCGGGCCGGGGATCGTTCAGCAACTCACTCAGCGCGGCTTTGGCCTTAAGCAGTTTTGGCCAAGGTGTATCCAGCCCTGCATTGGATAACCCATACACGCCCGCTTTCAACTGCGTCGGCTCGGTGTGATTGGCGTTGTAATGCCACAACTCTTCCCGCGTCCCCACCAGCAGGTTAAACCCGGCATATTCAATCGAACGGCCATTAACGTCGGCCAAATACTGGTCAATCGGCAGCGAACCACTGAGAAACCGTGCCACCAGCTCCCCGCGGGACTTGCGTGCCGGCGGCTGGTGGGGATCACGGATATTGGTCAGGGCCGCAAACCGCCCATCGGCATTCACGCCCAGCCAGGTGCCGCCCGCTTCCTGGTCGCGGCCGGCGTAGACCTCGGGCGCATCCGGCCACTGCGCCAGCGGCAGGCTGGGGCGGGCGTAGAACTCGTCACGGTTGGCCGCGACGATCAGCGGCTGGGCATGGCCCGGCCGCCAGGCAAAAACAATCAGGCACATCAGGCGATTCCCGTTTGTGTTTTTTGCCACTCTACCCACACCGGCAGCGGCGTTCCATCGTATCCAGTTGGGTCGCATGCCTTCCATCCGTTAACATGCCGGACCTGGTTTGGGGGCTCCCATGGAATTTCTGCTGTATTTGCTGCTGGGCGCGTGCGCGGGCGTGCTCGCCGGGCTGTTTGGCGTGGGCGGCGGGATCATCATCGTGCCGGTGCTGGTGTTCAGCTTCACCTTGCAGGGCTTCGACCCGCAGGTGCTGACCCACCTGGCCGTGGGCACCTCCCTGGCGACGATCATCTTTACCTCGGTCAATGCCGTGCGTGAGCACCACCGACGTGGCGCGGTGCGTTGGCCGATCTTTGTCTGGATGACCGTGGGCATCCTGCTCGGCGCCGGCTTTGGTGCGCTGACCGCCGAGGCGATTTCCGGCCCCCACTTGCAGAAGGTCATCGGCGTATTCGCCCTGATCATCGCCGTGCAACTGGCCCTGGAGGTCAAGCCCAAGGCCAGCCGCACGGTACCGGGCAAGCTCGGCCTGACGGTGGCCGGTACCATGATCGGCTGGGCTTCGGCGATTTTCGGCATCGGCGGCGGCTCGCTGACCGTGCCGTTTTTGACCTGGCGCAGCGTGCCGATGCAACAGGCGGTGGCCACCTCGTCCGCCTGTGGCCTGCCGATTGCCCTGGCCAGTGCGTTAAGTTTCATGATTCTGGGCTGGCATGACCCGCTGTTGCCCGCTCATAGTCTAGGGTTCGTGTATTTGCCGGCGCTGCTGGGCATTGCCCTGACCAGCATGGTGTTTGCCCGTTTCGGTGCACGCCTGGCGCACCGGTTGTCGCCGCGCTTGCTCAAGCGGTTGTTCGCCGGCTTGCTGTTTTGTGTCGGTTTGAATTTTTTGCTGTAACGCAGGCTTAATCGCGCCCGGGCATGGTCCGGTCGCCATAACGAATGATTTAACGAGGAGTCGCAATGCTGCCTTACCCGCAGATCGACCCGGTGGCCCTGGCCATCGGTCCGCTGAAAATCCACTGGTACGGGTTGATGTACCTGATCGGCATCGGCGGTGCATGGCTGCTGGCCTCCCGGCGCCTGAACCGTTTCGACCCGACCTGGACCAAGGAGAAGCTCTCCGACATGGTGTTCTGGTTGTCGATGGGGGTGATCGTCGGCGGGCGCCTGGGGTATGTGCTGTTTTACGATCTCTCGGCCTACATCGCCAACCCGACGCTGATCTTCGAAGTGTGGAAAGGCGGCATGGCATTCCACGGTGGCTTTATCGGCGTGATGATCGCGGCCTGGTGGTTTGGCCGGCGCAACGGCAAGTCGTTCTTCCAACTGATGGACTTCGTCGCGCCGCTGGTGCCGATCGGCCTGGGCGCCGGGCGCATCGGCAACTTCATCAACGCCGAGTTGTGGGGCAAGCCGACCGACGTGCCGTGGGCCATGGTGTTCCCGCCGTTCAGCGACCCGGCGCAACTGCCGCGCCATCCGTCGCAGCTGTACCAGTTCGCGTTGGAAGGCGTGGCACTGTTCCTTATCCTGTACCTCTTTTCGCGCAAACCGCGCCCGACCATGGCCGTTTCCGGCATGTTCGCGCTGTTCTACGGGATCTTCCGTTTCATCGTCGAGTTCGTGCGCGTGCCGGATGCCCAGCTGGGTTACCTGGCATGGGGCTGGCTGACCATGGGACAAGTGCTCAGCCTTCCGATGATCCTGGTCGGCCTGGGCCTGCTGTGGTGGGCGTACAATCGCCCGCAACCGCTGAAGCACACCGCGCTTTAAATTCGAATGCCGAGGCCCGCGAGGTCTCGGCTTCAACGATACGGGTAATGACATGAAGCAATATCTCGAACTACTGAACGACGTCGTGACCAATGGCCTGACCAAAGGCGACCGTACCGGCACCGGCACCAAGGCCGTGTTCGCCCGTCAGTATCGGCATAACTTGGCCGACGGCTTCCCGCTGCTGACCACCAAGAAGCTTCACTTCAAAAGCATCGCCAACGAGTTGATCTGGATGTTGAGCGGCAACACCAACATCAAGTGGCTGAACGAAAACGGTGTGAAAATCTGGGACGAGTGGGCCACCGAAGACGGTGACCTGGGCCCGGTGTATGGCGAGCAGTGGACCGCCTGGCCGACCAAGGATGGCGGCACGATCAACCAGATCGACTACATGGTGCACACGCTCAAGACCAACCCTAACAGCCGTCGCATCCTGTTCCACGGCTGGAACGTCGAATACCTGCCGGACGAAACCAAAAGCCCCCAGGAAAACGCGCGCAACGGCAAGCAAGCCCTGCCACCGTGCCACCTGCTGTACCAGGCGTTCGTGCATGACGGCCATCTGTCGATGCAGTTGTACATCCGCAGCTCCGACGTATTCCTCGGCCTGCCGTACAACACCGCCGCCCTGGCGCTGCTGACCCATATGCTGGCCCAGCAATGCGACCTGATCCCCCACGAGATCATCGTCACCACCGGCGACACCCACGCCTACAGCAACCATATGGAGCAGATTCGCACCCAGCTGGCGCGCACGCCGAAGAAGCTGCCGGAACTGGTGATCAAGCGTAAGCCCGAATCGATCTACGACTATAAATTCGAAGACTTCGAAATCGTAGGCTACGAGGCCGATCCAAGCATTAAAGCCGACGTCGCCATTTAAAAGGACTGTCTCGGTCAAAATGTGGGAGGGGGCTTGCCCCGGTACAAACCGGGGACATCGTTTACATTTCTAACCGGGGACATGGTTTACAGGCTAATACGCATGATCAGGAGGTAACTGATCATGCCCTGGAACCAAGAGTCCCCCATGAATCAAAGAATCAAGCTGGTAGCTGATTGGCTTTCTGGCAACTTCACTAAAAG